>JAHIYJ010000070.1 GCA_018814825.1 Candidatus Omnitrophota bacterium
AAAGAGATTCGGATATCTGGGGTCTTTATTGATAGGCATGGCCTTTGCCGTAGGTTGGACGCCCTGTGTGGGCCCGATACTTTCAAGCATACTGGTTTACGCCTCAACGCTCGCGAGCCTTCCGCGTGCGGCAATGCTGTTATTTTTTTACTCGCTAGGACTGGGTGTGCCGTTTTTTCTGGCGAGCCTCGCGGTGAACCAGTTCCTGTTCCTTTTTAATCGGTTTAAGGGTTTCATGAGATTTGTGCCCATGGTCACAGGCATATTTCTGGTCTTAATAGGGGCACTGCTTATTTTGGGGCAATTTTCGAGGTTGAGTGCTATATTCTCTGCCTGATGAGTAGTAACAAAGGAACCTTATGAGAAAACTTTTTATAGCTATAGTCATTTTAGCTTCTATCGCTGCGGTCTTATGGGGTGTTAATAATATGAAGGTCAGCAAAAAGCCGGAAGTCAAGAAGACCCCTGAAAAATCAGCCTATAAACCTGCCCCTGATTTCGCGCTAATGGATATGTTCGGCTCTGAGCGGAGGTTATCGGATTTCAGAGGCAAGGTTGTCATACTTGATTTCTGGGCCACATGGTGCCCTCCCTGCAGGGCGGAGATACCGCATTTTATAGAGCTATATAATGAGTATAAAGACGAGGGCCTTGAGATAATAGGGGTTACCATGGACTGGAATGCTGCCAGGCAGGCGGCCCCTTTTGCCATGGAGAACGGCATAAATTACACGGTATTGATAGGCAAACAGGAAATCGCTGACCTCTATGGAGGGATAGTTTCCATACCTACTACTTTTATAATAGACAGAAACGGCAATTTGAGAAAAAGACACGTAGGTTATCAGGGAAAGACTATATTTGAGAACGAGGTCAAGGAGCTTTTATGATAGTTACTAAGAAAAAGGAATTTGACGGGATATTAAAATGTCTTGGGACCAGGAAAAAGGTTTTCATAGTGGGCTGCGGTGATTGCGCCACTACCTGTAAGACCGGCGGGGAAGAAGAAGTTAAGGAGGTTAAAAGGCTCCTTGAGGAAAACGGCAGGGAAGTTACTGGCTGGGCCATCCCGGATTCACCTTGCATAGCCAGTCAGGTCAAATTACATTTTGCCAAGAATAAAAAGGCCGTGGACGAGACAGAAGCCTTTGTGATACTCGCGTGCGGACTAGGAGTACAGTCTGTCCTGGATAATGACAGGTTGTCCAGGCCTGTGTACGCGGGGTGCGATACGATGTTTGGCGCTATACTGGATAAGACCGGCACTATTTTATCAGAAAGATGCGCGATGTGTGGGGATTGTGTTTTGAATGCTACGGGAGGCATCTGCCCCACGACACGCTGCGCGAAAGGGCTTTTAAACGGGCCATGCGGCGGGTCTGATAAAGGCAAGTGCGAGGTAGACAAAGAAAAAGACTGCGCGTGGATACTTATTTATAACAGGCTTAAAGAACTTGGCGCGCTCGATAATTTAAAAAGCGTAAGACCGGCGAAAGACTACTCAAAGAGCAATAAGCCGGGGCAGATAGCCATAAAACAGTAAGTAGTGGCAAAGTTTACTTTGCCTCTGGCAGAGCAAGCTCTGCGGCTACTGCGAAATAGCAGTAAAGAAAGCGATAAGATTATCATGGATAGTTTTAACACGCAATATAGCGAAAAGGTAATGGAGCATTTTAAGAATCCCAGGAATATAGGAGAGATCTCTGACGCGGACGGCATAGGAAACGTGGGGAATCCCGTATGTGTTACTCCGAACACACTTATATATACAAATAATAAAATAGAAAAAATTGCTAATATTAGTATAGGCCAAAGAGTATTGGGCCATGATGGATTTTATCATAAAGTAAACTCTATACATAAAAGACGTTATACAGGCGAGATTTATTCAATTTCAGGACGTACTCTTGGCGAGACTGTTGTTACGCCAGAGCATCATATCTTATCTATAAAAGCAAATCACTTAACGTATAAATTCAGTTCATATAAATCTTGCATAGTTGACTGGCATACTCCTGAAGAATTAAAGAAAGGAGATCTTTTATTATACCCTATACCGAAAGAGATAGTTGATCTCAAACATATTGATTTAAATATAGAGAAGCCAAAATGGGATTTTAAAAGTAAGGACCTGCCTGGAAAGATAGTTGTAAGCAAAGATTTTTTAAGACTAGCTGGATATTATCTTTCCGAAGGTTATGTAAGAACTAATAAATGCAGGGGAACAGTAGGCTTCGTTTTTAACGACAAAGAAACTATGTATATTAAAGATGTAATTAGATTAATGAGGAAAAGTTTTGGATTGACTCCCGCAGGATATAGGCCCCGGCATAATTCCGTGAATCTTGTGTTTTACAGTGCAAGACTTGCTAGATTTTTTGAGAGAGAGTTTGGCAAAGGAGCAGAGAATAAATCCGTTCCTCAATGGGCCATACTCCTCTCCTTAGAGAAACAAAAAGAACTTCTATGTGGTCTTTGGAGAGGCGATGGATATATAAATAACAGTGTTGGTAAATTTGTTACGATTTCTAAACAACTTGCTTATTCAACACGTCTTTTACTTCTACGGCATAGAATAATATCTAGTTTTCTAACGGTGCCGAAAAAAGGAATTCATAAAGAGAGTTATTGTATATATGTGAAAGAAGAAGAATCCTTAAAGAAATTAGCTGAAATTTATGGAAAAAAAATAAAACGTTTACCAAAATTGAAAAATACCCATAAAACTTGGTTTGACGAAAATTTTTATTACACACCGATTAAAAGAATATCAACTTCTAAGTATAAAGGGCTGGTATATAATTTGGAAGTAGATAAGCCTCATTCTTATATTTCTAATTCTGTAATTTTGCATAATTGCGGCGACATCATGAGGCTTTATATCAAGGTAAAGGACGACAGGATCGTAGACGCGAAGTTTAAAACTTTTGGGTGTGGCGCAGCTATATCCACAAGCAGCATGGTGACAGAGCTGGTAAAGGGAAAGACTATAGAAGAGGCCCTTAAAATCTCGAACAAGGCTGTGGCAGAGGCGCTCGGAGGATTGCCCCCTATTAAGATGCACTGCTCAGTCCTGGCTGAGGAGGCATTAAAATCAGCCATAGATGATTATTTAAAAAAGAAAAGAGAAAATAACATGCCTACAACAGAGGAGACAGGTGAATGATTAAAGAAGTAATCTTTGGAATGCTAGGGGGATTAGGGCTTCTTCTTTTCGGTATGACGCTTATGTCCGAAGGCCTCCAGAAGGTAGCGGGCGCCAAGCTTAAGCAGATATTAAAGCTACTGACGGATAAGCCCTTAGCCGGCGTCCTGGTGGGGACAGGCGTAACAGCTATCATACAATCCTCAAGTGCGACAACCGTAATGGTGGTAGGCTTCGTGAACGCCGGACTCATGAGCTTGAGACAGGCGATAGGCGTTATAATGGGGGCAAACATAGGCACCACCATTACAGCCCAGTTAATCGCGTTCCATTTGGATAAATATGCCCTGCCGGTCATAGGCATAGGATTTGCCCTGATGTTTTTCGGAAGACAGCGTAAGATAAAGTTCTGGGGCCAGGTGTTGTTAGGCTTTGGGCTTTTGTTCTTCGGACTTACTGTGATAAAAGACATGCTCGCTCCTTTAAAGGAGATGCAGGCGGTGTCGGATTTTTTTGTCAGGTTCAGCGCGAATCCAATGCTGGGCATATTGGCCGGTTTAGTCATAACGCTTGTTTTGCAGTCCTCGAGCGCCGTGGTGGGCTTTATCCAGGCGCTCGCGCTGATCGGAGTGATAGATTTTCCAATAGCGATAGCTGCCATGCTTGGCAGTAATATCGGCACTACCATTACAGCTCAATTTGCGTCCATAGGTTCGAGCATTACAAGCCGCAGGGCGGCGATGGCGCATACATTGTTTAATGTCCTGGGAGTCCTGATAGTACTCCCGTTTTTTTATAGCGGCATCTTTGAGAGAATAGTTGATATGATAACGCCGGGGTCCATAACCAACGCGACTATCATGAGAAACGTGGCGAACGCGCATACGGTTTTCAATGTTTTTAATACGCTCTTATTCCTGCCTTTTATCGGTTTATTTGTGAAGTTGTCGACTGTGTTTGTGCCGGGAGAAGTTGAGGTTGACCATGCCCAGCCAAAATATCTGGAAGAGCATCTATTGGCCACACCTTCAATAGCGCTTGACCAGTCTGTGAAAGAGATCGTGAGAATGCTTGGGATCTCCAGGGTAGCTGTAAAAGAGGCAATGAGAGGTTTTTTTGACAAAGAGCCAAAGTTTTTTAACAAGGTCAGAAAAAAAGAAGACGCGATAGATAATCTTCAGGTCGAGATCACTAATTATGTGGTCAAGATTTCGCAGCATAGCCTTACGCCTGAAGAATCTGAGAGATTGCCGGTCTTGCTGCATTCAGTGAATGATGTGGAAAGGATAGGCGACCACGCGGAAAACCTGGCAGAGCTTGCGGAAAGGGCCCTGGAGGAGAAGCTGCCTTTCAGCGACAGCGCCATAAATGATCTGCACACTATTTACAACGAAGTCGACAACATGATGGAGGATGTAAAGGAGGCCTTTCTGGCTCAGGATGAAGAGCGCGCCAAAGATGCCCTTGTCAGGGAAGAAACTATCAACAGGCTCCAGCTTACTTTGAGGGCAAATCACATTCAGAGATTAGGTGAAAGGCATTGCGTGCCTCTTTCAGGAGTGATCTTCCTTGATTTTGTAAACAACCTTGAGAAAATAGGGGATCATCTTACGAATGTCGCCCAAGCGGTGAGAGGCGTCCTCCGCTGGGACAAGATGAAAAGCGCGCATGAATAAGGAAGATCTAAGAAAAAGCATGAAAAAGAAATTAAATAAACAGACAGTATCGGAAAGGAGAACGAAAAGCAGACTCATACAGAATAAACTATTTCGACAGGATAGATTCCTGTCATCGAAATACGTGATGTTGTACGTATCTAAAGGCACGGGCGAAGTGGATACAAGCCCGATAATCAAGAAGGCCCTAAATATGGGCAAGAAAGTAGTGTTGCCAGTTACTGTGGTAAGGGAGAGAAAAATCAGACCTGTGCGCTTACGGAACCCGAAGCAGGACTTCATAAGAAGCCAGTACGGCATATATGAACCCAGGGAGTCCGGGCGCACGCGACCTATTAGAATAAAAGATATAGACCTGGTAATAGTACCGGGCCTCGCGTTTGACAGGCATAACAACAGGCTTGGCAGAGGCCAGGGTTATTACGACAGGTTTTTAAAGCGCTTATCCGGCGCTGTTCCCAAGATAGGTCTGGGTTTCAGATTTCAGCTGTTAAAAAATATCCCCACCACAGCCAATGATGTCCCGCTTACCAGGGTTATCTGTAACTAAGTGAGGACATAAGTTACGAAAATTAAAAATTTTTGTAACTTATATGTCCGAACTTACCCAGCACTTATTTTTTGATATCAAACAATAAGTGCTGGGTCAAATTCGGCCAGCGACTTACGTTCACTTTGTTCCGTAAGTCGCGGCCTCATTTGATATAAAATCAGGAGGTGTTTAAATCATGGAAGCCAACTTAAAGGTGCTTGTCAATGCGGTAGAAGTGTTGATTTTCATTCTGACATTTTTCGCCGGATATTTTATAAGGAAATTTTTCTCGGAAAAACACCTTAGAGAAACAGAAGAAAGGGCCGGTAAACTTCTTGAAGAGTCGAAGAAGGAACTGGAAAACA
>JAHIYJ010000010.1 GCA_018814825.1 Candidatus Omnitrophota bacterium
GTCCCTCATCTTTGGCTTTAATTCGCCGGCCTTGACCAGTAAATCGATAAGCTCCCGTATTACATCTTTTTTGTTATCAGATTGTAAATCAGCCGAAACCGCCTTTTCATTCAGAAAATCAAGTATCTTCAACTCTATACCTCCTTAAAATTTTAAAAAACTGGAGCGAGGGACGGGGTTCGAACCCGCGACAACAGCGTTGGCAACGCTGTGCTCTACCAACTGAGCTACCCTCGCATTTTAGTTAACAGTTGACAGTTCCCAAATAATGCTTTAAAAGCCATATCCTTATGTGTCAACCGTTAACTGTCAGCTAAGTGGTGGGCGGAAGAGGAGTTGAACCTCCACGGATTTCTCCACTGGCTCCTAAGGCCAGCGCGTCTGCCAGTTCCGCCATCCGCCCAGCTTAGTTCACAGTTAACAGATAACAGATAATTATTGGGAAACCGCGGTTTTTCTGTCAACTGTCAACTAACCTGGTACCCCCACCAGGGCTCGAACCTGGGACCTTATCATTAAGAGTGATCTGCTCTACCAAACTGAGCTATGGGGGCACTAAAAATTATTGAAGTTTAATATTATCACAGAACACTAATCAAGTCAATCGCTTATATTAACTTTGGGTCCCTCGCAATATATATTAAATCTTGCGGCTTGCTCGGGATCATCCGTCTTCGACGGATGGCGCGCCTAGGAGGATTTGGTTACTACGCTCGGACGGAGCCTCGCTGCGTAACCTCCCCTCACTCACTGTCGGCCGGTCTTCGACTTACGGCCTTTTCCTCGCTATTCGCTCGGCGTTCGCTCGCTTCAAATCCTTTCGAATTTTGGCGCGCCTAGGAGGATTTGAACCTCCAACCTGTCGTTCCCCGCCTACGGCGGGTCACTCCTTAAAAAGAAACCCTGATGGTTTCTTTTTAATATTTTTCTTCCTTCCGCATAGAAGCGAATTACCCCATACCTTCGCTTCGCTCCGGTACGGGGCACGCGCCGATAGGGGGAAACAATCTTTCCCCCTAAAACCCCCTTTTTAGGTTGTCGGTACGCATTGCCTTATTTACTGGCGCGCCTAGGAGGATTTGAACCTCCAACCTACTGGTTCGAAGCCAGCCACTCTATCCGATTGAGCTATAGGCGCCCGCTATCAGCGAAACTGTAAAACCTGTTATCCCCTATTATTATGTGATCCAATACGTTCAGCTGGAGAACCTCGCCCGCCTTTGTCAGCTCCGCGGTGAACCTAGTATCTTCCTCGCTTGGTTCCGGATCACCGGAAGGGTGATTATGCACGGCTATTATGCTGCTCGCGAAATTCTGCAGCGCCTTTACGATTATCTCCCTGATCTGAGGCGCCGCTGAATCGACCGTCCCCTCTTCTATTTCAAGTATATCTATTATATTATTTTTGCTATCTAGAAGCAATATCTTAAATATTTCTTTCTTTAAGTCTCTCAGTCTCGGCATAAAGAGCTCTGCCGCATCTTTGGGAGAATTAACAGCCTTTCTGGCGCTCCTCTTCTCGCTCATAAATCTCCTGGCTATCTCAAATACAGCCCGGAGCATGGCTATCCTGGCGTCCGCCATACCTTTAAATCCCCTTAATTCGAGGGTATCAACGTGGCTCATATTGCGAAAAGTCTTAAAATGAGTGATAATACCCCTGCCCAGGGTTAAAGCGCTGGTTCCCTGGGAGCCACTTCCAAACAAGACAGCCAAAAGCTCAGCGTTGCTGAGCGTGTGTTCTCCGTATTTAAAAAGCCTTTCCCTGGGCCTCTCGCTCTTAGGCCAATCCCTAATACGTGTTCTGGTCATAAAAACCCCCTTTCCTAATAGTATAAGACACGGAAAGGGGTTTATTCTTTCAAAAAATTTTATTGTTTTATTGCCAGCTGTCCGCACGCGGCCTGTATGTCTTTGCCTTTCGAATCGCGTACAGTAACGTTTATCTTATTTCTGAGGAGCCTGCCTTTAAATTGATTTATGGTTTTCCCTGACGGACTCTCAAATGATTTGCAGCGCACAGGGCTGTAAGGTATCAAATTGACCTTTGCCTTAAGCTTCCTGGCTACGCAGGAAAGCAGGTCCGCGTCCACGATTGAATCATTTTTATCCTTTATCAGCACATATTCCAGTGTAATCTTCCTGCCGGTTTCTTCCGCAAACAGCGCGCAGGCCTTGATAAGGCGTTCAAGGGGAAATTTCTTATTAACAGGCATGAGCGCGTCTCTCTTTTTATTATCAGCCGCGTGCAAAGATATGGACAGATTGACCTGCAGTCCCAGACTGGCGAGCTTTTCAATGCCCGGGATAACGCCGCAGGTCGAGAGAGTAATCTTTCTGGCGCCTATACCAAGCCCCTCTTGAGAATTCATGATAAGTATAGAGCTCGCCATGTTCTCATAATTATCCAGGGGTTCGCCCATGCCCATGAAAACCAGGTTAGTTATCCTTTTGCCGGTTATCTCCTGCGCGGCTAAAACCTGACCCGTGATCTCCGAGGAGCTCAAATCCCTAACAAACCCCCTGGTCCCGCTCGCGCAAAAGATACAGCCGTATTTACACCCTACCTGAGTGGAAATGCAGAGCGTATTTCTTGCCCGCGCGGATATCAGCACGGACTCGATAAAATTACCGTCCGACAGTTCAAACAGGAATTTCTCAGTGCCATCGCCTGATTTCAGGCGCTCTTTAAGCTTCATACGCCCTATATAATAATACCTGTCCAGTTTTTCCCTGAACCCTAGAGGAAGATTGCTCATATCAAGGAATTCCAGAGCGAGCCTTTTATAAATCCAATCAAATAACTGGCCCGCCCTGTAAGACGGGACATAAAATCTCTTCATCTCCTTTTTAATCTCCTCTAAAGTGAGGTTCTTTATATCAATTTTATCCATAGGAATCTGTTTGGGAGAAATGTGGGGAGTTAGTTGTCTTTCCGGAAACGTTCGATTATCCTTCTTATGTCGCTATTACTGGACCTGGCCACCTGAGAGCAGGTAAAAATCAACACCGAAAACTGCCAGCAGTCCTCAGACCCCACGATCAAGCCCGCATTCACGTCTTCTCTTCTCTCCAGGAGGTCTGAATAGTGTCTTATGGCTTTCTCAACATGGCCCTCATATATATTCAGTGAATTGGTCTTATTGTTATACTTCAGGGAAGGAAAAGTCACGCCCCTGACCAGGAAAAAATTTGTAATCATATCCTGATTGGTATGAAGCTCCTTTTCAAAATCAAACCCATCAAATTGCGGCAGATTCGACGGAAGGATTATCGCAGGTTTCTCGACTTTTACCTGCCCCTTCCTCACGATGGTGTCTCCGGCGTTCACCAGAGCCTCTGCAAGGAATATGTAAGAAATTTCCGTGTCAGAAAAGGTCTCTAGCTCCTGCGCCCTGGGCCGCACTACCCTCGTATGTTTTAACGCCTTTTCCCAGCTATCCTGTATATTCATCATGCGTTACCTTTGCGTTCAATCTACATGAGTAGGGCTAACGGGTGAAGATGCTCAGTTTGAACCACCACTCATTAGGATCTACGGACTTTGCCAGCATCCAAAGTTCTTTCGCGCTTTTTGTCCTTAAAAAACGCGGCGGTTTTTTCATAAACTTAACCGCCTGCCTGAACCCATAACACTGATATTCCCTGGCCTGTATCAGGCATTCCAGGACATCAGCGTCCCTGGCAATGACCCCTTCTTTTGTCTTCTGCCGGTTGTATTCTTCTCGGGCGCCCACCAGCTCGTCTTTCATGGCCTTTGGCAACGAACCTATCTGTTCGTTGAAGGATCTGTCTTCCGCGGTTTTGCCGTCTATGTATCGCTGGGCCATCTTATGTAAATCAAATATGCGGGATTCGTGTATGTCATTAAATAGCGTCATTAGAAGCACCTTGTAAGGGTCAGCGCCTTCCATGCGCGCCAGGACATACCCTATCACCGCGCACCTGAAGCTATGGTCCGCGACTGTTTCAGCATTTTTAATGCCCAGGACCGACCATCCGGAACGCTGCACCTGTTTCAGCATACCCGCTTCGGAGATAAAATCCAGGACGTTTTTAAGTTTTTTCTCTTTCGGTTTCTTTCTCATCGAATCCCTACGCGTTGTTTAGACACCTCATAGCAAAAAATAGCTGACGCCATCGCTACATTAAACGAAAGCTCGGCGCCATACATCGTGATACGAGCCTTTATATCAAGGTGTTTTTCCACACCATGCCTGATGCCCTCGCCTTCCGAACCCAGGACCAGTCCTAGGGGGAACGGTATCGAGATCTTGTCCAGGGGCTGAGCGTCCTCAGAGACAGTACCGCCCATAATCCAGTAACCGTTATCCTTTGCCTTGATTATGGCTCCGGAAAGGTTCGTGACCTTGCAGACCGGCACGTAATTTTCTCCGCCCGAAGCCACATGCAACGCCGCCTCCGTGACCTCGCAGGCATTATGCTTTGGGATCACAAGGCCAAATCCCCCGAAGCACGCTACAGTGCGAATTATAACGCCCAGGTTATGCGGGTCAAACAGTCTGTCTAAAAATATAATGACTGGACGATCGCCTCCCTTGTTTTTAATCAGTCCATCAAAACTCGCGTATACGAATTCTTTCACGGTAGCAACTATACCCTGAAGGTCTTTGCCGGGCTTTACATTATCCAGCTCTTTCGTGGCCATAGTTTCAACTGGGATATTTTTTTCCTGTATAAGCCTCAATATCTCCGGTCCCTCAAAATTATCCCGTAAGAAAATCTTGATTATAGTCCCGGGCCGCGCCTTCAACCTCTCAAGAACCGAATTCTTCCCGTACAAAAACATGATATTTTCAGCCAATCTATCCTTCTGAATTATTTTTTACTATTATACCAGAAATTCCCGCTAGATGGAAATCGTCTTTTCCCCGTATCGTATCCAGCGTTTTTTAAAATAATGCCTGGTTATGAGCACGCTTTGTACGACCATGGAAAAATTCATGGCCCACCATACGCTGACAGCGCCGAAACCCAGCAATATGGCAAAGACATAGCTCAAAGGTACTCTTACCGCCCATATAGCGAAGCCTATTATAACCATAAGGCTTTTCGTGTCTGCCGCCTAATATAACGCCCCAGGCCATTATGGGTTCCGCGAGCAGGCTGATATAGATATACCTTATCAGGACAGCATTCGCCATATTAAACGCAAACGCGGGCAAAAATATCAGGGACTCTATCTTAAGGCCGTTGGTAAAAGCCGCCATGGTCTCTATGTTATGCGCGGGCAATATACTCAGGATATAAAATAACGCAATCGCCCCAAGCTGCCACAAAATCTGCAAGAGTCCGGCGGGCCAGCTTACCGACCAGCTTTCAGAGGCAATCTCTTTTATCCTTTCACGTCTCAATATCATAGCGCGAGCCTCAATGTGCATTTCCTTATCAAAGGTTCTGCGGCTTTCACAAAGATACTTGCAAAAAATAACGTTGTCTGAATTTTAGGGGGCTCGATTTTGCCAAGCGCGTCCAAGTCAAAATCTTACCCCTATAGATTTCTTACCGAGAGGCGCAATAAAGATTTGGGGTTCCTGAAGGGAATTGAACTAGAACTTAACCCTTCTTCCTTTTATTGCTTTAAGCTTAACTATACTTAATCTTGCATCTTATTCAATCAAAATTTTCACTATTTCCAGCTCTTTTTGCGTATGCTAACAGGTTATGATATTGGGCGCCGATGGCGTTGTCTACGATTATGCTTTGGGTACCTGTTAGGGGATTTATGATGGGTCTGTATAAAATGTTCCTGAGAGTTCTCCTGGTGTTTTGAAACAGGTAATGAAATCCTGATAAGCTTTTCTATATTTCTGACATCGCGGCTTTGATCAGGCATGGCAAATGAAATCGCGTGGCCTTTGTGGCCCGCCCTTCCTGTGCGGCCGATCCGATGCACATAATTCTGCGCGTCATCCGGAAGATCATAGTTAATCACGAGCTCGATTCCGCTAACATCGATGCCCCTGGAGGCTATATCCGTAGCAACAAGCACCCTGTATCTGCCGGACTTAAAACCTTCGAGCGCTTCGCGGCGCTGGCCAAGAGAACGGTTGGAATGTATCTCTGCCGCGGCGTGCCTCATATTTCTGATCTCCCTCACAATCCTTTTCGCGTTATGCTTTGTACGGGAAAATAAAAGTATGGGGCCCTTATATTGCGCGAGTAATTTTCTGAGAAGATGCAGTTTGGCGTCTTTCTTGACGATAAATAA
>JAHIYJ010000071.1 GCA_018814825.1 Candidatus Omnitrophota bacterium
AAGCCGCCTAATTAAGGATTAGATTTCCGCCTAAAATATGGTATAATGTTATTAGAGAGGATATGTTTATGCCTCATTATTATAAACTATACGATGATTTTACCGCGCTTTGCACGTTTAACATCTCAGGCGTTAAAAGCATCATACAGATATCTCAAATCGTGAATAATCACCAAGATTGTTTCGTCAGTGAATAGATTGCCGCATATCTTTACCAGGCTGCTCCCTCTCTGGACAGTATTATAGGGATTTTATGAGTAGGGTAAGTGTAGAGAAACCTACTAAAGAGAAATTAGAACAACTGGGTATTGACAGGTGGAGCAAATGGGAATGCGATGTGAAAAAATTTGACTGGGAATACGATGAGAAGGAGCAGTTTTATGTGCTTGAGGGCAAAGTGAAAGTCAGGACAGATGACGGCGAAGAGGTTGAATTCGGCAAGGGCGATCTGGTTACGTTCCCGCAGGGCGTAAAATGCACCTGGGATGTTAAGGAGAAGATAAGGAAAGTTTACAAATTCGGATAAAGGAGGGTCGCGATGGCAGAGGATATATCGATAAAACCGGACCTGCAGTTTTCCATAGTCTGTGACAGCGTAAGACGGGAAGATAACGGCAAGATGATGCTCATAGGGATCTTCGAGGTGATTGGCGCAAGGGTTTTCCCTGCCAGGCATCCCGAACTCTTTATAGTCAACAGGTGGATAAAGGGCTCAGGGCATTTTAAGGAAAAGACAAGGGTCGTGAACTCAAAAGACAATAAAGTTATCGTGGAGACAAAAGAAGTTGAGTTTGAGCTTAAGGACATAAATCACGCTCATACGGTTATCTCAAAATTTATGAATATCACTTTTCAGGAAGCCGGTAAATACCAGGTAGAGGTGCTCCTTAGCGGAGATGTTCTGAGGTATTATCCTATAATACTGGCGCAGGAAAAGACCGGAGCAAGACCTGCTTAACTTGACGATTCTTACATTGTAAGAATCGTCAAGTTAAGCGTAAGAGAAATATGACTGGTGGGTATGCTATATGAATATGCGGGTCGGGATGTACTACTCTAATAATGATGTGCGCACAGAAGAGATGCCCATGCCTGAAATAGGCCCGGGGGAATTGCTTGTGCGGATAATGGCGAGCGGCGTGTGCGGTACGGATGTCGTGGAATGGTACAGGCGCGACAAGGTGCCCCTGGTTTTGGGCCATGAGATAGCCGGCGAGATAATAGAGGCAGGTAAAGGCGTAACTAAATATAAGGCTGGCGACAGGATTTCGGCGTCTCATCATGTGCCATGCGGCGAATGCCGTTACTGCCTGGTGGATCATCACAGCGTATGCGATACCCTTCGCAGGACAAAGTTTTATCCGGGAGGTTTTTCAGAATTTTTAAGGCTCCCTGCCATAAACGTGGAAAAAGGAGTATATAAAATACCGCATGACGTGTCTTTTGAAGAGGCTACGTTTACAGAGCCGTTAGCCTGCGTGATACGAGGACAAAGGCTGGCCGGGTACAAAAAGGATCAGAGGCTCCTGGTTATAGGCTCCGGAATCTCAGGGCTATTGCATATTCAGTTGGCAAAAAGCAAAGGATTTGGTAAAATAACAGCTACTGACATAAATGATTACAGGTTGAAGCAGGCGTTGAGGTTTGGCGCGGATGAGGCAATACACGCGAAAGGCCTCAAGGCTGCAAAAACAGCGGATCTTGTGATTTTGTGCGCGGGCACCAGGTCAGCGTTCGAGCAGGCTCTTAAGGCGGTCGACAGGGGCGGCACGATTCTGGTATTCGCTTCAGCCGAGGAAGGCTTTGAGCTGACACTGCCTGTAAATGAGTTTTTCTGGAGAAATGAGGTGACTATTCTTTCCTCATATGCCGCTAACCCAAAGGAGCATCTCCATGCGCTTGAATTGATAAAAGACAGAAAAGTTAACGTGAAAGACATGATAACTCACAGGTTTGGTCTCAGCGATATACAGAAAGGATTTAATCTTACAGCTGAGGCAAGGGAGTCGATAAAGGTTATAATAGAGCCACAGAAGTAGATATTGATTAAGTAGTGAGGCAGTGGGTAAAGTAGTGAGTTAGGTAGTGAGTAGTGGGTTGTGAGTGACGCACTACCCACTACTAAACCCACTACCTAACCTTCTGCCACACTACTTAATTTTCACAAGAAAGGGGATTATCAATATGGACTGGGGTATGAAAAACAGGATTTCGCGTATAATAAAACCTGATACTGGCAGGGCTGTTATGCTGGCCGTGGATCACGGTTATTTTTTAGGTCCGACCAGCGGATTGGAAGAGCCCGGCAAAACAATAAAGCCTCTTTTAGCTTACGCTGATTCTTTAATGCTTACAAGGGGCGTGTTGCGAAATTCAGTTGACCCGCGGGCGGATATCCCGATAGTCCTCAGGGTTTCGGGCGGAAACAGTATAGTGGGAGAGGATCTCTCGAAAGAAGCCATTACGGTTTCATTGCAGGACGCTATACGGCTTAACGTGAGCGCGGTTGCTTTGTCCGTATATGTCGGCTCCAAATACGAACACCAGACTTTAAAAAACCTCGCGGACCTTGTGAGTGAGTGTGAAGGCTATGGCATACCTGTCCTGGCAGTTACAGCGGTGGGCAGGGAAATGGTAAGGGACGCCAAATACCTTAGCCTGGCCTGTAGGATCGCCTCTGAGCTTGGAGCGCACATGGTAAAGACGTATTATTGCGAGGATTTTGAAAAAGTGGTAAAGACATGTCCGGTGCCTGTTGTTATAGCCGGGGGGAAGAAGATCCCGGAAAAGGATGCCCTTAAGCTGGCCTATAACGCGGTGAATGAAGGCGCAGCAGGGGTTGATATGGGGCGTAATATCTTCCAGTCAAAAGACCCTGTTGGCATGATAAAGGCCGTAAGAGATATTGTGCATAAAAAGGCTACCCCCGACAAGGTATATAAGGAACTGAAGCTGGGAAAGTAGGCGGGGTTATTTGTAATACTTGCAATGTTCCGTTGAGCGAGCGGGGCTGGTTATGCGCTGAGAAAATATAGCGTAACTGATTGACTAATAATGAGTTTCGTGTTATACTTATAATATTATATATCTGGAAAGATCTGCGATAATTTCATAAAAGGATAAAGTTAAGAGGAAATCGTAACGGCAGGTTACCAAAAGGAGGAAAAGG
Source organism: Candidatus Omnitrophota bacterium (assembly GCA_018814825.1). Lineage (GTDB taxonomy): Bacteria > Omnitrophota > Gorgyraeia > Gorgyraeales > Gorgyraeaceae > JAHIEN01. The sequence goes on from JAHIYJ010000071.1 coordinate 3,170, forward strand.
ATGGAAAATGTTTATAAATTTTTACGAATAGGGTCTTTTATATTTAAGGTTTTGGCATGGGCTTCTGTTGTTGTTGGAGTTATATCAGCGATTATCATATTCGTCGGCGGAGGCACACCTGGAGCACCAAAAACTACAGGATTTATAGGTTTGTTGCTTGGCTTAGTGTATTTTTTTATTTCTTATACAGCATCCTGCGTAATTTCGGTCTTACTTGAGATAAAGAACAAGGTAGAAAAGACATCCTAAGGAAGTCTTGTTTGGTGGTAATAAAAAAGAAAGCGTTTTCAAAAAGTGATAGAAAAATACTAAAATTGGACTTTTTAAATTTTTTTAATAAGTTTTGTTTGACAAGATCTCATATATAATATATACTATATAGTAGAAGGGAGAA
>JAHIYJ010000072.1 GCA_018814825.1 Candidatus Omnitrophota bacterium
TCGGCGGAGTTATTGCTTTCAAAGCTCGAGGATATTGATACAAGCAATGTAAAGGAAGATAGCTTAAAAAACTTTTTGCATGACGCTAAAAAAACGCTCGAGCTTATAGACAAAGAGGTCTACAAAGGCAAGGAAATTACCTCGGCTATATTAAAAAGGGCAAAGGCACGGACGGATTTCCAGAAAATAGATATACCTGCCATAATAGAGAATACGTATAAACTAGTGGTCATCAGCCGTTCCAGGCCCGGCATGGAGAAGTTCAAAGAGCCAAGGTTCGAGGTAGTTAAGTCCTGTAATATCCAGCAGATAACGGCAAGCGAGGCACTTTTACAGGACTCGTTTTATAACCTGCTGGACAACGCCTGTGACGCCATACAGGAGAAAACAAGGCTTATATTAAGCCACGATATATACACAAAGGATTCGTTAAATTATCGCGGGGCCATAAAGGTGACTTTAGAACAGCAAAATGGCTCTTTTGTCATAATGGTAAAAGATAATGGCATAGGATTGAAAAAAGAGAGCCAGAACAAAATATTCACGCCTTATTTTACCACAAAGGCGTCTTCAGGCAAAGGGACAGGGCTGGGGCTGTATGTGATCAGGGATTTTATAGAAATGCATAAAGGCACAATAACCTACGAATCAGAGTATAAGGTGGGCACGATGTTTACTATAAAGATTCCTATACAGGATAAGGGAAAGGGGTAAGAGCGCTATGTATAAAGTTTTAGTGATTGACGACGAGGAATCATTATTATTTAACGTGAGAGATTTCCTGGCGTCTAAGGGCTACACTGTGTTTGCCTCACCCAACGGAGCGGAGGGGATAAGCATTGTCAAGGAGCATCAGCCGGACCTGATACTACTGGACCTGCATCTTAAAGACGGGCTGATGGGCACCGATGTCCTGAGGATCTCAAAAATGTTAAAACAGGACATAAAGGTAGTCATATTTACCGGGTTTGGGGATGAGGAAGAGACCAGGAGTAAATGTATGGCGGGCGGAGCGGACGTGTTATTGAGCAAGCCCACCTCATTAAAAAACATAAGAGAGACCATCGAAAATCTCTTAGGGAAAGGCAAGTGAGCCCATGGAAAATCAAGAGAGTATCTTAAAGGAATTCCACAGTCTAAATAACTGGCTCAACAAGATAACCATGTTCGCGGGGCACGCCAAATATGAGCTGGAGATGCGTGGGTTTGACACGCAGAATCTTGAGGAAGAGAAAAAGCGCTATATAAATCTTTTAAATGACATGGAGGCTCACGCGATCAAGGCGGGCGAGATAGCCAAAGGCATAAAAATGAGGATCAAGCAGGCATGAACAGGAAGATTCTGATCGTAGATGACGATAAGAACACTGTCCTGGCGCTCAAGGATATCTTTGAGTCCAAGGGGTATAGTGTCCTTACCGCCTTTTCCGGCAAGGAAGCGTTGGATAAGCTGGGGCAGGGCCGCCTGGACCTCGCGCTGCTGGATATAGAGATGCCTGATATGAGCGGCATGGAGATATTGAAGGTGATTAAAAAAAGACATCTAAAGCTCAAGACATTCATGCTTTCGGGTTTTCTCGACGAATACAAACAAGAGCTTGACAGGAGAGGGTGCGACGCCTATCTGAATAAACCGTTTTCCGTAAACACACTTGTGCAGATGCTGGAAGCTATCCTGCAGGAAAAGGCCCAGGACGAGGACATGATAGAGCTTTTTAAAGACCGGCGCGTGCAGGCAAAGGCGAGTTTGCTTTTTATTGAGCCCAATGAGATCATGTATAGCCCTAAGCTCGCTTATTTTCAGGATAGGGTAAGGTGCGGCGGGGAATATCAGCTGGCTGCTGCTTTCAGCGAAGAGCAGATATCTGAAAAGATAAAGAGCGTCAGGCCTGACATAGTCATAAGTGATATAAATATGTTCCGTTTGTACAGGCTTGAGGAAAAATTCCTCAAGCCAGATTTTAAGCCTAAGGACATTATACTATACGGTATTTCAGCTTTTGGCGCCAGGAGCAACGGTAAAGGCCTGCCTTTTGTGGGCGGCCTTTTTGACCCGATAACAGCCGCGGTTTCCCCTAAGAAGATGGACAAGCTGGGCCAGACAGTGCGGAACTCCGCCGTAGCGCGTGGACTTTATATAATGGTAGGTTGAAAGGGGTAAGAGTTGAAGTTGAAAAAAATATTTAAGAAAAAAAGAGCGTCTCATTATAATATGTTGATCCAGGCCAGCCGGGGCATGGTCCTTGTTACTGATGTCCGGAAGCTGGTAAGGCTCATAGCGTATATAGTGAATAAGCATATGAAATCCAGGGGAGTTTGCATATATCTCTACAATGAATCAAAGGATGTTTATGAAATGATGGGTTGCAGAGGCTCAAACGTGTACCTTAATGGGGACGTGATGGAGAGCAATAACCCGCTTATAACCTGGCTTGAGGAAAAGCAAGAGACCCTGGTATATAATAACCTTAAAAATATTCGTGAACTCTTGGGGCTCAAGGAACAAATAGACTCTTTTAACTGTGCCGTGTGCGTGCCGACGTTCTGGAGAAAAAAATTACTGGGTTTCCTTATACTCGATAAAAAAAGATCGGGCAAATCGTATAAAAGGATAGAGATCGAGTTATTGTCTACTCTTTCTAACCAGGTGGCCGTGGCTTTTGAGAACGCCAGGAATTTTACAGAGCTGAACAGGCTTAGGGAGAGGGAAAAAGAGAATTACTTCCAGACTGTTCTGGCACTTGCTCAGACGGTTGACGAAAAAGACACATATACAAGGGGGCATCTTGAGCTTGTGTTTTTGTACGGAATGTCTGTGGCGGATGAACTGAGTACACAGCCTGGTTTTTCCGAAAACATAAATATAGACGACTTAAAGGTAGGGTTGAGGCTCCACGACATAGGGAAGATAGGTATCCCCGACGCCATACTCAACAAAAATGGCAGCCTGACTCCAGAGGAGTGGGCTATCATGAAGCAGCATTGTGACATAGGCGCGAGGATTCTCGAACCTATCGAAAAATTAAGGAACGTCGCTAATATAGTAAGACATCATCAGGAAAAATACGACGGGACAGGTTATCCGGATGAGTTGAAGGGTGAGGAGATACCTCTGGAGTCAAGGATTATTGCCGCGGTGGACGCTTTTCACGCCATGACGTCCGACAGGCCATACAGAAAGGCTTTGTCAGAAGAGGCCGCGTTGTCTGAGTTAAAGAATAACGCTGGCACCCAGTTTGACCCTATGGTAGTAGTCGCGTTTCTAAAAGCGCTGGAGAAGGGAAAGATCAAAAAAAGATAAGGAAGGACCGCATGAAATATATTGTACTAGTCGGAGACGGGATGGGAGACAGGCCTATTGAGGAATTAGACGGAAAGACCCCTCTGGAATCCGCCAAAACGCCCAACATGAATTTTATAGCCGAGAAAGGTCGTGTCGGTCTCACTAATATGATACCGGCTAGTCTCGCGCCCGCCAGTGACGTGGCGAACCTTTCCATCCTTGGGTATAATCCGCGTAAATATTACACAGGACGAGGCCCTCTGGAGGCCGCTAACATGGGCATAGACATAAAGGACGATGAAGTAGCCTTTAGGTGTAATCTTGTGACTATATCAGACTTAAAAATGGTGGATTACAGCGCGGGACATATATCATCCGAAGAGGCCGCCACGCTTATAAACGAGCTGAACTCCAGGATGGGTAGGGAAGACATGAGGTTCTACGCCGGCGTGAGCTACAGGCATCTTCTCGTATTTAAGACAAAAGACAAAGAGGACCTTAAAGGATTCCTTAGAATTAAATGCATGCCTCCGCACGATATCACCGGGAATAACATAAAAAAATATCTTCCCAGAAAAGGAGAACACGCTGATTTTATAAACAGGCTCATGGAGGAGTCGAGAGAGGTGCTTACCGGGCATGAGGTAAATAAGGTAAGGCTTGATCTTAAGGAAAACCCGGCTAATACAATATGGCTCTGGGGTCAGGGCACAAGGCCGTCTATGCCAAGATTCAGCGAACATTTCGGGGTGGAGGGCTCTATTATTTCAGCCGTCGACCTTATAAAGGGGATAGGCAAAACAATAGGGCTCAGGGTCATAGATGTGCCCGGCGCGACAGGATATTATGACACTAATTACCTGGGGAAAGCGCAGTACGCGCTTGATTCACTTAAGGACAGGGATTTTGTCTTTGTACATGTGGAGGCACCTGATGAAGCGGGTCATAACGGTGACCTCAGGGAGAAGATTGCCGCTATCGAGAAATTTGACAAGTTGGTGGTAGGGACTGTGCTGGATCGCTTTAAGTCCTCAAATGAGGAGTTCAGGATACTTGTCCTGTCTGACCACGCTACCCCGATATCTTTGAGGACTCATTCCAGAGACTATGTATGCTTTGCCATGTACGGCACGGACATAGAGCAGGATTCCATAATGTATTTCAACGAGAGAGAGGCGCGTTCATCGAAGTTCAGGATTGACCGAGGCTATGAGCTAATGGAGTTCTTTATAAAATGACGTACGTATAGGGACAGCGACCATTTTTCAGTAGCGGAAAAATGGTCGCTGTCCCTATTTTTATTGAGGGATGATAATGGATTCATTGATAATAATGCTGGGGTCAATAGTATTCCTCGGCGCGGGATACTTTTTCTATGCCCGGAAGATTGAGAAATTCCTTGAGGTAAATCCCGACAATATTACGCCGGCCAATAAATATTATGACGGGGTGGATTATGTGCCCGCGAGGAACTGGCTTGTCCTCTTCGGTCATCATTTCGCGAGTATAGCCGGCGCCGGCCCGATTGTCGGGCCTGTAATAGCCGTAGCGATATGGGGATGGCTGCCGGCTCTTGCATGGATAATCATAGGCACCATCTTTATGGGTGGCGTACATGATTTCGCGGCCATTGTGATATCCGTAAGGTATAAGGCGAGATCAATAGCCGATATAGCCGAAGACGTGATATCCAGGAGGTCTAAGCTTATATTCCTGAGTTTCGTGTGGCTCGCGCTTGTGCTTGTGATAGCCGTGTTCGCGTCAATATGCGCCAGGACTCTCACGACAGACCCTTCGACAGTAATACCGTCTTTCGGCCTTATAGGCGTAGCTCTTATAGTAGGATTTATGCTATACAGGATTAAATTAAATATTGTTGTCTCGACAGTTGTGGGCATAATACTTTTATTAGCGTCTATTGTGCTGGGAGACATGTTCCCCGTGTACCTGAGAGGTAATTCTTATGCTATATGGACTACGGTACTTCTGGCCTACGCGTTCATAGCGTCCGTGACCCCCGTGCATATACTATTACAGCCCAGGGATTATATATCCAGTTTTTTATTGTACTTCGGCATAGCCGTGGGAGTCGCCGGAATCGTGATCACAAGACCTGTCATGAGCGTGGCCAGTTTTGGAGGGTGGGCCCCTGAAGGGGCGGATTGGCTCTGGCCCATGCTCTTTGTCACAATCGCGTGCGGCGCGAACTCAGGCTTCCATTCCCTGGTCTCAAGCGGGACCACGTCAAAGCAACTGCCTAATGAAAAATTTGCCAAGCGCATAGGCTATGGCGGCATGGCGTTGGAGGCGTTTCTCGCCGTAATAGCTCTTATCGCTGTAGGCGCAGGGCTTAGTTCGGGTGAATTGAGCCGGATGCTTTCGACAGGCGCATCAGGCCCTATAGGAGCCTTTGGGAAAGGGTACGGAGCGTTGACAGGGGCTGTGCTCTTTGGTAAAGGCAGCGTTATAGCCATAATGATACTCAACGCCTTTATACTTACCACACTTGATACGGCTACCAGGATATGCAGGTATCTTTCGGAAGAACTTTTTAAAATTAAGAATAGATTCTTTTCGACATTTGTGGTAGTATTTACAAGTGGCGCGCTTGCGCTGAGCGGAAAATGGAGCACAATCTGGCCAATGTTCGGGGCTTCGAACCAGCTTGTGGCGGCGCTTACGTTTATAGTGATTTCCAGCTGGCTTTTATGCAGAGGGAAGAGTTTGAGATTCACATTTCTGCCAACCGTATTAATGTTAGTGACTTCCATAGGCGCGCTCTTGTATCAGCTGGCCAGGTTTATTAAATCTAAGGACACGTTGCTCGCGTGCGCGTCCATTATCCTGGTAGCGCTGTCTTTATTGATGGTGTGTGATACTATTTCCACAGTAAAGAAAAAGGGTCTAAAGTGCCAGATTCTATAATTGTTCAAAAATATGGCGGATCGTCAGTAGCGAACATCAAACGTATAAAAAGAGTAGCGGAAAGAGTGGTCAGGTATAGGAGGAAAGGCCACAGGATAGTAGTGGTGGTTTCCGCACTGGGTGACACGACCGATGAACTGTTGGAGCTTGCCCACGACATAACAGAGTCGCCCAGCGAGAGAGAGCTGGACATGCTTATCTCGACAGGCGAACAGGTCTCTGTCGCGCTTCTCGCCATGGCTATACATAAGCTCGGTTTTGACGCTATATCTTTTACCGGAGGCCAGGTAGGGATTTTCACTGACAGGAGCCATACAAAGGCGAGGATAGTAGATATAAGCGCGGACAGGATAAAGAAAGAACTCAGGAAGGGCCGGGTTGTGATAGTCGCCGGTTTCCAGGGCGTAAATTCCGATCAGGAGATCACTACGCTCGGCCGCGGGGGGTCTGACATAACGGCAGTGGCCCTTGCCAAGACCTTAAAGGCCTCATCCTGCGAGATCTATACTGATGTTGAAGGCGTGTATACGGCTGACCCGAGGATCGTGAAAGACGCGAGGAAACTTGAGCGCATAAGCTACGAAGAGATGCTCGAGCTGGCGTCCCTGGGAGCGCAGGTCATACAGGCGAGGTCCATGGAGGTCGCTAAGAAATTTTCAGTTCCTTTACACATAAGATCCAGTTTTACCACTAAGTCAGGGACGATCATATCCAAGGAGGTCAAGGCAATGGAAGATGTGCTTGTTAGCGGCGTAACCATGAATAAAGGCGAGGCGAAGGTAACTATCTGCGACGTGCCTGACAGGCCGGGCATAGCCGCTTATATATTCAAAGATCTGGCCAGTGCGGATATAAACGTTGACATGATAATTCAGAATATAAGCAGGACAGGTTATACAGACATGTCTTTTACCGTACCGCTTAATGAGCTGAACAGGTGCAAAAAGACGGTGGAGGGCATATCTAAAAAGGTCAAGGCAAAGGGCGCTATATACAACAGTGATATCGCGAAAATTTCTATAGTGGGAGTAGGTATGAAGAGTCATTCAGGAGTAGCCGCAAAGATGTTCGAGGCCCTCGCGTCTAAAAAAATAAATATAGATATGATTTCCACGTCGGAAATAAAAATATCGTGCGTTATAAAGAAAAAGAAAGCGGAAGAGGCTGTAAAAGCGCTTCATAAGGCTTTCGGATTGAACAAAAAACATTAAAGTTTACAAATACTGCAATGCAGGCTGTGTCATAATTGGTAGCCGCAGGCTTTAGCCTGCGATGTATTGCGCAACCTAAAGGTTGCGGCTACCATATATAGACACCTAGTGAAGATTATGACACGACCTGAATGCAGGAATTGTAAGCTTAAGAGGGTGAGATGAGAGAAATAAAAATTTATGATACTACATTAAGAGACGGGTCGCAGGGCGAGGGGATCTCTTTTTCGGTAAGCGACAAGCTCAAGATCGCCAAAAAACTGGACTCCATGGGTGTCCACTACATAGAAGGCGGCTGGCCGGGCTCTAACCCCAAGGATATGGAGTTCTTTAAAGAGGCTAAAAAGATAAAGCTGAAAAGATCCGAGCTGGTGGCGTTCGGCAGCACGAGAAGGGCAAAGACGAGCCCGACGAAAGACGAAAACCTCAAAGGCTTTTTTAAGGCAGGCGTGAGTACAGTGGCTGTTTTCGGGAAAACATGGGACATGCATGTTACGGATGTCTTTAAGGTGCCTCTTCGGGAAAACCTGGAGATGATACAGGACACTGTGGAATATCTTAAATCCAAAAAATTGCGCGTCTTTTACGACGCTGAGCACTTCTTTGACGGGTATAAACATAACAAGGAATACGCCCTGGAGACGTTGCGGGCCGCTGTAAAAGGCGGATGCGACGCGATAGTGCTGTGCGATACTAACGGCGGCATGGTTACGAGCGAACTAGGGGTTACAGTAAGGGCTATCGTGAGCGAGTTCGGATCTCCGGTGCTTATCGGTATCCATACGCATAATGACAGCGGGATGGCGGTGGCCAATAGCATCGCCGCGGTCGAGTCCGGCTGTAGCATCGTGCAGGGCACCATCAATGGTTATGGGGAGAGGTGCGGTAACGCTGACCTCTGCGTTATTATCCCTAACCTTCAGCTCAAGATGGGGTATAGCTGTCTATCTAAGTCAAATTTAAAAGAGCTTACTGAGGTTTCGCATTACGTGAGCGAGGTAGCCAACATGAAGCAACAGGATAACCAGCCTTTTGTCGGCAGGAGCGCCTTTGCCCACAAGGGAGGAGTGCATGTTAACGCGGTGATGAAGAACCCTGAGACATACGAGCACGTAAGGCCTGAAACAATTGGGAATCACAGAAGGATACTGATATCAGAACTCTCCGGTCAGACCAGCATTGTCCTTAAGGCAAAGGAGATGGAGCTTGACCTTTCGAAAAACGACCCAAAGACAAGGAAAATATTAAAGCTTGTCCAGAATCTGGAAAATCAGGGGTATTATTTTGAGGCGGCTGATGCCTCATTTGAGCTCTTGATGAAAAAGGCCTTAAAAAAGTATAAACCGTTTTTCGCGCTGGAAGGGTTTAAGGTCAGTATTGAAAAACGTGAGGATAATACCCTGATTTCAGAGGCGACTATCAAAGTGCGTGTTAACAGGCGCATAGAGCATACCGCTGCCGAGGGGGACGGCCCTGTCAACGCTCTCGATAACGCCCTGCGCAAGGCATTGAATAAATTTTACCCCACTCTTTCCAGGATGCACCTGTCGGATTTCAAGGTCAGGGTCCTGGACGAGAAAGCGGGGACCGCCGCGAATGTCCGTGTTTTAATCCAGTCCCAGGACGAGAAGTCGTCATGGAATACCATAGGCGTCTCAGGGAACATCATAGAAGCCAGCTGGCAGGCTCTCGTGGACAGCGTGGAATATAAGTTGCTGAAAGACAAGGTCAAATAAACACTAAATCCGAAACCCTAAACTCTAAACAAACCCTAAATCCCAAACTTTAAATCACAAACTGCAATTTGGAGAATTGGGATTTAGGGTTTAAAGTTTGTTTAGGATTTAGAGTTTAATGTTTAGAGTTTTAAATTCGGAGATTTCAAAGTGAAAGATATCCCTTCTAGATATAACCCAAAGGAAACAGAAGAAGTCTTGTATTCGCAGTGGGAGAAAAAAGGCTTGTTCCGCTCGAAACCTGATCCGTCACGCAAGCCCTTTACTATCGTAATACCTCCTCCCAACGTCACGGGGATATTGCATATGGGGCATGCCCTGAATAACAGTATCCAGGATATACTTATCCGCTGGAGGAGGATGCAGGGAGCCAATGCCCTGTGGGTGCCCGGGACCGACCATGCCGGCATAGCCACGCAGAACGTGGTCGAGAGGAAGCTCCGCGGAGAAGGCAGGACCAGGCAGGAACTTGGCAGGGAAGAATTTATAAAGGAGGTCTGGAAGTGGCGCGAGGAGCATGGTAATACCATAATAAATCAGCTCAAAAGGCTCGGGGTGTCATGCGACTGGCAGAGAACCAGGTTTACGATGGATGAGGGGCTTTCAGACGCGGTGATGGAGGCATTTGAGAGACTCTATGACAAGGGCCTTATCTACAGGGGTAACTATATAATAAACTGGTGCCCGAGATGCCAGACCGCGCTTTCCGACGAAGAGGCACCGCATATAGACACAGAAGGGAAACTCTATTATATCAGATATCCATTTAAAAAGGCTCAAGGCTTCCCTCAGCTTCGCTCGGGACAGGCAAGGCTCAAGGCTCAAGGGGTGGTGGTGGCGACTACCAGGCCTGAGACAATGCTGGGGGATGTGGCTGTGGCGGTGAACCCCAAAGACCGGCGGTATAAGAAATTCATCGGCAAGAAATTGATACTGCCTCTCGTCGGACGTGAAATAGACATCATAGCGGATGATTTCGTGGATAAAAAATTCGGCACAGGCGCGGTAAAGGTTACGCCTGCTCATGACCCGAACGATTTCGAGATTTCGAAGCGCCACTCCCTGGAGCCTGTGAAAGTGATGGCTCCTGATGGGAAGATGAATAAAAACGCTGGACGTTTCGCCGGGATGGACAGGTTTCTGGCGCGCGAGGCCATCTTGCGTGAACTTAAGGAAACAGGCTTACTGGTAAAGACGGAAAAACACCAGCATGCGGTTGGCCATTGCTACAGGTGCCATACGCTCATAGAGCCCTACCTGTCTTTTCAATGGTTTGTGAAGATGAGGCCGCTGGCAGGGCCGGCGATAGAAGCGGTAAAAACAGGGAAGGTCAAGTTTTATCCAAAGAGATGGACAAAGGTATATCTAAACTGGATGGAAAACATAAGGGACTGGTGTATTTCCCGGCAGATATGGTGGGGGCATCGTTTGCCTGTCTATTATTGTAAGAACTGTACGAAACAGGCAAACGAGTTAACAGTTGACAGTTCACCCCGAACCAAAACAAGTTTGGTACGGGGCAGGCAGTTGACAGAAAAGAACAAGGGCGTTATGGTTTCCAAGGTAAAGCCTGAGAGGTGTCCGGAGTGCGGGGCGACGGATATATATCAGGACGAAGACGTCCTGGATACTTGGTTCTCGTCGTGGCTCTGGCCTTTTTCCACTCTCGGATGGCCCGAGAAGACAAGGGATCTCGAGTATTTTTATCCCACATCAACCCTGGTGACGGCGCCTGAGATATTATTTTTCTGGGTCGCGAGGATGATAATCTCAGGGCTGGAATTCATGAAAGAAGTCCCGTTTAAAGATGTATATCTGCACGGGACAGTAAGGGATCTTACCGGCAAAAAGATGTCAAAGTCCCTGGGTAATGTCATAGACCCCATTGATATCATAAATGAATTCGGTTCTGATGCCCTTAGGTATAGCATGATAGCTATAACAGCTACGGGACAGGACGTTTTTCTCTCCAGGGAGAAGTTTGAGATAGGCAGGAATTTTGCTAATAAGATATGGAACGCGTCACGGTTTGTTCTGATGAACACGAATCTGTCCAAGGCTAAGCCTTGGACACAGTCTGTCCAAGGCTTAGCCTTGGCGGATAGGTGGATATTGAGCAGGCTTACTAGGACGGTCGAGAGCGTGACAAAGGCGCTTGATAATTACAGATTTAATGAGGCCGAGTCCATCGCTTATGACTTCTTCTGGCATGATTTCTGCGACTGGTATCTGGAGATGGCCAAGCCTATTTTGGCGGATAGCGTAGAGCGTATAGCGGATAGAAGAAAAATTACAGAGTTAGTCTTACTATATGTCCTTGAGAATTCCTTGAAATTACTGCATCCTTTTATGCCGTTCGTGACTGAGGCTGTATGGCAGAATATAGAAGAACGCGGCAGTATAATGACAGAAAAATGGCCGAAACCGGACAGATCGTTGATAAATAAAGAGGCAGAAAAAAACATAGAGCTCATACAAAGCGTAATAATCAGTATAAGAAACATCCGTTCGGATATGAATATCCCGCATACCGCCATGCTGACGGTATACATCGTCCCGTTAAAGAAAGACGGCTGCGGTAAACTGGAGGAAGGTTCCGAGCACATCAAGCGTCTGGCCAGGGCGGAGAAACTTATCATCGAGAAAACCTCCAAAAAACCGGCGCAGTGTGCTACCGCCGTACTAGAGGGATTTAATATATTCGTATCGCTGGAAGGGGTCATTGACTTCAAGGCAGAAAAGGCGAGGCTTCGTAAAAAGATGGAGGATATCGACATTAAGCTGAAGTTCGTAAATAAAAGGCTGAAAGACGATAATTTTATCAAAAAGGCCCCTGAAAAGATAGTGAGCATGGAAAAAGAGAAGGCCGCGAGATTAAAAGAGCAGAAAGACCGGTTAAAGAAGACGCTGGAAAGCCTATGAAGCTTGTAAAAGAAAAGGTATTGCCGCTAATAATGACGGCGCTGGCTGAAGACATCGGATGCGGGGATATAACGGTGGCTATTGTCTTTGAGAAAGATACCAGGTCCAGGGCGGATATAGTCGCTAAAGAGGACTGCGTTATAGCCGGCATAGATGTTGCAGGATGGGTTTTTAAAGCGCTGGATGAGAGGATGCGGTCCGTGGCGCTTTGTAAAGACGGTGACAGTGTCAGTAAAGGTGAGAAAGTCATGCACCTGAAAGGTCCTCTTAAAAGTATGCTGGCAGGGGAGAGGGTCGCGTTAAATTTTCTCAGCAGGCTTTCCGGGGTCGCTACGCTTACGGCTCGATTTGTCGCGAAGACAAAAGGCACGCGCGCGCTGATACTAGATACCAGAAAGACCATGCCCGGGATGAGGCTTCTGGATAAATACGCGGTCAGTGCCGGCGGTGGATATAACCACAGGATGGGCTTGTGGGACGGGGTGTTGATAAAGGATAATCATTTGGATAGTTTACAGTTAACAGTAAACAGTTCACGGGTGCGCGTGATTATAGATTCTGTGAAAAAAGCAAAAGTAAAAGGGTATAAAAATGTTGAAATAGAGGTTGATAATTTAAAGGAATTTAAGGCTGCTTTGGATGCCGGCGCGGATATCATAATGCTGGATAACATGAAGCCTGTCCAGATAAAGAAAGCCGTACAGCTTGGGCGCTTGCGGCATTCAGACGTTTTACTGGAAGTTTCGGGCGGAGTAAATATAGATAATGTTCACAGTATCGCGAAAACAGGGGTGGATAGAATTTCCATAGGCTTGCTCACCCATTCGGCCCCATCAGTGGATTTCTCGCTGGAACTTTGCAAATAAATCTGCTATATCAAGTTAAGGGGTGCAGTATGCCAGGTTTTAGTTTAGTCAGTTCATTTAAACCGGAAGGCGACCAGCCCAAGGCTATTGAAAAGCTTCTTAGCGGCTTGAAAAAAGGCTCAGGATTTCAGACTCTGCTTGGGGTCACCGGAAGCGGCAAGACGTTTACCATGGCGAATGTAATAGCAGCCATCCGGAAGCCGACGCTCGTGATATCGCACAATAAGACGCTTGCCGCCCAGCTCTACAGCGAATTTAAGGAATTTTTCCCACACAGCGCTGTGGAGTATTTCGTGAGTTATTATGACTATTACCAGCCAGAGGCCTATGTGCCCCAGACAGACACATATATAGAGAAAGACGCCTCAATAAACGATAATATAGACAGGTTGAGACTTTCGGCCACCAGTTCACTTATGTCTCGGAAAGACGTGATTATAGTGGCGAGCGTATCGTGTATATACGGCCTTGGTTCTCCCGAGGATTACCAGGGGCTTTTGCTTTTTCTGGAAAAAGGAGAACCGGTTAAGCGGGCCGATCTCCTGGCCAGGCTTGTTAATATCCAGTATTCGCGGAATGATATCGATTTCAGGCGCGGCTCTTTCAGGGTGCGCGGCGAGATAGTGGAGATCTTTCCTGCTTATAAGGAGACTGCTTACAGGATATATTTTTTTGGAGACGAGATTGAAAAGATCGGCGAGATAGACCCTCTGACAGGCGAACTACTAGGTGAGATGGAAAAGATAGCGGTATACCCAGCGAAACATTTTGTCACCACGAAAGAGAGGATAGAAAAAGCGATAGTCACAATAGAAATTGAGTTAAAAGAACAGGTCGAACTTTTGAAATCCCAAAACAAGCTGCTGGAGGCGCAGCGGCTTAGTTCAAGGACACGCTATGATATCGAGATGCTGAGAGAGGTGGGGTTCTGTAACGGTATAGAGAATTATTCCAGGCATCTGAGTGATAGGCCGGCTGGGTCAAGGCCTTATTGCCTGCTTGATTATTTTCCGGATGATTTTCTTACGGTTATAGACGAATCGCATGTGACTATCCCGCAGCTCCGCGGCATGTATAATGGCGACAGGGCGCGAAAACAGGTGTTGGTTGATTATGGGTTCAGGCTGCCTTCGGCGCTGGACAACAGGCCTCTTAATTTTGGTGAGTTCATGGGCATTGTGCGTGAAGTTATATTTGCGTCAGCCACTCCTTCCGGATATGAGATGGAAAAATCGGATCAGGTCGTGGAGCAGCTTATAAGGCCAACAGGACTTATAGACCCGGAAATCATCATAAAGCCGTCAGAAGGCCAGGTACCGGACCTGATTGAGAATATAAAGAAAAGAGCCAAAAAGGGCCAGCGCGTACTGGTCACCACGCTGACCAAAAGGATGGCGGAGGATTTGACGGCTTATTTGAAGGACGCGGGATTGAAAGTGAATTATATGCATTCTGAGATAGGCGTCATCGAAAGGTCAGGGATATTGCGGGATTTGAGGAAGAAAGAGTTTGACTGCCTGGTTGGTATAAATTTATTGCGGGAAGGCCTGGATCTCCCTGAGGTCTCGCTGGTGGCTATCCTGGACGCGGACAAAGAGGGTTTCCTGAGGTCAGAGACCTCGCTCATACAGGTCGCGGGCAGGGCCGCGCGCCATATAGACGGGCAGGTCATAATGTACGCCGACGTAATAACTAACTCAATAAAAAAGGCTGTCAGCGAGACAAATCGCAGGAGAAGCAGGCAGCTGGAATTTAACAAGAGGCATAATATTATACCCAGGTCAATCGATAAGGCTATTAAAGACGGGATTGAGTCAATAAAGAAAGCTAAGGAGATAACGCTCGATGCGGCTGGACAGAGCGAGGAGGAATATGAACGCGAGAGTTTGATTTCCGAGCTAGAGAGAGAGATGGAACTATGCGCCAGGAATTTGCAGTTTGAGAGAGCCGCGGAATTAAGAGACAAAATAAAAACCTTAAAATAAAAATAACTTTACACTCTCTTGATTGTATAGGAAATTATATGCCTGTTGAATGCAATCAAGGTAGCCGCAACCTTATAGGTTGCGCAGTATCCCGCAGGCTAAAGCCTGCGACTACCACTTTTTCAGCAACCTCGCAGATTTTTCTTGACACACAGAAAGTGTAAAGTTATTTCTCAGGGGAGTTTATGCTGGACGATAAGATATTGATGTTTTTCAAGAAGAATGAGGACAGGTATGTGTCCGGCGAAGAGTTAAGCGGTACGCTTGGGATATCCAGGACAGCTGTATGGAAGCACATTGAAAAACTGCGCGATGAGGGGTACGAGATAATAGCCTCGCCGCATCTCGGCTATAGATTGATGGGCACGCCTGACCGTCTTACAGAGATAGAGCTGAAGTGGAAGCTGGATTCGGACATAATAGGCAAAAAGATATATTCTTATGATGAGATTGCCTCCACAAATGACGTGGCGTATAAACTCGCTCTTTCCGGGGAAAAAGAGGGAGCGGTCGTGACGGCGGAATACCAGACAAAAGGCAGAGGGAGGCTTGGGAGAAAATGGGTTTCACCCAGAGGTAAGGGCGTTTACCTGTCAGTGATACTGAGGCCGGATGTACTGCCAAGGGAAGTTTCAATGATTACGCTTTTTTCAGCCTTGAGTGTCGCGAAGACCATAAGAGAGGAAACAGGCCTGCCGGCCCTTATAAAGTGGCCGAATGACGTCCTTATAAAGAGGCTAAAGGTGAGCGGCATACTCACGGAACTTAATGCCGAAACCGACAAGGTAAATTTTGTCATAGCCGGCATAGGCATCAACATAAACACGAAAAAAGAGCTTTTGCCGGAAGGCGCGACTTCTCTCCTCGCTGAGAAAGGCTGTCAGGTATCAAGGGTCGATTTTGTGAGAAGACTGCTTAAGAACCTCGATAAGTATTACGCTGTTTATAAACACGGAAAGCTGGACAGGATCGTGGAGGAGCATAAGGAACTTTCGGCAATCCTTGACAAGAGGGTCCAGGTAAATTATCATAATCAGTCTATATCAGGCCACGCGCTGGATGTTGATAAAGAAGGGGCGCTTATATTAAGGCTGGACTCAGGCTTCAATGAGAGGGTGCTCGCGGGAGATGTCGTATTATTAAGATAAATATATGCTATTAGCCGTAGATATCGGAAACACTAATATTCATTGCGGAATCTTTAAGGGGGATTCCCTGGGGAAGACCTTTAAGATCCGGACAGAAGAGAAGATATTCGGCCGTGGGTTCAGACCATACGCCAAGAAAATAGAGCGGGCTGTTATTGTAAGTGTTGTGCCCGAGGCATTAGGGCGCGTTAAGAGGTATCTTCGCGGTGCCTTGAGGTGTCCTGTATTTGTCGTAGGGGAAGATGTGGATAGCGGGGTCAAGAATCTGTACAGGAAGCCAGGCCAGGTCGGCCAGGACAGGCTGGTGAACGCCAAGGCGGCTTTTGAGCTTTATGGCGGAGGGGCTATAGTGGTGGATTTCGGAACAGCTATAACCATAGATGTTATTAACGATAAAAGGGAATATCTGGGAGGGATTATAGCGCCTGGAGTGGAACTTTCCGTTGGCGCGCTGTCAAGGCGCGCGGCATTATTGCCTGATGTAACATTGCGCAAGCCCGGTGATATACTGGGCAGGGAGACTCGCGAAAGCATGATAAGCGGTGCTATCTATGGTTTTAGCAGCCTTTGTGACGGTGTAGTCGAGAGGTTGAAAAAGAAATGCTGTGGAAAATGCGGAGTTATCGCCACAGGGGGTATGGCTAGTCTTATAGGGCCATACTGCAAAACTATTAAGAACATAGACCTGCATTTAACTTTAAAAGGACTGAGACTGATAGGAGCGGAGGCAGATGTTTAAGATTTTGACTAATGAAAAAATAGCCCCGGCAATTTATAAAATGGAATTAGAGGCACCTTTTGTGGCGAAAAAGGCCGGAGCGGGCCAGTTTGTGATGATCAGGATCGATGAAAACGGCGAGAGGATCCCTCTGACAATAGCAGGACATAATGACGAGACCATTGTTATTGCGTACCAGACAGTAGGTGTCACTACCCATAGGCTCGCCGGCAGAAAAGCGGGCGAGTATTTACTTGATGTGGTCGGGCCGCTGGGGCACGCGACAGAGGTTAAAGAATTTGGCACCGTGTGTTGTATAGGCGGAGGGGTCGGCATAGCGGAGCTTTATCCAGTAACCAAGGCTTATAGCGAAGCGGGAAACAGGCTGATCGTTATAATCGGGGCAAGAAACAAAGAACTGGTTATATTTCAGGATGAGCTGAGAAAAGTAAGCGACGAAATATTTATCACGACGGATGATGGCACGGCTGGTGAAAAGGGATTTGTCTCGGATGCCTTGAAGAGGCTTATGGCAAAAGGCGGGAAAATAGACCTGGTATACGCTGTGGGGCCGGCTCTCATGATGAAGGCCGTCAGCGACATGACAAAGTCGGGGGGGATAAAGACAATAGTTTCGTTAAACACTGTACTTGTGGACGGCACCGGCATGTGCGGTTCGTGCAGGATAGAAGTCGGCGGGAAAACAAAATTCGCGTGCGTAGATGGACCTGAATTTGACGGACACAAGGTTAATTTTAAGGAACTGGTCTTCAGGCAGGGGCTTTTTAAAGAGCAAGAGAAACACGCGTGCAAGATCAGGGGCATAGGTATTACTAAAGGTTAAAAATGAAAAAGCAAAACCCGAAACAGAGAATTAAGAATTTCAATGAAGTGGCGCTTGGGATGTCTCTGGAAGAGGCGTTAAAAGAAGCGTCGAGGTGTCTTGTCTGCAAAAACGCCAGATGTTCAGCTAAATGCCCGGTGGAAATAGACATCCCGCGTTTCATAAAAGCTATAAAAGACAAGGCCTTTAACGACGCGATCAAGATAATAAAAGAGAAAAATAATCTGCCGGGCGTATGTGGCAGGGTATGTCCACAGGAAGACCAGTGTGAGGGCGCGTGCATATTGAACAAAAAAGGCAGTCCTATAAACATAGGCGCCCTTGAGAGGTTTGCCGCTGACTGGGAACTTAAAAACGCGTCACGCGTCACGCGTTACGCGTTACGGACAGAGGGGGCGAAGGTCATAGTTATCGGCAGTGGCCCTGCTGGACTCACGTGCGCGGGTAACTTGGCAAAGCTGGGTTATAAAGTGACAGTCTTTGAGGCCCTCCACGCGGAAGGAGGGGTCCTGGTCTATGGGATACCTGAGTTTCGCCTGCCTAAAGACATTGTGAAAAAAGAGGTTGACTATCTTGAGTCATTAGGCGTGGAATTCAGGAAGAATTTCATAGTCGGGAAAACCGCCACCCTTAAAGAGCTTTTCGGCCAGGGGTACAGGGCGATATTCATAGGCACAGGCGCGGGGCTTCCTAATTTTATGAATATACCGGGAGAAAACCTGAACAGGGTTTATTCTTCCAATGAGCTGCTGACAAGGGTAAACCTGATGAAGGCATACCTCTTTCCGGAATACGATACGCCTGTAAACATCGGTAAAAAGGTCGCTGTGATTGGCGGAGGGAATACTGCAATGGACTCAGCCAGGGTTTGTTTAAGGCTTGGCGCGGAAAAGGTATATATAGTTTACAGGAGGTCTGAGAAAGAGATGCCCGCGAGAGAGGAAGAGATAAAAAATGCGAAGGAAGAGGGCATAAAGTTCCTGACTCTTACTTTGCCAAAAAGGATATTAGGGGACGATAATTATTTCGTGAAAGGTATGGAGTGTATAAAGATGGAACTCGGAGAACCGGATTCTTCAGGCAGGAGAAGGTCTGTTCCTGTGCCTGGTTCGGAATTTATTCTTGAAGCTGATACTGTTATCGTGGCTGTCGGGCAGAGTCCCAACCCCGTGTTTTTAAATGCCACACCCGAACTTAAAACAGGCAAGTGGGGTAGAATAGAGATAGATCAGGAAACTCAGGCAACTAACATAAAAGGTGTTTACGCTGGAGGCGATGCCACAGCAGGAGAAGATACGGTGATAGCCGCCATGGGATCCGGCAAGCGCGCCGCAAAAGCCATAGATAACTATTTAAAAACAAAAAAGTTATTTTAATCGTAATCTCTTAATATGAAGTATGTCTAAACGAGTCTTAGTGGCGATGAGTGGAGGGGTTGACAGTTCTGTCGCCGCGGCAATTTTAAAAGAGCAGGGTTTTGATGTTATCGGCGCCACGATGAAGATATGGCCGAAGGAACTATGCGGCACGCACAAAGAGCGCTCATGCTGTTCTTTGCGGGACGTAGAGGATGCCAGAAGAGTTTGCGACGCACTTAATATCAGGCATTATGTGTTGAATTTTGAAAAGGTCTTTCAGAAAGAGGTGATAGATTATTTTACGCGGGAATACATGACAGGCAGGACGCCTAATCCCTGTATAGTCTGTAACGAAAAAGTCAAGTTTGGGAGTCTGTTGAGGAAGGCCGAAGCCCTGGAATGCGATTTTATAGCTACTGGGCATTACGCCAGGATAGGGCGGAATGGTTTTTGCAGGCTCAGAGAATCCTCGGATAAGGCAAAAGACCAGTCTTATGTCCTGGCTATGCTTACAGAAAAACAGCTGCGTAAGACATTGTTCCCCCTGGGCGATCTAAAAAAAGCTGATGTCAGAAAAAAGGCAAAGACCCTTGGTCTTTGCGTGCATGAGAAGCCGGACAGCCAGGAGATATGTTTTGTGCCCGGGAATAATTATTCTGAATTTATCAGGGAGCGCTGCGGCGTAAGTGAAGAAGAGGGCGATATAATTAATCTGTCCGGCAGGACACTTGGCAAACATAAAGGATTTTGGAATTTTACGATAGGCCAGCGCAGGGGATTAAGGATATCCCACAAGGAGCCTTTATACGTAACAGACGTAAATCCGGGGAAAAACCTTATCGTGGTTGGGGAGGCCTTCGGGATAAAAAAGAAGAGGTTTAAAGTCACGGGCATTAACTGGATTTCTAAAAAAACTCAGCCTGATTTTGAGGCTGAGGTAAAAATCCGGTATGCGCATAAAAAGGCCCGCGCGCGGGTGAGAATCACAGACGGCGCCGCGGCTGAAGTGGAATTTCATGAACCCCAGAAGGCCATTACGCCAGGCCAGGCAGCGGTATTTTATGAAAAAGAAGATGTACTTGGCGGCGGATGGATAGAAAAAACGCTGGCTTAAATGGATAAGAGAGAAAAATTAAGGGAAATCTTAAAAGAATTAGGCAGTGTTGTGGTGGCGTTTTCCGGAGGAGTGGATTCCAGCTTTCTTCTAAAGGCGGCGAGCGACGCTTTGCCATGGGAAAAGGTGCTGGCCGTAACGGCTGTATCAGATACTTACACGCGTTCTGAACTCAGGCAGGCAAAGGATTTTGCCAGGAGTCTGGGCGTCAGACATAAAGTGATCCATACGGATGAGCTGGCAGACGCTAATTTTGCGAAGAACACTCCTGAAAGGTGTTATTATTGCAAGAAAGAGCTGTTCGGCAAGCTGAAGAAAATAGCCGGGGAGAACAAGATACGCTTTGTGCTGGACGCGTCTAACCTGGACGATGAGAAAGATTACAGACCTGGCAGTATAGCGAAGAAAAAACTCAAAGTAAGGAGCCTTCTACAGGAATCCGGCATGACAAAAAAAGATATCCGTGAATACTCAAGGAAAATGGGGCTTAAGACATGGGATATGCCTTCGATGGCGTGTCTTGCCTCAAGGGTTCCCTACGGCAAAAAAATAGACAAAGAGACACTTAAAAAAATCGAACTGGCGGAGGATTTTTTAAAACACCTGGGCATAAAACAGGTAAGGGTGCGATGCCATTGGGATATCGCGAGAATAGAAGTGGAACAAAAAGACATAAAAAAGTTTCTAAATAAAAGATTTTGTGATAAAATAATAAAACATTTGAAGGCTCTGGGCTTTTTGTATATAGTCCTGGATATGGAGGGATATAGGACTGGGAGCCTGAATGAGGTTTTGAAGTAAACGTTTCGTAAAATTCTGACTGGAATTTGAAAAATTCCAGTCAGCTGTGGGGGTTTGGGGGATTGCAGGCAATCCCCCAAGGGGTAACAGTGGAGTAATACGACGAATAGGAACATTACGGAACGCCATAGGGGCGAAGCCCCTTTGGAAAAATTAATGAGCGTAGCGAATTAATTTTTGGCGGCGTAGCTCAGTCTGGTTAGAGCAGTCGGCTCATACCCGGCATGTCAGTGGTTCGAATCCACTCGCCGCTACCATCTATCTTTGTTTATGTCTTCCTCTTTGATCGAGAAAATCAGGGCTGCAATAAAAAAACACAGGATGCTTGACCGGGATAACAGCGTGCTGGTCGGCTTATCAGGGGGGGCTGACTCAGTTGCCCTTCTTCACGCACTGGTCCATATAAAACAGGACTATAATTTAAAAATATATATAGCGCATATCGACCATATGTTCAGGGGGGAGGAATCAAAGGGTGACATGAAGTTTTGCCTGGACCTGGCGGAGTCAATGGGACTGACCGCTTTTTGTGAGGAAAAAAATATTCCCAGGATTGCCGAGGAAAAAGGCATATCTTCCGAAGAAGCCGCACGTATCGAGCGTTATGAGTTTTTTTTCAGGGTCGCGCGCGAAAACAGTATAGATAAGATTGCGGTCGGTCATACAATAGACGATCAGGCAGAGACGGTTTTAATGCGGATGATACGCGGGTCAGGCATGTCAGGGCTCAGGGGGATGGATCCCGTGAAAGGGATGAAAGGCATGACCGTCATAAGGCCGCTTATCGGAGTCACTAGACGCGAGATAGAGGATTTTATACGAGAACGAGGGATTAAATACCGGCATGATTCATCAAATGACGAGGTAGTTTTTACACGCAATAAAGTAAGGCATGAATTGATCCCTTATCTTGAGGACAGGTTCAACCCTAACATAAAAGAAGTCCTGGTGAACATGGCCGAAAATCTCAGGGCTGAGGATGATTTTTTGGATAAGTTCAGCAGTCGTAAATTTAAGATCATGTCAAAAAAAAACAGGTCCGGAGATATCTCCGTGGATATTGGGAAATTTAAAAAACAGCCGGCTGCCGTAAGAAAGAGGATAGTCAGGAGCGCGTTGAGAGAGCTAAAGGGAGACCTCAGGAGGTTTACGTATCAGCACTGGAAGGAGATAGAGGAATTAGTGGGGGCAAGGCCTGTGAATTCAGTAGTAGATCTGCCCGGCGGGATAGATATAAAGAAAGAAAAAGGCATTATAGTGTTTAAAAGGCCTAAAATATAAGTTACGCTTGCTTTTTCAAGGATTGGTTGATAAAATAAATATTTAGGCTGATATCATGCATACAAGAAGGGATAAGATGAGAACACATAAGCAGGTTAAAGGCAGAAAACAGAACAATAAGAATAATCTCAACAGGAATGTATTCATGTGGCTCGGCATATTCCTGTTTCTCGTCTATTTGTTCAGAGTAGGTTCAATGGCGCCCCAGACACCACCTAAAGAAATGACCTATGGGGAGTTTTATCAGCTGCTTCTTGGAAACAGCGAGTCACGCGCTATTGTGTCAGCCGTCAAGGTGGAAGACCGCATCAAGGGTGTCCTCTCGAGCGGTGTGCAGTTTACAGTAGATCTCCCGGCCGGGGACCAGGACCTTTTAAGAGAACTGAAAAAAAATATCCCTGATTTTGACGTGAAGCCGCCAAAGACGCTGTGGTTCAATTTGTTTTATTCTCTCGGCCCCATGCTGCTTTTTATAGGATTTTTGTGGTTTTTTGTCTACAGGAGCGCTCAGGGCGGTGGCGGCAGGATTCTTTCTTTTGGCAAGAGCAAGGCAAAACAGATTACAAAAGACAAGGTCAGGATCACTTTCAATGATGTTGCCGGAGTGGACGAGGCAAAGGAAGAGCTCCAAGAGATCATAGAGTTTTTAAAGGACCCCAAAAAATTTCAGAGACTAGGCGGCAAGATTCCCAAAGGAGTCCTTTTGATGGGTCCGCCCGGCACTGGGAAGACCCTGCTCGCTAAGGCGGTAAGCGGTGAAGCCGAGGTTCCTTTTTTCAGTATAAGCGGTTCGGATTTCGTTGAGATGTTTGTGGGCGTGGGCGCCTCAAGGGTAAGGGACCTGTTCGAACAGGCAAAGCGTGCCGCGAAAATGGGCGGCAAAGGCTGCATAATTTTTATAGACGAGATAGACGCTGTCGGAAGGCAGAGGTTTGCCGGCATTGGCGGAGGGCACGACGAGAGGGAACAAACCCTTAACGCGCTTCTCGTGGAGATGGACGGATTTGATACTCAGGAAGGCGTTATATTGATAGCGGCGACAAACAGGCCGGACGTGCTTGACCCTGCTCTATTGAGGCCAGGCAGGTTCGACAGACTGATAGTAATTTCCAGGCCTGATATAATAGGCAGGGAAGACATTCTAAGGGTGCATGTGAAAAAAATAAAAATAGCTAAAGAAGTCGAATTGAAGTTTATTGCCAGGCAGACATCCGGTTTTTCGGGGGCTGATCTCGCTAATCTTGTGAATGAGGCTGCGCTCCTGGCCGCGAGGAGAAACAAAGACTCAGTTGAAAAGGAAGAACTCCAGGAGTCTATAGAAAGGGTCATCGCCGGGCCGCAGAAAAAGGCCAGGGTGCTTAGTGTTGAAGAAAAAAGAATGACCGCATATCACGAGGCGGGTCATGCGCTTCTGTCTTTTCTTATCCCTGACGGTGATCCTCTGCATAAGGTATCCATTATCCCCAGGGGTATAGCCGGGGGGTACACGATGAAGCTCCCCATAGAGGATAGGCATTATTATACTAAAAAATACTGGATGTCCACTATCACGGGCCTTATGGGAGGAAGGGCGAGCGAGAACCTGGTATTTAATGAGCTTTCCACTGGAGCGCAGAGCGATCTGGAAAAGGCTACCGAGATCGCGAGAGACATGGTAATGAGATGGGGGATGAGCGAGAAGCTGGGCAACCTCACTTTCGGGAAACGCGAGGAACAGATCTTTCTGGGGAGGGACATAACAGAACAGAGGAATTACAGTGAGGCTACCGCGGTAGAGATAGACAAAGAAGTGCGCCGCATAATAGACGAATGTTACTCAAAGGCCAAAGAAGAGCTGGCGAATAACAGTGATAAACTTAAGCTTCTGGCCGAAAAGTTACTCGAAAAAGAGGTAATGGATTCAGAGGAAGTCAAAAGGCTTATCTTCCCGGAATCAAAGAGCGCATGAATGGTCTTGATTTTGGCTCGCGCACATTTATCATGGGCATACTGAACCTCACGCCCGATTCATTCAGCGGGGACGGCTTGCACAATGATGTGGATCGCGCGGTCGAAGAGGCTGAGAGAATAGCGGGAGAAGGCGCTGACATAATTGATATAGGAGGTGAATCCACGAGGCCAGGCGCCGAGCCTGTTCCCCTGGAAGAGGAGATAAAAAGAGTCGTGCCGGTGGTAGAAAGGCTGGCCAGAAAGATAAAGATACCTATTTCGGTTGATACTCGTAAATCAGAAGTGGCTCTGCGGGCGCTGGACAAAGGCGCCTCAATAATAAATGATATAACCGGGCTTGAGTATGACAACCGCATGACCGATGTAGTCGCCAGGTATGACGCGGGCGTAATTATAATGCATATCAAAGGCGAACCGCGTACAATGCAGAAATCCCCGGTGTACGGAAACCTTATAAAAGAGATCCTTGAAAAACTTACTGATCTCGTGGAGAGAGCTGAGAAAAGCGGGATAAAGAAGGAAAATATTATAGTAGACCCAGGCATAGGTTTTGGGAAAACCTTCGATCATAATCTCGAGATTTTAAATAACCTGTCAGTTTTTAGGGGCATGGGCAAACCTATTCTGGTCGGGACTTCGAGAAAATCTTTCATAGGCAATATCCTGGACGCAGAGCCGCGGGAAAGGATATGGGGTGTAGCGGCCAGCGTGGCTATTTCAATAAATAATGGCGCGGATATCGTGAGAGTGCACGATGTGAAACAGATGAAACAGGTGGCAATGGTCGCAGACGCCATTGTAAAGAACAGGGAGAGGATACATGCTTAATTACCTGATTTTGGCCAAGATATTCGTAGAAATAGGGATCCTCTGGTTTATATTTTACGTGATTTTAATGTTTTCGCGTGGCACCAGGGGTGTCCATGTTTTAAAAGGCATAATACTAATAGTACTTTTCTTCATTATCACGCAGAAACTGGGCCTGGATACCATTAATTGGATTCTTACTAAACTGTTCGCTATATCAGTCATAGGTTTTCTTATTATATTTCAGCCTGAACTGCGCAGGGGGCTGGCAAGTATAGGTCAGCATCGCTGGTCAGAGATATTTTTTAAAGAGGCTGAGATTATCAGGGAGATAGTAAAGGCCTCGCTTTCTCTGTCAAATCGTCGTATAGGTGCGCTTATAGCCATACAGAGGGAGAGCAAGTTGAACCATTACGCGGAAAGCGGCATAGAGATAGACGCCAGGGTGAATACGGAGCTCTTGATGACGATATTTATGCCTAATACGCCGCTCCATGACGGAGGAGTGATAATCTCCGGAGACAGGATTTTAGGCGCGGGGTGCCTGTTTCCCCTTACGCAGAACCCAAAAGTATCAAAGACTCTGGGCACAAGGCATAGGGCGGGCCTGGGCCTGAGCGAGGAAAGTGATGCCGTGGTAATAATTGTTTCTGAAGAGACAGGCGGCATTTCAGTGGCTACAGGCGGGAAACTGACGCATGACCTTGACAAAGACGCGCTTAGCCGAGTATTGAATAACCTGTGCAAACCCGAAAGAAAAAAGAAAAATCTATCTTCAGGCAGGAGTCAATCATGAAAGATTGGGTAGTCAATAATTTCTGGATAAAGGTGATATCTCTGGCGCTCGCTATCATAACCTGGTTCTATGTGAACGGCGAACTGGAAAAAGAAAACCGCCTTGCGAGCAAGTTTTACGGTTCTGAACTCTACAAATCATACCTGGACGAAAATTTACAAGAACAGCCAGCCCCGAAAAAAAAGACAAATAATAGAGGATACATTACGGAGAACAGGTAATATGTCAGAGCTCGGCGTGAACGTAGACCATGTGGCGACATTACGCCAGGCAAGAGGAGGCGTAGAGCCGGATCCTGTCATCGCTGCCTTGGCATGCGAAGAAGCGGGTTGCGATAGTATAGTCGCTCATTTAAGGGAAGACCGCAGGCATATCAATGACGAGGATGTAAAAAAGTTAAAACAGGCCGTCAAGACCAGATTTAACCTGGAGATGTCAATAAACCCGGATATAGTGCGGATTGCCAGAAATATCCGCCCGCACCAAGCCACGCTTGTCCCGGAAAGAAGACGGGAGCTAACCACGGAAGGAGGCCTGAGTGTTACAGGGAATAAAGCGAAAATAAAGAGGGCGGTTGAACTTTTAAAAGATAAAGGCATAGATGTAAGTCTTTTTATTGACCCTGACAGGAGAGAAATACTTGCGGCAAAGGCTGTTGGGGTCAGTATCATAGAGATCCACACGGGCGCGTACAGCCTGGCGAAGGGCAGAGAGGCAAGGGGCAGAGAATACGAGAAGATAAGAAAAGCCGTTGACTGCGGCTTGTCTCTAGGTATGCTGGTAAACGCAGGACACGGATTGGATTACCTGAATGTGAATAGAATAGCGAATATAAAAGGTGTCAACGAATTAAACATAGGGCATTCGATAATATCGCGGGCTGTGTTTTCAGGGCTCCATAAAGCGGTAAAAGATATGAAGGCGCTTATAAAATGATAATCGGGACAGGTGTGGATATTATAGAGGTATGGCGGATAAAGAACGCGCTTGATAAATGGGGCGGGCGGTTTCTGGAAAGGGTGTTTACCCAGAAAGAGCTTGATTACGCCAGTACTAAGAAATTTTCTCACGAAACGCTTGCCGCCCGTTTCGCCTGCAAGGAATCGGTGCTCAAGGCGTTTGGAGACACGAGGATCGGCGCCCGGCTTAAAAATATAGAGATCCTCAACGACGCCAAGGGCAAGCCCGAAGTGATATTGCACGGTGAGGTGAGGGAATTCGCGGAAAAAAACCAGCTTGATAACATAATAGTCAGTATGTCACACACGAATAATTACGCCATTAGTAATGCAATATTATGGAGAAACGCCCCGTAGGTTTACAAAAATGTTTTTAAAAAAAAGAAAAAAAGACACTCATAAAGGTGATTACGGGCATGTTTTTATTCTGGCAGGATCCACCGGGCTTACCGGCGCGGCGGCTCTTTGCGGTCAGGCGTGTATGCGCTCGGGCGCGGGGCTTGTCACTCTGGGTATACCGCGTTCACTGAACGTGGTAATGGAAATAAAATTAACAGAAGTCATGACCTGTCCGCTTCCGGAGACCAGGCAAGGTACGTTCTCCCTGAAGGCCAAGGCCGAAGCCTTAAAAAAAATCAATAATTCAGATATTGCCGTATTAGGGCCGGGACTTTCTTCCAATAAGGAAACTCAGCAATTAATAAGAGAGCTCGCGGTCAGTGTAAAAAGGCCTATGGTTCTCGATGCTGACGCGTTGAACGCTATTTCGGAAAATGCCGACGTGTTAAGAAAAGTAAAAAGCCCGTACGTTATCACGCCGCACCCGGGAGAAATGGCGAGGCTTTTAAAAAAAGACACGGATTATATAAAAAAGAATCGGTTAATTGTTGCAAAAAAATTTGCGAATTATTATAATGCTGTAGTGGTTTTGAAAGGTTCCGGCACGATAGTGGCGGAGCCTGGCGCCAACCAAAGAGTTTATGTAAATAAGACAGGGAACCCTGGGATGGCGACCGCTGGCAGCGGCGATGTCCTGACAGGTGTGATAGCGGGGTTCATGGCGCAGGGATTGAAGCCGTTTGACGCGGCAAGATTTGCCGTATACACGCATGGCCTTGCCGGAGACCTGGCAAAAAAAGAAAAAGGAGAAGAGGGGCTTATAGCGGGTGACATTCTGGAAAAAATTCCGGAAGCAATAAAGAAGTTAACAGTTCACAGTTGACGGTTAACAGGAAGGCTTTGGCTCTCAGTTATGGTCTGTCAACTGTCAACCGTTAACTGTCAACCAAACTGGGCAGATACCCGAGTGGCCAAAGGGGTCAGACTGTAAATCTGATGGCTCGCGCCTACGGAGGTTCGAATCCTCCTCTGCCCACCATTTTTTTGCCGAAGGCAAAAAATGTCCCGAGCAAGCGAACGAAGTGAGCACGTCGAGGGACAATATTAATAGTCCTTCGACGCGCCAGATAATGCAAAGCATTATCTGGCGCTTGCTCAGGATCAAATTTTGCTTCGCAAAATTTTGCGGGTGTAGCTCAATGGTAGAGCACTAGCCTTCCAAGCTAGCTACGACGGTTCGATCCCGTTCACCCGCTCCGAAATTTGCGGAGCAAATTTCGTCCCGAGCAGCTAGCGGCAAGCAGTGTTAATTAATATGCCCCTCGGCTCTTAATGCATAATAAGAGGGAGCCTTCGGGACCAAATTTTTCGAATAAAAATTTGGCTGGCGTAGCTCAATGGTAGAGCAATGGTTTTGTAAACCATAGGTTGAAGGTTCGAATCCTTTCGCCAGCTCCACTTCTACCGTAAAAAGGGGGTACAGGGGGAAAAGATAGTTTTCCCCCTGTCATATAAGCTTCTGTGCGGAAGAAAGAAAAATATTAAAAAGGAAACATCAGGTTTCCTTTTTAAGGAGCGAGCGTTAGCGAGCGACAGGTTGAAGGTTCGAATCCTTTCGCCAGCTCCATTTATTTTATGAAGACCAATCCTGCTAAAAAAGTTGACATATTCGCGCTTTTCCTGCCGGAAATCAGAAGTTTCCTGAAAGAGAGGAATTTTATCTCGCTCAAGAACACTCTCAAAAATATTACTTCCATGGATTTGACTGAAGGGATAAAACAGCTGGAAAAAAACGAAAAAGTAATAGTGTTTAAACTCCTGGGGCCAAAAAAAGCCATAGAGGTTTTTGAGGGCCTGCTTTTCGGGGACCAGAAATATCTTTTGGATAATCTTGACAGTCAAGAGGTATCAGAGATTTTGAATGAGATGGCATCTGATGAAAGGGCCGACCTTTTTAAGGATCTAAAGCCCAAGGTTGTCAAAA
>JAHIYJ010000073.1 GCA_018814825.1 Candidatus Omnitrophota bacterium
GGGGTAAAGATCACGGGCCCGACAGTGCATTTTGTGACCGAGGACATGGACGCAGGCCCCATAATACTACAGTCCGCCGTGGCTGTTATGGAAGACGACACCGAAGAAACCCTGGCCGAAGCGATCCACAGGGAAGAACACAAGATATATCCGAGGGCGATACAGCTTTTCGTTGAAGGCAGGTTAAGGCTGGAGGGAAGAAGAGCAAGGATTATATAAGGTCTTTGATCTTGATTTGATTCCGCCTGAACTTTTCCAGGTCATCTCTGGATAAATATATTTTTTCCCCGCCTGGGCGCTCGTCAGAAAGCTCGATCCCCTTAAAATCCTCAAAAGAATACCTGTGAAATACCATGGCAGCCACTTTTAATATCCCGGAGAATATTGCCTGGTTATCTTCTGTTGAGGGTTTATTGGAAGAGATAGAAAATCTGAAACGGAATACCTTATTTTCGGATGAACCCTGAGAGTCGTTTACGACGAATCTTCCGGAGAGTTTTTTATCCTCAGCGAAAAGCATCTTGATCCTTCGCGCTATCTGCTGGCTCAGGAACCAGTCTAGGGCCAGTTTTCTTTTAGGGAACCCGTCCGTGCCTATATAACCCTGGTCACGATATTGATCAAAAGTCTCCTGGAGATTTCTTTGGCGTATCTCTGTCCCGGAATAAAAATATTTCGGCACGATCTCTTTTATGGGGCTTGCGAACATGGACATATTTATAAGCATTAGATATTCGTTGCTGAAGCCGGGTGGGAATATGGCCCTGTACGCCTCGAATTCAGGCATGGGATCGTAAAACTCCCTTGTCTTCACGTAAAACAGGGCTTCCTGGGGGGATATCTCCTTAGACAGGATTTCTATCATGTCTATTTTCTGGGAACCGCTTTTACCGATGGAATAAATAGGGTAAAACAAAAGTTTTATATTCTGAATAAAATCAGCGTCATTATTTAAGGCAGCGAAAAGCTCCTGTATCTTTGCCTCGCCCGCTACAGCGGGGTTGAACCTGAAATCCCTGAGAATTCGTTTATGATACTCGCCTCTTGATATGTCCAGGAGCCTTACCCGCACCACGTCGTAAATATTCCCGGTAAGGACAAATTCAGCCCCTATGGATTTTGTATCCTTGGCCACAAGGGTATATATCTCTAGAGGGCTGTCGCTGCTCATCGTGACTCTGTGTATGGACAGGGCCACGTCTTCTATTTTTTCGCCAGCCTCTCTATTCAGCTTGAGGTCCTGGTCCACAAGCCCCTCGATAGGTATCAATACCCCGAGTGTGGAATCTATAATCTTCACGCTTACGTCAAGATGGTATTCATTTTTACAGAGATTGATTATAGATTCGGTTGCTTTCTCTTTTGAGTAGGTAGGCTTATCGCACGCTTCCGCAGATATCAATAAGAAGAGTATTAATGAAAGTTTTAACCATCGGACTGTCATGCAGGTTTGTAACTGTGCGTTTTTCCGTATTCTTTAAATATAGCCTCGATCTCGTCGTATTCCAGCTCGTCTTTCGCCAAAAGTTCCTTGACGAATCTTTGCACTATGCCCCACTCCTTATTCAGGAGGTCTTCCACTTCTTTCAGGCACGTGGCGATAATCTTCTGAGTCTCGGCGTTTAACTTTTCTTTAACGGATTCAGAGAGCTGAGATTCAGGTATGACGCTGTAGTCTCCCACAAATCCGGCGCCGCTCATACCCACTTTCCATACCATGCTGTGAGCTATTTTCATCGCACTGTTAAAGTCCGCTAATACCCCGTTACTTGTAGTGCCAATATGTAACTTTTCTGAAACATAGCCGCCTAAACTTACTTTTATATCTGCTAAAAGAGCTTCTTTATTTCGAGTATATAGCTCTTCCCGAGGCTGGCGATATACCGCGCCAAGCGTCTCTTTACGCGATATGATAGAGGCCTTAAATACATCATCAGTCGGATGAAGTATGAACATTACTACGAGATGTCCTGCTTCGTGGAATGCCACCATTTCTTTTTCTTCTTTAGTTAATTGCTTTTTATGTTTTAGGCCCATGTCAATTCTTTCCATCGCTTCCGATATTTCTTTGTTGCCCACTATGTCTTTTTTATTTCTTGTTGCTATAAGGGCGGCCTCTTTTATGATGTTATCTATCTCAGCAGGTGTTTTATAGACTGCTTTTCTAGCAAGACGGCCTATGTCCATAGTTTTGTCATAGCTTACTTTTTTCAGGTAATATTCGAATACTTTTTCTCTGCCTTCGAGACTCGGCCTGTCTATGTAAATTTTCCTGTCAAATCGGCCTGGCCGCAAAAGCGCCTGATCTAACACCCCTTCAGCGGCATTTGTAGCGCCTATTACAATAACATTGAAGTCTTTTTCTTGAAGTCCGTCCATTTCTACCAGGAGTTGGTTTTGCGTAGAGTTTGTTTCCTGGCCCCCTCCCATGAAACTGAATGAACGCGACCGTCCTATGGCGTCAAGCTCGTCGATAAAGACTATGCATGCGCCGTATCCATAGGCAAGTGTCCTGGCCCTCTTGAAGAGCTTTCTTACGCGGGACGCTCCGACACCCACGAATATTTCAGTGAATTCACTGCCTGACATGGATATAAAGGGAATATCGCCCTCTGTCGCGATTGCCTTTGCGAGGTACGTCTTACCACAGCCAGGAGGTCCTACCATGAGAAGGCCTCTCAGAATCTTGCCCCCAATTTTTAAGAGGCGGGTGCGGTCTTTTATCAATTGCACCACTTCCGATGCCTCTTCCTTTGCCTCATCTATGCCTATCACATCATTCCAGTGGATATTTACGTTCTGACCCTTTATAGTGGTCTGTTTGATTCTGGTAAAACCGCCCCTTAAGAATATCATATACATAAAGACAAATATACCCGCGTGCACACCCGAGAGCAGAAGCGTTATAGGCATCTGCGCGAGAGTCAGATGTCGGTAAAACGATTCAAGAGAAGAAAGACCCCATATAGCCAGTATTAAAAGCAAGAGGATAACAAAGACTATAACTATCTTCAGCCAGTGCATCATAATGTACATCTGGATTCTGCGGGTTTTTAAAGTAGCCATGATGGTTAGTCTCCTTTTTGTGAATTAAAGTATAGCATATATGCGATATAGTGTCAACCAAGGCCCGTTGACAACAGAAACCTTGTGTGTTAATATAAAACTTCATAATCATAATCCTAACTTGACAAAACTTACAATGTAAGAATCGTCAAGTTAAGCAAAAATAGAAGGAGATTTTATGTCAAAGGACACAGTTATTAAGAAGATCATAGGCCGTGAGATACTGGATTCACGCGGCAACCCTACCGTGGAAGTCGATTGCGTTTTAGAATCAGGCGCGATGGGCAGGGCGGCGGTCCCGAGCGGGGCATCCACAGGAGAGCATGAGGCGGTTGAGCTTCGTGACGGAGACAAGAAACGCTATATGGGTAAAGGCGTTCTTAAGGCGGTTTCCAATGTCAATAAGGAACTTGCCTTGGCCCTTAAAGGCAGGGATGCCGGCGAACAGGCTTTAATAGATAAGGAAATGATAAAACTTGACGGCACGGAGAATAAGTCCAGGCTGGGCGCGAACGCGATATTAGGCGTGTCAATGGCGGCCGCGAAAGCAGTGGCTAACTTCAAAAAGACCCCGCTTTATAAGTATCTTGGAGGGGAAAAGGCCGATACGCTGCCTGTGCCTATGATGAATATCTTAAACGGCGGTTCTCACGCTGACAATAATGTGGACCTTCAGGAATTTATGATAATGCCAAAAGGGGCTAAGACATTCTCGGAAGGTCTTCGTATGGGCTCGGAAATATTCCATAGCTTAAAGAAGATTCTTCACGGAAAAGGCCTTTCGACCGCGGTAGGGGATGAAGGAGGGTTTGCGCCTGATTTGAAGTCAAATGAGGAGGCAATAGAGCTAATCCTCCAGGCGATTGATAAGGCTGGTTACAAGGCTGGCAAGGATATATTCATAGCGCTTGACCCTGCCTCCAGTTCTTTTTATGAGAACGGAAAGTACATGCTGAGGGCTGAATCGTCCCCGGAGAAAAGCGCTGGTGATATGGTGGAGTTCTACGCCAACTGGGTCTCAAAATATCCGATATGCTCAATAGAAGACGGCCTGGCAGAGGATGACTGGGATGGCTGGAAGAGATTGACTGAAAATATAGGCAAAAAAATACAGATTGTGGGAGACGATTTGTTTGTCACTAACGTAAAACGCTTGAAGATGGGCATTGATAAAGGCGTAGCTAATTCTATTCTCATAAAGGTAAACCAGATAGGCACTCTTACAGAGACGATAGACGCGATTAAACTGGCTAGGAAAAACGGCTATACAGCGGTTGTGTCGCACCGTTCAGGCGAAACAGAAGACACCACAATAGCACATCTTGTGGTGGCGATGGATACAGGCCAGATAAAGACAGGCTCTGTATGCAGGACTGATAGAATCTGTAAGTATAATGAACTATTGAGGATAGAAGAAGATCTGGCCGGAAAAGCCAGATACGGAAAACTCCCATGGCCAAAATAAGAATAAAGCCGTTATATCTAGTAGTAGCGTTTGGGCTTATTGTTATATTTTTACCAGGCTACACTAAATTTATGGACCTGCGCTCCAAAAACGCGCACCTGGAAAACGAAATAGAACGCCTGGAAAGGGAAAACGTCAGGCTTTACAGGGAAAAACAGAAGCTGGAAGAGGACATAGATTATATTGAGAAGGTAGCCAGGGAGTCAATGGGCGTGGCAAGAGAAGGAGAAGTCCCAATAAAACTAGAAAAACCAAAATAACTTTACACTTTTGTGACACAAAGAAAAGTGTAAAGTTAAAAAAGATTGACAGATTGCAAGTTGCTCCTTATAATGTAATAATATAAATATCGCGGGGTGGAGCAGTCTGGTAGCTCGTCGGGCTCAATACATTGGGCTGCTTAGCCAGTAATGGTTAAGTGAAAACCTGTCAAATTCGGTGGAGCCTTTCAAATGGTAATACCGAGCCAAGTCAGCCTAACTGGCTGGAAGGTGTAGAGACTAAATACGGCAGGTACCCTTGATGCAAGGGTAAAGATATAGTCCAGACTACAAACCTACATTTAGTGGGACAGCGAAAGCTGTAGTAGTAGGCATAACCCGAAGGTCACTGGTTCAAATCCAGTCCCCGCTACCATCCTTCGACAAGCTCAGGATGGCCCTGAGCTTGTCGAAGGGCCACTATAGAGGCGTTCGCCTAGGCGAACGCCTTTTTTATTGACAGGCGTTTTTTATATGCTATACTTATAGTAGAAGTAAGGATGTAAGGAAATAAGGAAGATAAAATGACAATAATTGAGACGGCTAAAATTACATCAAAGGGCCAGATTACTATTCCTAGCCAAGTGAGAAAAATTCTGCATTTAGAAAAAGGGTCTAGTGTTGTTTTTGGTTTGGGCAAAGATGGTATTATATTGTTGCCTTGCAAGGTGGTAGCAGAAACTCCATATACACCTAAAGAATTGAAGAAGATCGAAAAGATAATTGCTGAAAAAGGCAAGATATATAGAACTCCTAAAAGGGCTAAAAGGCATATTAAAAGCTTATGAAGTTCAAACATAATCAAAAATCAAAATGTTCTGCTATGAAGAGTAATAAAACGGTTTCTTACAAAAGATCGTTTCTTATAGGAATGATCTTAGGGGATGCACACACAAGGAAGTGTGCAAAACACAAATTAAGAGTCGAGTGGATTATATCTCACTGTGAAAAATATAGCGATCTAGTCGAATGGAAACGTGACGAGTTAGTTAAATTATTTGGAATAAGAAAACCTATAATCCACATATATCGGAATGGGAAAAAAGGAGAGAGGTTTAAAAAATCCCTGTTTTCCTTTACAGCTGGTAAAAGATTAAGAATTGCAAGTCAGTGGTTTAGTAGGGATAGCAGGAAATATATAACTCCTAAGATCAGATTTATGAACCATCCTGTTGGATTGGCAATGTTGCTATGTGATGATGGTAGTGTAAGGAAGAGGAAAAAATTACATAAAGATGGATCCATTTATTACTTGAAACCAAGCTTTACAATTGCAACACATAGTTTTTCGCTGGAAGAAGTCAAGCGACTACTAACTCATATTTCATCTGTATTTGGCGTTGACGGGATCGTAAATCCTGAAAGAAGATGGAGAGGGGGTAAGAGAAGGGAATATTACCGAATCAATTTCAATGTGGAAAATAGTATAAAATTCTGGAAGTTAATTTTGCCGCACATTCCACAGATCCCTTCTATTAATACTAAGTTTTCATACGCCTATGATAGATTTGGACGTTAGGCGAGGGTATTTATGGATACAAAACTTAAAGCAGATATTGCTGAGGCAGCTGTTACGACAGAGCTGTTAAAGAGAGGTTTTAGGGTCCTTAAGCCCATAGGCGACAGATTGCCTTCGCGGCTACAAAACCGCAAACCACAACAGTCGATTTTCTGTTGACGCCTCTAATCTATATATGGTATATTATCCATGCTATGATACCTAGATATTCACGCCCAATCATGGCTAATATATGGTCGGAGGAGAATAAATTCCAGAAAATGCTGGATATAGAAATTCTCGCCTGTGAGGCCATGTCTAACCTGGGCAATGTCCCCAAAAAAGAACTAAAGAAAATCAAATCCAGGGCAAAGTTCAATGTAAAGCGTATTGAAAAAATAGAGCAGAAGACTCGCCATGACGTAATAGCATTCCTGCACAATATAGCCGAGCATGTCGGGCCTGCTTCAAGGTTTGTGCACCAGGGCCTCACTTCAAGCGATGTCCTTGATACGGCCCTGTCGGTCATGATGAAAGAGGCGGCCGGCATACTCCTGGAAGATCTTAAAAAACTCAGAGCTGAACTGCGCAAGAAAGCAAAAAAATACAAAGACACTATCATGGTGGGCCGCAGCCATGGCGTGCATGCTGAACCCACGACATTTGGCCTTAAGATGGCGCTTTTTTATGACGAGATCAATAGGTGCATTGGAAGGATGGAACGCGCGAGGGATGTCATAAGCTACGGAAAAGTATCGGGCCCTGTCGGAACGTATTCGAATATAG
The DNA here is from genome assembly GCA_018814825.1 of Candidatus Omnitrophota bacterium. Lineage (GTDB taxonomy): Bacteria > Omnitrophota > Gorgyraeia > Gorgyraeales > Gorgyraeaceae > JAHIEN01. Next base: position 7,076 of record JAHIYJ010000073.1, read on the forward strand.
AGCCTTACGTTGAAAAGTATGTATGCAAGAAGTTAGGGCTTAGGCCAGCCAATATCTCCACTCAGATATTACAGAGGGACCACCACGCCGATTACCTGGCGCAGATAGCTCTTGTGGGAGCAACGCTTGAGAAAATGGCTGTCGAGATAAGAAATCTTCAGAAAACAGAATTGAGAGAGGTGGAAGAGCCTTTCTCAAAAGGCCAGAAGGGCTCAAGTGCGATGCCGCATAAACGCAATCCTGTCCTATGCGAGCGTATTACAGGACTCGCGAGGGTCCTGAGGGCTAACGCGGGTGTCGCTATGGAAAATGTGGCGCTATGGCATGAGCGGGATATAAGTCATTCTTCAGCCGAGCGTATCATTATACCTGACAGCACCATTCTTTTAGACTACATGCTTAATGACATGGTATTTATTATAAAAAATATGCATGTCTATCCAGAAAACATGAGGAATAACCTCGCTAAGACAAGAGGCCTGATTTTCTCCGCAAGGATTCTGGTGGAGCTCGAGAAACGAGGCCTCGAGCGCAGGAAGGCGTACGACATTATCCAGAGATGCGCTATGAGGGTCTGGAAAGAGCGTGTAAATTTTAAAGAGGCCCTATGGAACGATAGGGACTTTATAAAGGTAATCAGGCCCAGGGAAATAGAAAAGTTGTTCGATCTTGGGTATTATGTGAAACACGTGGATAAGATTTTCAAAAACGTGGGGATTTAACCGGAAAAAGGGAGCAAGATGAAAAAAGGCAAAAAGATATATGAAGGCAAGGCGAAAATTCTATACGAGACCGATAATCCGGACCTGGTGATGCAGGAGTTTAAAGACGACGCGACCGCGTTTGACGCCACAAAAAGAGGAACGATAAAAGAAAAGGGAGTTGTGAATAACGAGATCTCATGCGCCCTCTTCCAGCTCCTTGAGTCAAAGGGTATACCCACGCACTTTGTGAAAAAACTCAGCGACAGGGAAATGCTTGTGAAGAAACTAGATGTCATACTTGTCGAGGTCACGATGAGAAACATATCAGCGGGTGGGCTTTCCAGGCTCCTGGGTATAGAAGAAGGCATCGTGCTGAAATCACCCATTCTGGAATATCACTACAAAAACGATTCCCTCCATGATCCATTAATCAACGATGACCACATAGAACTGCTTGGGCTGGCCACGGCAAAAGAGATGAAAAAAGTAAAGGGCTATTCGTTCAGTATCAATGAAATACTCAAAGATTTCTTTAATAAGTGCGGTTTGAAGCTTGTGGATTTTAAATTGGAATTCGGAAGGCATAAAGGCAAACTTCTTCTGGCTGACGAGATATCACCTGATACATGCAGGCTGTGGGACAAAAAGACAAACGAGAAGCTTGATAAGGATCGTTTCAGGCGGGACCTGGGCAGGGTAGAAGAGGCATATCAGGAAGTCCTTAAAAGGATAAAATCATAAGAAGGATTGGAGCGGCGTGAAGTGGAAAATTGAAATAAAGAATAAAAGGGGTGTTTTTGACCCCCTTGCTAGCGGGGTCAAAAAGGATATCAGGGACTTGGGGATAGACGGAGTGAAGAAAGTCGGTCAATCCCAGGTCTTTATTATTTCAGGAGATATTCGTGATAAAGACGCGCATAAGATCGCCAGGAAACTTTTGGCGGATCCGATTACGCAGGAATATGTAGTTGGCTCATGGCTCAGGGTTCAGGGCTCAGGACAACGCGTCGTAGAGATAGCGTATAATCCCGGAGTTATGGATCCTGTTGAGGAGAGTGCGAAAAAAGCGATCAGGGACCTGGGGATTACGGGAGTGAAGTCTATCAAGACAGAGAGAAAGTATTTTATCGATGGAAATATTAAAAAAACAGAGTTCAAGGCTATCTGCGAAAAACTTTTGTATAATAAAGTTATACAGCATATTGTGAAAACTCAGGGTTCCCGCGGCGGACAGGTAAAATGCGGAGCTCAGGAGGATTATAAATTTAAACTGATAACAGTGGATATCCTGAAAGCCGATGATAAGAAATTAATGAAGATAAGCAGAGATGGGCAATTATTTTTGAATCTCAGGGAAATGAA
>JAHIYJ010000074.1 GCA_018814825.1 Candidatus Omnitrophota bacterium
ATTCCTGGCGTTGCCTCATAAGGTATCCATGCAGTTTGCGCCTGTATTATTAAAGGCTGGCAAGAAGGTCATAGACCTGAGCGCTGATTTCAGATTAAGGGATAAAGGGGTATACGAGAAATGGTATGAGGTAAAACACGAGTGCCCTGAATATATAAAAAAGGCTGTATACGGGCTTCCGGAACTTTACAGGAAAGATATTAAAAAGGCTGAGTTGATAGCGAATCCCGGGTGCTATCCGACGAGCGTGATCCTTGGATGCGCCCCGTTATTAAAAAAAGGTTTGGTAGAGCCTGATAATATAATATGCGACTCAAAGTCCGGCGTGAGCGGTTCAGGCAGGGTGCCGGCACAGGCGTTGATGTTTACCGAGATACAGAATAGCTTCAGGGCATACAAGGTGAATTCACACAGGCATATGCCCGAGATGGACCAGGAGCTCGCCGCTGTTTCAGGCTCCAGCATCAGCGTAAATTTTACACCTCATCTCGTGCCGATGGAAAGAGGTATCTTGAGCACCATTTATTTGAAGCTGAAGAAAAAAATCGACACAGAATCAGCGCTTCAGCTATACAGGGATTTCTACAGAGAAGAATATTTCCTCAGGGTTATGGATAAAGATATCTTCCCTGACACCAAAAACGTAGTGAGGTCTAATTTCTGTGACGTAGGGCTCAAGGTTTTCCCCGCGAAAAACCTGATCATTGTGATGACGGCCATCGATAATCTTGTGAAAGGCGCGAGTGGACAGGCTGTGCAGAACATGAATATCATGTACGGATTTGAGGAGAAGAGCGGCTTATGCAGATAGTCAGAGGAGGCGTTACGACTGCCAGGGGTTTTAAGGCGGCCGGCGTGAGCTGCGGATTAAAAAAGAGCAAGAGGCCTGATCTCGCGCTTTTATTTTCCGATAGGCCTTGCGTGTCCGCGGGGACTTTTACTGTTAACAGGGTAAGGTCAGGTTCAGTAGTCCTGAGCGAGGAGAGAATAAAAAAAGGAAACTCCCAGGCTATTATAGTGAACAGTGGAAACGCGAATTGCTGCAGCGGGGATAGGGAGATTCAGAACGCCGAGAGGATCACTGCTTTAACCGCTAGAAGACTTGGCCTTGATGAGAATAAAGTCCTGATGGCCTCTACCGGTATAATCGGCAGGCCTTTGCCTACAGGGAAGATACTTAAGGGCGTGGCTCGCCTGGTAAAAGGCCTGAACGCGAATAATGGCTCGAAGTTCGCTAAGGCCATAATGACGACGGACACGGTCCATAAAGAAACAGCCGTAACTATCAGTATCGGGAATAAAAAAGTGACCATAGGAGGCGCGGTAAAAGGGTCAGGCATGATATGCCCCGATATGGCGACCATGCTGGCGTTTTTCACGACAGACGCAGCGATAGAAAGATCAGCGTTAAGGACCGCTTTTAAAGACGCTGTCCTATGCTCGTTTAACAGAATTACTGTTGACGGGGATATGAGCACCAATGACAGCGCGTTTATCGTGGCGAACGGCGCGGCGGGGAACAGACTCATAAAAAAAGGCGGCAAAGAATATTCTAAATTTTTGGACGCGCTTAAATACGCGGCGCTTGAACTCGCGAAGAAGATAGTGCTGGACGGAGAGGGCGCGACCAGGTTCGTGGAAGTATTAGTAAAAGGCGCGAGGCAGAAAAAAGACGCCGAGATAGTTGCCAGGCATGTCGCTGGCTCCAGCCTTGTGAAGACAATGATCGCGGGAGGGGACCCGAACTGGGGCAGGGTAGCCGCCAGCGTCGGTTCGAGCGGGGTCAGGATTGACGCGAAAAAGACAGATATCTACTTTGGGAAGACCCTTGTCATGAAGAACGGCTCCGACAGGAACGTGCCCAGGAATATTTTACTTGGCATGTTTGCGAAAAAAGCCATCTATATAACGGTTGATTTGAAATCAGGCGCGGGTTTGGCGAGGATATGGACGTGCGACCTGACAAAGAGGTACGTGGAGATAAACGCGGAGTACGAATCTTAACTTGACAAAACTTACAATGCAAGAATCGTCAAGTTAAGGTAGCTTGAATACATAAAAGGTGCGGGATGAAGGAAGCCATTAGAAAATCAGATGTCCTGATAGAGGCGTTGCCGTATATAAAATCTTACAGCGGCAGGATATTCGTGATAAAGTACGGCGGGAGCGCGCTTATAAACCCCGATATAAAAAGAGGCGTCCTGCAGGATATCGTCTTTATGAGTTACGTGGGCATCAGGCCTGTATTGGTGCATGGCGGAGGACCTTTTATAAACGACGAGTTTAAAAAACTGGGGATGAGGGTGGAATTTAAGGACGGCCTCAGGGTAACTACCAGAGAAAATATGGTGGTAGTGGACAGGGTCCTCGCGGAGGTCAATAGAAGCATAGCCCATGACATAAAAGAACTAGGCGGCAGGGCCGTGAGCCTTAATACAGAGAAAAAAGACATTATACATGCCGGGCCGCATAAGGACAAAGGTAAGCTTGGGTTTGTGGGGCAGGTCGAGAGCATAAAGACCGAGACTATCAGAAAGGCTGTCAGGCCGAGGTCAGTGCCTATAATATCGCCTGTCGGCATCGGGCAGGATAAGGAGCTATACAACGTAAACGCTGATGATGTAAGTTCTGAGATAGCACTCGCGCTTAAGGCCGCCAAACTCATGTTGTTAACCGACGTAAAAGGCATAATGAGGGAAAAAGGCAAAGAAGAGACCCTGATATCCACGTTGAGCATGAAAGACGCGCAGATGCTCATAGATAAAAATATTATACAGGGAGGCATGATACCTAAAGTAAAGGCATGCACAAAGGCGCTGGAAGGCGGGGTATCAAAGACGCATATCATCGACGGCAGGATCCCGCACAGCTTGCTGTTAGAAATCTTTACAGACAAAGGCATTGGCACAGAAATAATAAAAGCGAGACAAAAATGAACACAAAAGAGATAATAGCGCAATATGACAAATACGTAATAAAGACTTACACGAGGACACCTGTTGTAATTGTGAAGGGCAAAGGCCTTAAGGTATGGGACCTGGAGGGCAATGAATACCTGGATTTTTTTCCTGGCTGGGCAGTCAGCGGCCTGGGGCATTGCCACCCGATAGTGGTGAATGCGGTTCGCAATTATATTAAAAAGATCATCCACGTCCCGAATAATTATTACAACATGCTGCAGGGTAAGCTTGCCCAGAAAATAGTTGAGAATTCTTTCGAGGGCAAGGCGTTTTTCTGCAATAGCGGCGCGGAAGCGAACGAGGCGGCCATAAAACTGGTAAGGGCATACGGCAGCCAAAATGGCAAATACGAGATCATCACGTTTAAAGATTCTTTCCATGGCAGGACGCTTGCCACGATTACGGCGACTGGACAAGGTAAGTACCAGAAGGGGTTTGAGCCTCTGCCTCTAGGATTCAAGACAGTGCCTTTTAATGATATAAAGGCGGTGGAAAGCGCCATGACAGATAAGACCGCGGGCATAATGCTTGAGCTTATACAGGGAGAAGGCGGGATTAATGTCGCCTCAGATGCTTATGTAAAAAAGATAAGGGAGATCTGCGATAAAAAAGATCTTGCGCTTGTCTTTGATGAGGTCCAGACAGGCATGGGCAGGACAGGGAAGATGTTCGCCTTTGAGCATTACGGAGTGGAGCCGGATGTTATGACGCTGGCCAAATCCCTCGGAGGAGGGCTGCCGATAGGCGCGATGGTGGCCGCAAAGAAATTTGAGGAGGTCCTTAAGCCTGGCATGCACGCATCCACTTTCGGCGGCAGTCCTATAGCCTGCAGTGCCTCGCTAGCGGTATTTGAGGCCATTAAGAAAGAAAAGCTCCTTTCTAACACACGGGAGATGGGCGAATACCTGGTGGGGAAGCTCAGCGAATTAAAAAAGAAAAAAAGTATTATAAAGGAAATAAGAGGCAAAGGCCTGATGCTCGGCGTGGAGCTTAATATCGAAGGCAAGGACATCGTGGAGGCGTGTTTCAAAGAAAGGCTCCTGATAAACTGTACGCACGACAGTGTGCTAAGATTCATGCCGGGCGTGATAGTGACTAAAAAACAGATAGATAAGGCAATTGAAATACTGGACAAGGTGATGAAATGAAAAAAGACCTTCTTGCGATCAAAGATCTAACCAGGGCAGAGATAGAGGATATCTTCAGTCTCGCCTCCCAGCTCAAGGTCAACAGGAAGACTCACGCGACTCCGCTCAGGAACAAGACCGTCGGGCTTATATTTGAAAAACCTTCGACCAGGACAAGGGTGTCGTTTGAGGTAGGGGTGCATGAGCTTGGCGGCAATACCATATACCTGAGTTCGGACGAGGTCAAACTCGGCAAAAGAGAGGCAATAAAAGACGCGGCAAAGGTATTGTCCAGATATCTGGACGCCATGGTTATAAGGACGTTTTCTCATGACAGGCTGTTGGAAATGGCGGGTTTTTCCAGCATACCTGTAATAAACGGGTTGACTGATCTATTGCACCCATGCCAGGCGTTGAGCGACTTGTTTACCATAAAGGAAAAGAAAGGCCTTGATAATGTTACTCTCGCGTTTGTGGGCGACGGGAATAATGTTCTTAACTCTCTTTTGTACGGCTGTGGCAAGATGGGCGTGAAGATAAAACTCGCCTGCCCTAAGGGCTATGAACCTGACAAAAAAATATTGAAAGAGGTAGGCTCATCCGCTGAATTATATAATAAACCTGAAGACGCCGTAAAAGACGCTGATATTATATATACGGATGTATGGACCAGCATGGGGCAGGAAAAGGAATATCAAAAAAGACTCAAGGCGTTTAGGAATTTTCAGGTCAATTCAAAGCTTTTGGGCGCGGCTAAGAAGAACGTGATGGTAATGCATTGTTTACCCGCGCACAGGGGTAAGGAGATTACTGACGAAGTTCTGGACGGCAAGTATTCCATAGTGGTGGACCAGGCAGAAAACAGACTGCATGTCCAGAAAGCGATATTGGTGAAATTATTAAAATAAAAGTTGAGAGAGGATGTTGGGTTTGGTAGTGAGGCAGAGGGTTAGGTAGTGGGTTTAGTAGTGTGTAGTGAGTAGTGGGTGTCACTCACAACCCACTCCTCACTACCTAACTCACTACCTTACCCAATGCCTCACTACAAGATACTAATATAGTTTATTAATCAGGAGTCAAACATGGATAAAAAAGTGGTTCTGGCTTATTCGGGAGGATTGGATACCTCTGTTGCGGTGAGATGGCTGGCTGACAGAGGTTATGAGGTTATTGCCTATATGGCGGACGTAGGCCAGGGCGGGGATTTCAAGAAATTAAAGAAAAGGGCCCTGTCTGCCGGAGCCGTAAAGGTGGTAATAGAGGACCTGAAAAAGGAATTTGCGGAAGATTTTGTGTTCCAGTCCCTTAAAGCGGGAGCGGTATATGAATCCGGCTATCTTCTCGCCACGGCTCTCTCAAGACCTATTATAGCAAAAGGCCTGGTGGAGACTGCCAGAAAAGAAAAAGCGGGAGCGGTTGGGCACGGCTGTACAGGCAAAGGCAATGACCAGGTGAGGTTTGAAGTCACTGTCATGGCGCTGGCGCCTGATTTAAAGATAATAGCGCCTCTCAGGGAATGGAATATGTATTCGAGAGGAGAGGAAATAGAGTATGCCAGGGAGAAAAATATCGACATAGACGTGACAAAGAAAAGCCCTTACAGCCTTGACCAGAACATATGGGGTATCAGCATAGAGTGCGGAGTCCTGGAGGATCCTTGGAATGAACCTCCTCAGGATGCCTACAGGATGACTCAGGATCCTAAAAAAGCTCCCAACAAAGCCACGTATGTGGAGATAGAATTTAAAAAAGGATGTCCCGTGGCCTTAAACAATAAGAAATGCGGGGCTGTGGAGATCATAACAAAGCTCAATGAAATCGGCGGCAAGAACGGGATCGGCAGGACTGATCTGGTGGAAAACAGGCTTGTGGGTATTAAATCAAGGGAGATATACGAGGCGCCCGCCGGCTGGATACTGCATAATTCCCATAAAGAGCTTGAGGCGCTTGTCCTGGACAGGGAACTCCTGCATTTCAAGCAGGGTGTATCGTTAAAGTACGCCGAACTTGTTTATTACGGCCTGTGGTTTACGCCCCTTAAGAGAGCTCTTGACGGGTTCATAGACAAGACGCAGGTAAAGGTCTCGGGGACCGTAAAGGTAAAATTATTAAAGGGGACTGCCAGCGTGGTATCGAGAAAATCCCCGCATTCTTTATATAAAAAAGAAATGGCGACGTATGACCCGGGGGATAAATTTGACAGGACCGTGGCGGAAGGCTTTATCAAGGTCTGGGGAATGCCGTATAAAAAGTGACATATTGCGTTGTGTGTTTTGCGTACGGTGTCACGCGTCGTGCGTCTCGCGCAACGCGATACGCTGTACGCATTACGGATAGGAGCTTATTATGTCGAAAATGTGGGGTGGGAGATTCGGGAAAAAGACCAACCTTTTAGTGGAAGAATTCACTAAATCTATTCAGTTTGATAAAAAACTCGCTGAGTATGATTGCCTGGGGTCCCTCGCGCATATCGGAATCCTGAAAAAAGCGAGGCTCATTACCGCGCAGGAGCACGATAAGCTAAAAAAGGGCTTGGTTTCCATATTGAACTCCATAAAAAGTAATAAATTTGAGCCGGACAATTCTTTCGAGGATATCCATAGTTACGTACAGCATCTCATGGAGAAAAAGGCCGGCAAGACCGCCCTTAAGCTCCATACCGCTAGGTCCAGAAATGACCAGGTGGCGCTGGATACAAAATTATATTGCGCGAAGGAACTGTTGACCACCAGGAATTTACTGCTCAAAGTTATGGATAGCCTAGTTAAGCTGGAAAATAAAAACTCAGGCCTAAAAATGCCGGGCTATACGCATTTACAACACGCTATACCTGTGGCGTTAGCGCATCACCTCGGGGCGTATTTTTCTATGCTGGCGAGAGATTTTAAAAGACTAGGCAGCACCCTGGAGTCTATAAAATTCAGCATGGGGGCGGGAGCTTTGGCTGGGACCTTTATAGAGTCTTCTAAGTATAATATCGTGGTAAAAGATTTGAGTATAGAGCCGACCATGAATCCCATCGACGCCGTTAGCGACAGGGATTTTGTAGTAGAAACATTGAACGCCCTGGCGATAACCGGCATGCACCTGTCAAGACTGGCGGAAGACCTGGTATTATGGGCGACAAAGGAGTTTGATTTTATAGACATAGATGATGCGTTCTGCACCGGCTCTTCACTTATGCCCCAGAAGAAGAACCCTGATGCATTGGAGCTTATAAGGGGCAGCGCTGGAAAATTATACGGCAACCTGATTAGCGTCCTGGTCATGATGAAAGGATTGCCTTTATCATATAATAGAGACATGCAATTGGATAAGGAACCGCTTTTTAATTCTTTCGAAGTCGTACAGCAGGAATTAAAAGTTTTGGCGGAACTTTTGCCGGCGATAAGATTTAAGAAAGAAAACATAGCCAGGCAGCTCGAGGACGAATGCCTATACGCGACCGATATGACTGATTATCTGGTACAGAAAGGGGTGGCTTTTAAAGACGCTCATACAATAATAGGAAAACTGATAGCGTATAAGGTCAAGACCGGTAAAGAGATAAAAAAAATGGACGATTCCGAACTTAGGGCGTTTCACCCTGTTTTGACCGGTAAAGTAGTGAAGAAAATAATAGACCCTGAGACGTCAGTTGAATCGAAAAAATCCATAAAAAGAAAGAAAAGGAAGATTTAAAAATGCATGACTTCAAATATAAGGATAACGAGCTTTATTGCGAGTCCGTGGCCATAAGGCAGCTTGCTGAAAAATATGGCACGCCGCTCTATGTCTATAGCCGCAAGACACTCGTAGACCATTATAAAAAGATACGGGATGCCTTCAAATCCTTAAGGCCACTTATCTGTTTTTCCATGAAGGCGAACTCCAATATTACTTTGTGCAAGGCCCTTGTGAAAGAAGGCTCGGGCCTTGACATCGTCTCAGGAGGTGAACTCTACATAGCGCTGAAGACAGGCGTCGCCACTAAAAAAATAGTCTATGCCAGCGTGGGAAAGACCGAGAAGGAGATAGAGACCGCTATAAGGCATCACATATTTCTTTTTAATGTTGAATCCCTGCCGGAATTAGAAATGATAGATAAGGTCGCCGCGAGGCTTGGGAGACGTCAGGCAGTCGCGATACGCATAAACCCTGACGTAAGGCCAAAGACTCACAAATACATAACTACCGGCCGCAAGGAAAATAAGTTTGGCGTGGACATGGAGACGGCCCGCGGGATATTCATGAACCGCGCGCGGTTCCCGCACCTGAATATATGCGGGATTCATATACATATCGGGTCTCAAATAGTGGACGCGCAACCTTTCGTGAAGGCGATAGAGACGATATCTGTTTTCATAAACGAGCTTGAGCGAAAAGGAGTCAATATCAGGTGGTTCAATATCGGAGGCGGCCTGGGCATTATATATTCTAATGAAAGGCCGCAGACAGCCGAGGAATACGCTAAGGCCGTAGTCCCGATATTAAAAAAGGTTAAGGCAGGGGTTATACTTGAGCCTGGCAGGTTTATCGCCGGCAATAGCGGTATTCTTTTGACAAGGGTGGTGTACGTGAAAGAGACGGCCACCAAGAATTTCGCTGTAGTGGACGCTGGCATGAATGATCTGACAAGGCCCAGTCTTTACGGGGCTTATCATGATGTTCTGCCTGTGAGATCCGCTTCTTATGGGTCGTCATCGGAACTAAGGTCTTACGACATAGTGGGCCCTATATGCGAAAGCGGTGATTTTCTGGCAAAGGGCAGAAAATTCATAGATCTGAAACAAGGAGAGTTCCTGGCTGTTATGAGCACCGGCGCGTACGGCTTCAGTATGTCCAGTAACTATAATGCCAGGCCAAGGCCGGCAGAGGTAATGGTAGACGGCAAACACCATAAACTGATCAGGCGGCGCGAGACCTACAGGGACCTGGTCCGCACCGAACTCCCTTAACTTGACGATTCTTACAATGTAAGTTTCGTCAAGTTAAGCAAAAAGGCGTGAATATAGGCGTTATGAGATTTACCAAGATGGTAGCGGCTGGGAATGATTTTATTGTGGTTGATAATAGAGCCGGGTCTCAGGCCGCGAGAAATTGGGCCGGCCCAGCAAAGGTCCTGTGCGGCAGAAAAACAGGGATTGGCGCTGACGGGCTCCTGGTTTTGGAAAAATCAAAAAAGGCTGACTTTAAGATGAGTATAATCAACGCTGACGGGAGTGAAGCCGAGATGTGCGGTAACGGCCTGAGATGCACTGCGATATATGCTGGCAAGAGAAAGAAAGATTTAAAGATCGAGACACTGGCTGGGATCTATGAGGCAAAGATAACAGGCTCTCAGCAGGTAAGGATCAAAATGGAAAATCCGAAAGCCCTCCGTTTAAACGTCACGATCGCGGTTAATGGCAGGGAAATGGAAGTTGGTTATATCGATTCAGGGGTGCCGCATGCGATAATATTCGCGCAGGGACTTGAGGCTATAGATGTCGATTCCATAGGCCGCTCCGTAAGGCATCACGCTGAATTCGGCAGGCGCGGCACGAATGTTGATTTTGTAGAGATAATCGACGATAAAACCATAAATATGAGGACTTACGAGAGGGGTGTAGAAGGCGAGACTCTCGCGTGCGGCACTGGGGCAGTAGCGTCGGCGATAATTACGCGTCACGCGTCACGCGTCACGCGTCACGCAATAAATGTGCATACGAAAGGCGGGATCCTGAAAGTTTATTTTAAAAATAAAGACGGGGAAATTACGGATGTGTATTTAGAGGGTGAGGCAAAAAAGGTTTACGCCGGAGAGGTGGATTATGTTTAAAGGAGCGATGACAGCAATTATAACACCGTTTAAAAAAGGCAGGGTGGATGAGAAGAAGCTGGCTGAGCTTGTGGATCTGCAGATAAAAGGCGGGGCAAAGGCTATCGTGCCGTGCGGGACAACCGGCGAATCGGCTACCCTTTCTTATGAGGAGCATGAGCGCGTCATAGAGGTGGTCATAGAAGCTGTTAATAAGAAGGTCTCTGTCATAGCCGGGACAGGATCAAATAATACCTCAGAGGCCATTATGCTGACAGCGTACGCGAAAGAGGCAGGGGCAAGCGCCTCTTTACAAATAACCCCGTATTACAATAAACCGACTCAGGAAGGCATCTTCAGACATTTTAAAAAAATCGCGGAAGAAGTGGACCTTCCCATGATCGTTTATAATATCGCTTCTCGCACGGGCGTCAACATTACACCTGAGACAATAGAAAGGCTCAGCAGGGTAAGGAATATAGTAGGCGTAAAAGAGGCGAGCGGTAATCTCGAGCAGATGTCCATGATCCATCAGCTTTGCGGAAAAGGCTTTGACCTGATATCAGGAGACGACGGCCTGACATTGCCGTTATTATCGATAGGCGGCACAGGAGTTATTTCTGTTGTAAGCAATATAGTGCCAGGGGATGTCTCTTGTATGGTCTCCAGTTTTGAAAAAGGGGATATTGTTGGCGCCAGAAAACTGCATTATAAATTGATGCCTCTGGTAAAGGCCGTATTCATTGAGACAAATCCTATACCTGTAAAGACGGCAATGGCCCTTATGGGCCTGATAGACTCCGCTGACCTGCGTCTGCCGATGTGCGCGATGTCAGAGGCGAATCTGGCTCAGCTGAAAAAGGCCCTGAAGGATTATAGCCTGTTATAACAATAAGGAGAATATATGGTAAGGATAATTATTAGCGGCATAGCCGGGAGGATGGGCAGGAGGATAGGTGTCCTGGCTTCGCAGGATAAGGATATTGAGATCGCCGGCGCGCTGGAATTTTCAGGCAGTCCCGCTGTAGGGAAAGACGCGGGGGAAATATTAGGTGTGGGAGCGATAAATAAAAAGGTGCAATCTGATTTGGCTGCCTTAGGGAAGGCCGGTGATGTCCTGATAGAATTTACCACCCCTGAATCGACAATGGAACACCTGGAGGGAGCCGCTAAAAAAAAGATAGGCATGGTTATAGGAACGACTGCGCTTACTCCGCAGCAGGTAGAAAATATACACAGGGTATCAAAAGACATACCGGTGGTGCTTTCTCCTAATATGAGCGTCGGGGCGAATCTGTTGTTCAAGATCGCCGAGCAGGTCGCGCGGCTTCTTGGCAAAGACTATGAAGTTGAGATAGTAGAGGTTCATCACGATCAGAAAAAAGACGCGCCGAGCGGTACGGCCAAAAGGCTGGGAGAGGCTGTTTCAAACGCCAAGGGCAAGGTCCCTCCCATACATTCGATAAGATTGGGCGATATAGTGGGAGACCATACCGTCATATTTGCTGGGAATGGCGAAAGGATAGAACTGACGCACAGGGCACATTCCCGCGACGCTTTCGCGAAGGGTGCGCTTGACGCGGCGAAATTTCTAGCAGCGAAAAAGTCAGGCCTGTATCGCATGCAGGACGTAATACAGTCAAAAAAATAGGGACAGCGACCATTTTTTAAATAAAAATAGTTCCTGTTTTCTTCCTGAAAAATGGTCGCTGTCCCTATTTTTTACATGAGGTGATGTATGCAATTTGAGTTAAGCGAGAGATTGACAAAGCTCCCGCCTTATTTATTCGTGGAAATAGACAAGGCGAAGCGTAAGGCGTTGAGAGAGGGGAAAGATATCATAGATCTAGGCATAGGCGATCCCGACGAGGGCTCTCCTAAAGAGGTAATAGAGTCTCTTTATAAGGCGCTTCAGGATTCTAAAAATCATCATTATCCGCTGGACCAGGGCATATCGTCTTTCAGGAAAAGAATAGCGGAGTGGTACAGCTCCAGGTTCGGCGTCGCGCTTGATCCTGAAAAAGAGATACTAGTGCTTATAGGCTCAAAAGAAGGCATCGGCCATATGCCCCTGGCGTTTGTGAACCCTGGAGACGTTTCCCTGGTACCTGACCCGTGTTACCCTCCTTATAAAGGCGGGACCATCCTTGCCGGAGGCAGGATCCATGCAATGCCTCTTCTAGAAGGGAATAATTTTTTACCTGACCTTAAAAAGATAAAAGAATCGACGCTGAAAAAGGCCAGGATCCTTTACATCAATTACCCCAATAATCCTACCAGCGCTGTTTGCGAGAAGGGGTTTTTTGAGGATGTCGCGCTGTTCGCGAAGAAATACGGCCTTATAGTCGCTCATGACGCCGCGTATTCTGAGGTAGCTTTTGACGGGTACAAGCCGGATAGTTTTTTAAAGGTCAACGGCGCTATGGACGTGGGCGTGGAGTTCCATTCTCTTTCCAAGACATGCAACATGACAGGATGGCGCATAGGATTTGTCTGCGGCAATGAAAAAATAATCTCAGCCATAGGAAAAGTAAAGTCCAATATAGACTCCGGGGCGTTTAACGCTATTCAGATGGCCGGCATAACAGCCCTGGACATAGCTGAAAGACACCTGAAGAGGATGAACGCGGTCTATCAGGAGCGGCGCGACGCGCTTGTGGACGGCCTTAATTCAATAGGGTGGAAGACGAAAAAGCCGAAAGCGACTTTTTACGCATGGACGTCGCTTCCAAGGCCTTATAAATCTTCGATAAAATTTGCCGGCAAAGTCCTTAACGAGGCGGGCATCGTGATTACGCCTGGTGTCGGTTTTGGAGAGAGCGGCGAGGGGTACGTAAGGATGGCGTTGACCGTTTCGGTTGAGCGGATAAAAGAAGCAGTCGACAGATTAAAGAAAATCATATAGCTTAACTTGACGATTCTTACATTGTAAGTTTTGTCAAGTTAAGGAGGCGCGGGGTGGCGGGGATACGCTGTTATATAGGTGTTGGGTCGAATCTTGGCGAGCGGCGAAAGAACATTGAACAGGCGATTCAGAAGCTAAAAGAGGTTGAGGGGATAGAGGTAAAAAGGGTTTCACTGTTGTACGAGACTGAGCCTGTGGGTGGTCCTGAACAACCTAAATATTTGAACGGCGCCGTAGAAATAGAAACGCTATTGGGGCCGAGAGAGCTTCTTAATGTCGCGCATGATATCGAGGGTCAACTTGGCAGGAAAAGGACAGTGAAAAACGGCCCACGAGCCATAGATCTTGACATACTCACGTATGGTGACAGGAAGATATGTGAACCGTATTTAAAGATCCCGCATCCGAGGATGTCTGAAAGGGAATTTGTCCAAAGGCCATTGCGGGATTTGACCAATGCTTAACTTGACGATTCTTACATTGTAAGTTTTGTCAAGTTAAGGAGGGGCATGAAGGTATACAGGGATATAAGGTTATTAAGAAGAGAAATAGGGCGGTTGAAGCGCAAGGGTAAGACCGTGGGCTTTGTGCCGACCATGGGTTTTCTGCATGAAGGGCACCTGAGTCTCGTAAGAAGGGCCAGGAAAGATTCGGACTGCGTCGTGGTCAGTATTTTCGTTAACCCGGTTCAGTTTGGCCCAAATGAGGATTTTAAAGAGTATCCGAGAGAGTTAAAAAAAGACCTGGCTCTCTGTAAGAGATGCGGAGTGGATATGGTCTTTGTCCCGGGGGTGAGAAGCATGTATCCAGAGGGATTCTCTACGTATCTAAACGTAGAGGGGCTTACCGAAGGGCTGTGCGGCGCTAAAAGACCGAGGCATTTTAGAGGCGTTACTACAGTGGTAGCGAAACTCTTTAACATAGTATCGCCGGACATCGCTTACTTTGGGCAGAAAGACGCCCAGCAGGCTATCGTGATAAAGAGGATGGTAAAGGACCTGGCTCTACCGGTAAAAATAAAGGTGATGCCCATAGTAAGAGAAAAAGACGACCTGGCCATGAGCTCAAGAAATACGTATCTGGACAGGGATTCGCGTAAGCAGGCGGCATCCCTGCATAAATCCCTGAAGGCAGCAAGAGAACTTTATAAAAAAGGCGAGAAGGACTCAAAAAAGATAATATCCAGAATGCGGAATTTGATACTCGCAGAGAAGGACGCCGAGATAGATTACATAGTCATAGTTGACCCTGAAACGCTTATGGACGTGAAGAAGATTTCAGGAAAGACGCTGGTGGCGCTCGCGGTGCGGATCGGGAAAACAAGGTTAATAGATAATGTAATTTTAAACTAAGGAGATAAAATGTTACGGACAATACTGAAATCAAAGATACAGAAGGCCGTGGTTACTGAATGCAACCTGGAGTACAGCGGCAGCATAACCATAACTTCTGACATAC
>JAHIYJ010000075.1 GCA_018814825.1 Candidatus Omnitrophota bacterium
CATTCTATGCCTGAGGCAGTAGTCAACTGCTGGTCCTTGTGATACAGGTGGACTGATTTTGTCTGAGGGTCGGCAAACAAGGTCAGCGGGCCGCAGGTTATAGAATAATCCCTGAAGAGTTTCTCCTTGTTCTTGCGGAGCGTATGGTTAAAATCCTCGAATAAAGACACCATACGTTCTTCGAATTCTCCGTCACTGGCGAAGAAGCACAGCCTGCAGTTTATTTCCCCCCTGACTGACCATACAGAAACGGCCCTTTTTTCAGTGTCATAACCGGTATTAAAAATGTTTATCCTGTCCTCGCTGTCCTTCTCTATCAGAATAGAAGGCAGCTCGTCATTGGCGCTTGCGAAGCCTATGCAGTTTGATTGCTCGACCCTGAATATCTCCTGCCATTCATTGCGCGAAGAAAAATCCGGAAACGAAAAATAATCGCTCCCAAAGAAATACCTGTCGAAAAGCTGGGAAATGATAAAATCCCAGTGCAGGCCCTGGGTCTTTAAGCCGTCTTTTGTTTTCATTTTTAGATCAAAAACAAGCTGTTCTTTATCCAGCGTTATCTTCAGGTCGCATTTGACCTTATCTTCCTTGAACCTGCCTTTCAACAGGGCAAAGCCAGGGCCTTCTTTCGCGATCTCCCATTCAAATTCTATGGAAGAAGACCATTTATTATCTTCCTGATTCCATAATATAAAAGAACTGTACTGGTTTTTCCCAAGGGGGTTATCCTTGTAGCTTATAAATACCTTGCCGTTATTAAAAGCGAGGCGCAAATCACCCTCTCTTAGCACGACTATGCCATCCTTCCGCCCGATCTTTTCAAGGTATGAGGACATCGCCTTTAAGGGCCTGTCCATACTTACCACGCGGCCTTCATTCAGGAACATTACCCTGTCAGACAAGGCCTCTATTGTATTCATATCATGGCTGACCAGGATTATGGTCTTGCCGTCTTTTTTCATATCATATATCTTGTTCCTGCATTTTCTCTGGAAACTTTCATCTCCAACCGCCAATATATCATCCACAAGCAGGATATCGGGGTCGACATGTATGGCAAGGGAAAATCCAAGCCTCGCGTACATCCCCTGCGAATAATACTTTACAGGTGCGTCTATAAATTTACCCAGTTCCGCGAATTCTATGATCCTATCGAGCCGCCTATGGATCTCATGGCCTGATATGCCATATGCCTGGGCATTGGACACGATATTTTCACGGCCTGTAAACTCAGGATTGAAACCCGCTCCCAGCTCCATCAGCGCTGAAACCTTGCCCTTTGTCTCCACACTGCCCTTATCGGGCTTTAGCATGCCTGATATCAACTTCAATATAGTGCTTTTCCCTGCCCCATTTTTGCCTATAATACCTACGGCCTCTCCTTTGTCGATTGAAAAACTTACGTCATTCAATGCCAGGAATTCCTCAGACCAGCTCTTGCCTTCATTTGTGTATCTTATCCTGTAACTTTCTGATACATTCTTGAATTCTATTATCTTATTCATAGGCGCTTTGAAAGTTCTGATTCGTGTACAAGAAAAACCCTGTAGCCTGCTACGAACGACACAAGGGCTAAAAATGAGCTCATCAAAAACGGGTATGACTCGAATCTCCCATAATACAGAAAATTCCTGAAATTAACCATAAAATAAGTAACGGGGTTCAGTATCCCTATCATCTTATACGGATAAGGCACCATATCCATAGAATAAAAAACCGGGGTTATCCAGAACCACACCATTAAACCCAGAGAAAGAAAACACGAAACGTCTCTGTAAAAAACATTTGCCGTGGAAATCATAAGGCCCAGCCCGGCTATAAACAATAAAAAAAACACCAGGAGCATAGACAGGGGCACTATAAACAACATTATCCCGGGGTTAAGCACCACAAAAATCGGGGCAATGACCGCGAGTCCGATAATAAAGTTCAGGAAATTCCCAAGGATAGATGAAATAGGTACGATCTCCTTTGGGGCTGTGCTCTGCCTGAATATGGATCTGTTGGCAATAAGGGAATTGGCACCCTCTGACAATCCTTGCGAAAAAAAGGCCCATGGCAATATGGCAGAGAGGACAAAAAAGGTGTACTTTGGTATAGACACATTAAACGCTTTTGTGAATACAAGGCTTATGCTGAGGGCCAGAAGCAGCGGCAGTATTACTGCCCACCATATGCCCAGCCTCGACCCAGAATATTTATTTTTCAATTCTTTCTTTGAAAGGGCCCATATAAAATCTCTATTGGCAAAAAGCTCTTTAATCCTTTTTTTATACTCTATGCGCGTAGTCATTTTTTTAACCCATTCGCTCGTAATACTCGTTTCCTGAGACCTTCGAATTCGTTTTTATCCAGTAAGATTCACTGGTCTTGCCTATCGCTGACATCAAGATATCTTTTCTTAAAATTTTTAAGATAACGGCGATAGGGCTAAAGATCAGAAAGAACAAAACAAGCATTGCCGCAAGTTTTATCACTCTCCCTATTGCTGATATAAAAAAATCCAAAAACCTCTTTAGCGAGATAAGCGCATATGGGCACAGCACGCCAAACACTAAGAAGAGCGAACCGGCTCCTGTGAACCATAAGAAATGTTCCTTGCCTCTTAAAAACATGATAAAGCCAGCTATGCTTAGCCCCAGCGCAGCCTTAAAACCAAAACTCCTGGCTTCCGCCTTTTTGCTATTAATGTCGGATAAATGAATGTGCCTGAAGGACCATATATCCAGAAATACTCTCAATAGTTTCATCACGCTAAGCTTGGTTCTCCCTTTAATCCTGTCTTTAAAAACTATGGGTATCTCTTTTATCCGGAAGCCCTTTGCTTTTGAAATATACAGGATCTCTTCTATGATGGCCGGCCCCCTGGAAATCAATGAGTCCAGATCGATCGATTCTATAACATGCCGCTTAAAACACCTGTATCCAGCACTGCAATCCTTGACGTCTAGCTTCAAGTACCGCCTTATAAAGATATTGGACAATCTGGAAAGCAAATTCCTTAGAAAACTCCTATAGATGTCGCTACCTCCCTCCACGAATCTGGAACCTATTACTATATCATTTCCGTTCATTTCGCGTATGAAATGGGGGATATATTTTGGATCATGCGAGAAATCTGAATCCATCTCCATTATAAAACTTGCCTCTTCTCTTTTCATGGCCTCTTTAAAAGCGTCTATCCCCGCATAACCCCTTCCTCTGCGGGATAGCCTGTGCATCACAGAAACCCTTCTATCCTTTGCCGCTATATCGTCTGCTATGACACCCGTGCCATCGGAAGAATTGTCATCGACAATTAAGATGTTTACGCCAGGGGTATATCTTAATATCTCAGAGATAAGCTCTTTGATATTATCTTTCTCGTTATAAGTCGGGACTATGATTAACGTGTCTGGCATATGAATCAATCGAGCTCAAAATACTGTTTTGCCTCACATTGCTGTTTCGGCTGCTCTTTTTTGTCCAGCAGAAAACTACCCATCACCAGGTAATCCATGCCTGTATTCATGAAACATTTGTATGCGTCCTCAGGGCTGCAAACTATCGGTTCTCCCCTGACATTAAAAGAAGTATTTATAAGCACAGGGCACCCTGTCTGTCCATAGAACTCCTTCAGGAGATCATAATAGATTCTATTTTCGCTGTCAGGCGATATAGTCTGGACTCTGGCTGAACAGTCCACGTGCGTAACAGCCGGCAGCTTGGATCGTTTTATTTTTAATCTGTCAAAACCAGCCGGCTCCTTATCAGGCCCTGTATTGAGGCAACCATTGCTTACCTTCGCCACCAACAGCATATAGGGACTGTCAGTTTTCAAATCAAAACAGTCTGATGCCTTTTCGGCTAATACAGAAGGCGCAAACGGGCGGAACGATTCCCTGAATTTTATCTTGAGGTTCATGCGCGACTGCATATAGCTTGAGCGGGCATCCCCTAAAATGCTTCTGGCGCCCAGGGCCCTGGGCCCAAACTCCATCCTGCCCTGAAACCAGCCTACAACATTATCTCCGGCAATTATGCAAGCTATCTTTTTCAGGAGCTCCGGCCTGGGTAACTTTTGAAAAGATATATTGTTTTTGAGCAGATAATCCTCAATATGGCTATCCGGGTATTCCGGCCCGAGAAAAGAGCCCTTTTGCCTGTCGCTCAGATTGTCGCTTTCGCGCTTATTCCCAAGATACTTATACCAGGTTCTTAACGCCGCGCCTACAGCCCCTCCTGCGTCTCCTGCCGCAGGCTGTATCCATATATTTTCAAAAGGCCCTTCTTTTAAGATCCTGCCGTTTGCAACGCAATTAAGCGCTACCCCGCCTGCCATGCAAAGATTTTTCTGGCCTGTAACTTTGTGGACATGCCTTACGATCCTGACCATCACCTCTTCCGTAACTGCCTGGATAGACCTGGCAAGGTCCATTTCCTTCTGTGTAATCGCGGTCTCGGCCTTCCTTGGAGGCCCGCCGAACAGGCTGTTGAAGTCTTTATTAGTCATGGTGAGCCCGGTGCAGTAATTAAAATATTTCATGTTGAGCCTGAAAGAGCCGTCTTCTTTCAGGTCGATAAGTTCCTTTAGGATTACATCTACATACCTAGGCTCACCGTAAGGCGCAAGGCCCATTACTTTGTATTCAGCTGAATTCACCTTAAACCCTGTATAATAAGTAAAGGCCGAATATAAAAGTCCCAGAGAATGCGGGAATCGTATCTCATATTCAAGATCAAAATCATTCCCTTTGCCCGTTCCGAAGCTTGTCGTTGTCCATTCGCCTACACCGTCCATAGTAAGAATGGCTGCCCCTTTAAAGGGGGACGGGTAGAAACAAGATGCGGCATGAGATTCATGGTGTCCCGTAAAAAGTATCTTCCCCTTGAAGCCAGCCAACCTCTCTGATATCAAATCCGGTATCCACAGCCTTTCCTTGAGCCATAAGGGGACAGCCTTATAAAAAGACCTGAAGCCTGAAGGGGCATAAGTCAGGTATGTCAAGAGTATCCTTTCGAATTTCAAAAGCGGCTTATCATAAAATGCTACGAAATCCAGGTCTTCACAGCTGATGCCAGCAGCCCCGATGCAATACCTGACAGCATGCTCAGGAAAACTAAAATCATGCTTCTTGCGCGTAAACCGTTCTTCCTGGGCCGCAGATACTATATCCCCGTCTTTTATTAACGCGGCTGCAGAATCATGATAAAAACAGGAAATACCTAAAATATAAGTTGCCATAACTATAATTTCCGCGTAAACTCCGCGCGTGCCCCGTACCCTTGTGGTATGGGGTCACATCCCGCGCAAGTTCCGCGATTCAGTAATTTAGCCGCGGTTTCTCTTCCTTCCAGTATTACATCTTCCATTGACATATAGCTCCAGCTGCCGTATCTGCCTATGCTGTAAATGCCAAAGTGCTGCAGATAATCCTTTATGACCTGGACCGCCCATTTCCTGTTAATGTCATAGATAGCGTAGCCATACTTAATGTCCATGGGGAGGCAGATTTCTATCTCACTCTCATCAGAGATAATCCCTAAACCCTTCAAGGCTTTTATGGTATCGCGGACCGCCTTTTCCTTATCTAGGGGGCATCTGTCCGAATAAGAAATCTCTATATACACCGATGTCTTGCCCGGAGGCGCTACGTCCAGGGAAAAATTAGTGGCGAATCCAGTCCGATAAAAAACCATGTCTTCCTCAGGATAATAAACCCAGTGCCTGTCGGTTATATCGTCTTTTCCGATGCCTAAATTGACCACAAAAATGGATGTATATCTAAGCGCGGCAAAGGCCTTTTTTACATGGACAGGCAGGTTTACTAATAATTTAAGAAGCTCTGGCATTGGGATGGTCGTGATCATTCTTTTGAATCTCCTGATAGTCCCGTCCTCAAAAACTATCTCTTTCCTGTACTGGTCAATGGTAACCGCTTTTTTATTTACGTGGATATTATTGACTTTCCGTAAAAACCCTTCCACTACTTCGGATATGCCGCCTTTTACCGGGTACCAGAACCTAGAATTATATCCGTATGCCTTCGTATTTGTAGAGATGGCCCCGGTAACTGTATCCTCTAACGTAGGCACCGGCACAAACCCGTCCAGCCAGTCGCACGTAAGATCTGCGGACTCAACGGTCCAGAATTTTCTGTTGTACGGCAGCATAAAATGCTCGGCTATCCCTTTCCCAAAAACCTTCCTGATCCAATTTTCAAAATTTCCGCTCAGGTCCACCTTTCCGTTCAGTAAATTCGTCCTTGCCCTTATAATGCCCAACAGACAATCCTTAACCACGTCTTTTGGCAGTCCATAGAAATTCGCCTGGAACGGGTAACGCGTGTAACTGCCTTTTGAGTATATCCAGGAACTGCGTTTATGAGGGGCAAGGTTCCCGTCAACCAATTTATTGATCAGCGAAAATGCGTATTCGCTTCTGAAATGCAAAAGATGCCCGTCGTAATCAAACGTATAACCGTCTTTATATACCGACCTGGCCATGCCTCCCGGCTCAGACTCTTTCTCGAACAGGCTGTATCCGCTTTTCAGATGATATGCCGCGCTGAGCCCGGACAGGCCTGCTCCCAGTATTACGCTTGTAGGCTGCCGTTTAATCATTTACCTTGACCACTCCTACTTTTCTGCCCATAAAAATAAATACCAGCGTCACTATGCCTATAATAAAAATACCGATGACGTTTGAGCCAAAGGCTACTATCAATGATGAGACGGCCAGGAATATACTGAACGCGTACATTATCCATATACTTCTCCGCACGCTGTGACCCATCGTCACGAGTCTCAGTGCGAAATGATCGTCTGTTTTTCTAAAAATAGGCTTTCTCGTTTTTATTCGCATTATTACCAAAAAAAGCGTGTCATATATGGGAAGGCTCATAGCCAGTATGGGTGTAATCAAGGACACGGGCCTCTCGACAGGTGCGTAGCTGATACTTATGGCGACGGCCGCCAATAGGAAGCCTGAAAACAAACTGCCTGCGTCACCCATATAAATCTTAGCCGGTGGGTAGTTATATTTTAAAAACCCAAGATGGGCTCCTATAATTGCTGCCAGGACAACTCCGGAAAACACGTCTTTGTTTATTAAAGAGATGGTGAGCAGTGTCAGGGAGATGATTATCACGAGTCCTGAGGTAAGGCCGTCTACTATGTCAAGGAGGTTAAAAGCGTTGATAATAAACAGCATCCATATAAAAGTTACCATGACGTTTGCCCAGGGCGGCAGGAAAGATATCTTTGTGACGAAACCGGTCAATATTAAAAACGCTATCCCTAACAGTTCCACTACTATTTTTATGGAGGGCTTCAGGTCTTTTATATCATCCACTAATCCCAGGATAATTATCATAGCCGAGGGAAGAGCCAGTCCCAGGAGTCTGTTATTGACCTCGGGTTTTAAAAAACACGCTACCAGGAGAGCTGCCAGTAAGGCTATGTAAATCGCCGCCCCACCGAGACAGGGCTTGCTCTTTTCCTCTCTTTTAGACCTGGAAAGTATATTTAATCTGTAACTAGCTTTAATGCAGGATGGCAACAGGAGGATAACCGAAATAAAAGCGACCGAAAAAACAAATATATAACTCATAAGACTGCCTTATATAAATTTTCCACTTCGGCAACCATCCTGTTTAACTCAAAAGAGCGGTCTATTGACAGAAAGGCCTCTTTTTTCATTCTGGCAAGGATATCAGGATCCGAGAGAATGCTCAACACTTTTTGCGCCACGTCTTCATATGAGCCGGGATGCACAAGGTATCCAGTTACGCCGTCTTTCACGAGTTCTTTCGTGCCTCCCGTGTCTGTAGCGACTACCGGGCATCCCTTTAAAAGAGCTTCTATGACAGCAATGGGCATCCCTTCCCATTTGCTCGTCAGGACCACTATATCCAAAACGCTCAATATCTCCGGAACATCTCTCCTCCATCCGGAAAATATAAATCTTCCGTTCAGCGAGGAGGAAACAAGAAGTCTCGAGCATTTCTTTCTCAGCACTCCGTCGCCTATGAGCAAAAAATTTATATCCGGCATTTTTTCATGGATCCTGATGCATGCCTTTATGTAGTCCTGCGGCGCCTTCTGGGGCTTAAGGCAGGCTATCATGCCTACGATAGGGCCATCATTGGTTATCCCCAGCTCTCTTCTCTTTCTTGATTTATCGACCAAAGCCTCGCTGAAATCCGCGAAAGGTATCCCGTATTTTATGACCGTGAATTTATCCCTGACTGCTATCCTGTATCTTAACCCGGTTTCAATATCACTGTTCGAGACGCATATAATCTTTGTGGTGAAGTTCGCCGTTATCTTTTCCATGAATATTAAAAACCTCTTTAAGGCCAGGGGTTGATAATCATTAAAAGACCATCCATGTACAGTATGGATTACTTCACACCTTACACTTTTAACTTTACACAAACGACGCGTCAAATTATACAGCACTGCCGCCCACCGCCCGATAATCCCAGCCTTTGAGCTATGGGTATGCACTAACGAGGGCCCCCAGACGATATATATAATAAATATGTGCATGAATGCCAATATATCTGATATGGGATTTATAGGCCTGACCAGAAATGGGGTAGAGAAAAACCTTATTTTTTGTATTTTTTCAAAGTCTGTTTTCAGGATACCGCTGGGGGAAGTGATAACGGAAACAGTGTATTTGTCTCTTGGAAGTCTTGAGAGAAGGTTTAGTGTTGAAGTCTGTGCGCCGCCGAGCTCAGGCTTGGTGATAACATGGCATATACGCATACGTGCGTGTTAGTATAACAAATTATAAGATTATTGTCAATAAAACACCTCATAAAAAACAAAGAGGCGAATAACGCAACCGTAGTACCTTCTATTCTCTGTTAGGCTAATCAAACACAACGTCTTTTCGCTCTGGTGAGGCCTTAAGAAAAGCCTTTTTCTTTTGCGTAACATAGGACTATCGCACAATAGAAGATTCTGCCTGTCAAAAGAAAAGGGAGCGAGGCCCAACCCTACATAATACTTTATAGTCAGTTATATCTATTAGGCCTAGCGTCTTTTCGAAGGCCCTGGCAGAGCGAAAAGACGCTGGGCTGGAGCGTATGCAACGGAATTGAGCATTGGAGATATCACAAGCCGGCAAGAGACGGGCCTGCCTTTTAA
>JAHIYJ010000076.1 GCA_018814825.1 Candidatus Omnitrophota bacterium
ACAGGGTAAAGACTGCCCGCGAGGCTGTAAAAAAATGCTCGGCGGATATAATTCTGCTAGACGACGGATTTCAACACAGGAGATTAAAAAGGGATCTGGATATTGTGTGCATTGACGCGACAAACCCTTTTGGAAACAGCTTTTTGATACCTGCTGGTTCATTGCGAGAAGGCCTGATAGGTCTTAAGAGGGCGGATATATTCTTGATTACAAGGGTAGATTTAGCGGGAGACTTAAAAGCGCTTGAGAGCCGCCTTAAGAAAATAGCTCCAGAGGCTCTCATCGTGAAATCTATCCACAGGCCCGAGAATTTTTATAAAATCTCAGATAGCCAGACTGTTACTGTCTCTGCTTTAAATAATAAAAAAATAGCGCTGATTTCCGGGATAGGTAATCCTGTGTCATTTGAAAAAACTATCTTGGGTATTGGGTTGAGATTCGAAAAGCACTTTATCTTCCGTGATCATCACTGGTATACAAGTAAGGATTTACGAAGGATAGATAGTTATTGCCTGGAAAATAAAATCGACATAATAGTAACCACAGAGAAGGACGCGGTGAAACTGAAAGCTGTCAGCTGTCAGCTGTCAGCTGTCAGCCTTTTAGTTATGAGCGTTAAACTTGAGATAACCGATAATGAACAAGGACTCTATAATAGATTTTCTGGGATTTGTGGCGATTAAGGTATTGGCCGCATTGTTTTTTTATGTGCCCCTGGGGTTCGTGCTGTGGATTGGCAGGCGCATAGGGGATATCGTGTACACCGTTAATATAAAACGGCGCTCGATCGCGTACGCAAACCTGAAAGCCGCGTTTCCGGAAAAAAAGAGCCATGAGCTTAAAAAGATCAATAGGACGCATTTTCAAAACCTTGTAATGAGCGTGGTAGAACTCTTTAAGCTTCCCGTGATAGCAAAGAGGTATTTAGATAAACACGCGGAGGTCAGGAATTTCGAGAGAATAGACGAGGCCCTTTATAGAGGCAGAGGTATCATAATTTTGGCCGGGCATTTCGGTAACTGGGAGATGGCGTCTCTGGTAATCAGTTCCAGAGGCCAGGTCTTAACAATTTTCGCACGCGAACAGAAACACAAAAGGCTTAATGATCTCCTGAATAGCTACAGACAGAAGACAGGCTGCAGGGTAATTACGAAAGGTTTTTCTATAAGAGAAATCATTAAGACCCTTCGTAATAACGGTATAGTGGTCATGCTTATAGACCAGGATGCCGGACCCAATGGCGTATTTGTAGATTTTTTTGGAAGACCGGCTTCCACGGCTCCCGGGGCCATGGTCTTTGCCATGAAAACAGACGCGGCCATGCTTCCCTTCTTCGTAAGGCGCACAGCTTCCAATAAGCATGAGATAATAATAAACGAGCCTTTTCCGCTTATTTCCGGAGAAAACAGGGATAAAGATATAAAAGAGAATTTACAGAAGGTATCCGCGGCCCTGGAGTCTTACATAAGGAGATTCCCGGACCAGTGGCTTTGGTCCCACAAGAGATGGAAATCGACGCCTGAACGCAGGGTACTGGTCTTGACAGACGGGAAAACAGGACATCTTAACCAGGCGCTGGCAGTGGCGGAAATGGTAGAAGAAGCTCTGGGTTCAAGGCTCAGGGCTCGGGGCATAGAGGAAAGGCCCGTTGTTAAGATAGATACCGCGGAGATAAACTTTAAGAACGCTTTTATGAGGATATTGCTGGATCTGGCGGGTTTTTTTGCCGGCAGGAGATGCCAGGGGTGCCTGAGATGCGTGAAGCTTTGCGTGAGGAAAGAAACATTTGGGAAGCTCAAAGGATACGCTGATATAGTTATTTCATGCGGTGCCTCCACAGTGGCCGCGAATATTTTTCTAAAATACGAAAACAACTCTAAGAATATTCTTATAATGAAGCCCGGGTTGGGCCGCCTCAGAAAGTTTGACTTGCTTCTTCTGCCCAGGCACGATGCGCCGAAAAGACCAGGTTCAAATATCCTGATAACAGAAACAGCGCCTAATAGAATCAGCCCATGCCCCGTACCCGAACGAAGTGAGTGGTTCGGGGTTCAGCCTTCAGCCAAAGGTATCGGCTTACTGATTGGGGGAGACGCTAAGAATTTCAGGTTGTCCGAAGAATCTGTAGAGGAAACCGTGGACGGCGTGTTAAAGATAGCGGAAGAATTCGATCGGGATATATTCGCGGCTACCTCAAGAAGGACTTCGTCTCAGATAGATTCTTTTTTGAAAAATAAGCTGGGGTCTCATAAGAAATGCGGGACACTGGTCATAGCTAACGAGAGGAACGTAGAAGGCGCGGTGGCAAGGATAATGAACGCGAGTGAAGTTGTTATAGTGTCGCCTGAATCTGTGTCCATGATTTCAGAAGCAGTGAGTTCAGGCAGGCACACAGTGATATTTAAATCTGAAAATTTAGCGGCAAAATATGAAAAAGTCATAGAAAATCTAGAAAGTCAGGGTTATATAAAAACAACAGAACCAAATAGAGTCTATGATGTCGTAAAAGAGATTTTAAAAGAAAAACCGGCTGTAAAAAAACTCGAAGACAAAGAAAAGATAATAAAAAGGTTACAGGGTATTATATGAGCTATCAGCTATGAATATCTTGCAAATACTCCCAAGACTGGATGTAGGCGGGGTTGAGACAGGGACTGTGGATATCTCGAAAGAACTTATTAAAAAAGGCCACAGGGTAATTGTCGTGTCTAATGGCGGTCGTCTGGTGAAGGAGCTTATCGATTCAGGAGCGAGGCACATAAAGCTGCCTGTAGGCCAGAAATCTGTATTTACCGCGATAAAGATGATAAAGAGGCTCAGGTACATCATCAAAGAAGAACGCGTGGATATAGTTCATGCGCGCTCCCGCGTGCCGGCTATTATAGCTTTTTTTGCCGCCAGGCAGACAGAAGCGTGTTTTATTACCACGGCCCATGGGTATTATTCCACGCATCTTTTGAGCCGCGTTATGGGGTGGGGCAAATATGTGGTGGTGGCCTCAAGCGTGATAGGCCGGCATATGATAGAGGACTTTGGTGTGCCGCGTGAAAGGATCAGGTTTATACCCAGGGGAGTTGATCTGGAAAGATTTAAGTTTGAACCTATAGATCCCGCGTCCAGCAAGGCAGAATACAAAATAGGCGTTGTAGGGAGGATCACGCCCATAAAAGGCCATGCGTTTTTTATACAGGCCATAGCCAGGGTCGTAAGGATATTCCCCAGGGTAAAGGTCCTTGTGGTAGGAGACGCCCCGGAGACTAAACCTGAGTACAGGGACAATCTTAAGGCATTGGTCAGGAAGCTTGACATAGAGAGGTTTGTCGAGTTTTTGGGTTCCAGGCATGATATGCCCGAGGTGATGTCCGGGCTGGATTTACTGGTATTGCCTTCGATAGGCCAGGAGGCGTTTGGCAGGGTCATTATAGAAGCAGGGGCGAGCGGCGTGCCTGTTGTTGCCACTCGCGTTGGCGGGGCAGTGGACATTATTGAGGACGGGAAGACAGGCATGCTAGTCAAGCCAGGCGATATAATGGAGATGGTAGATTCTGTAATAAAATTATTGAAGGACAGGTCTCTGGCCAGGGATATGGCTGAAGAGGCGAGAAAAAGAATAGAGAAAGAATACAGTCTTACGCGTATGACAGAAGATACCTTGAGGCTCTATGAAGAGGCGCATGGTAAAAAAAAGATACTCATCATTAAGATAGGAGCGCTTGGGGATGTGATTTTATCGGTGCCCAGCATAAAAGCCATAAGAAACAGTTTTCCCGCGGCGTTTATCAGCGTGCTGGTCGGCATAGAGTCCAGGCGCGTATTAAAGAAGTGCCCTTATATAGATGAGGTTATGCTGTACGACAGGAAAGACAAAGACAGAAACCTGAGGGGCCTCCTGAAGATAACTTCTATATTGAGAAGGAAGGCCTTTGATATGTCAATAGATCTGCAAAATAACAGGACCAGTTATTTAATGGCGTGGATGAGCGGCATACCCATGAGGTTTGGTTATAGCAATAGAAAGATGGGATTTTTAGTGAATAATAAGTTAAAATACTTAAGGATAGACTCAGGGCCTGTTGAAGAGCAGTTCAGAATACTCAAGAAGGCCGGTGTCAATACAATAGGCGCGTCAAAACGTCTGGAGATCTGGCCTGGCAGGGAAGATATCTCTTATATAGATAAATTACTGAAAGACGAATGGGTCTCGGAAGCCCATACCTTGGTAGGAATCAATATCGGAGGCAGCTGGAAGACGAAAAGGTGGCCCCTGAAATATTTCGCGAGATTCTCTGATATGCTGGCGGCCAAAGATATAAGGGTGGTTGTCACTGGCTCTGGGGAAGAGATAGATATAGCCAGGGAGCTTGCTCAGTTGACCAGGTCCAAGATTATAAATGCTGCGGGAAAGACAAACGTCACGCAGCTCGCGGCATTAATCAAGAGGTGCAGGGTCTACGTAACCGGTGACAGCGCTCCTATGCATATAGCTTCGGCAATGGGCACTGATTTCATAGCTTTATTCGGGCCGACTGATTCAAGGCGGCATCTAGAGCCCGTGGATAAGGGAACGGTTATAAAAAAGAAAGTGAACTGCGGCCCGTGTTATAAATCTTCCTGCAAGAAAAATATTTGTATGGAAAAAATCAGCGTGGAGGAAGTGTATAAGTTGGTGATGGAGAAAATAATGAATGAGTAGTGGGTCAAAAGGTTGAGTAGTGGGTCAAAGGGTAAGGGAGTGAGTTAGGTAGTGAGTAGTGGGTTGTGAGTGACACCCACTACTCACTACACACTACCAAACCCACTACCTAACCTACTGCCTCACTACCAAATCCACTGCCTCACTACCAAGTTCAATATAATATGTTATGAAAATATTGCTACTTACCACCCATCTCAATATAGGGGGCATCAGCACTTATACGGTTTCTCTCGCGAGGGCCCTGAAGGCAAAGGGCGAAGATGTCATAGTCGCCTCTTCCGGAGGGGTGCTGGTCCCTGATTTGACGGCCGGCGGTGTGTCTTATGTAAACATCAATATAGCCACAAAGTCGGAATTAAGCCCGAAAGTAGTTTCAAGTATTCTGGAAGTCTCTAGGATTGTCAGGAGGCTGGGCATTGACGTGATACATTCGCAGACACGAGTCACGCAGGTAGTGGGATTTTTCGCCTCAAGGTTATGCGGCGTAGGGTTTGTGACGACATGTCACGGGTTTTTTAATAGAAATATAGGACGCTCGCTCATCCCGGCGTGGGGTGACCGAGTTATCGCGATAAGCGAGGCGGTGAAAGAGCACCTGACAAAAGATTTCCAGGTACCGGAAGATATGGTCTCGCTGATATACAACGGTATCGAGATAAAAAAATACCTTAGGGATTTTTCAGAAGAGGAGAAAGGAGACTTGAAGGATAGTTTCGGCATAAGAAAGGACCATGCTGTTATCGGTACGGTAGCCAGGTTCACGCCTGACAAGGGCCATGACGTCCTCCTCGAGGCCCTTTATGAGATATTAAAAGAAAAGCCTAATGTACAGCTTGTTTTTGTAGGAGATGGCAGAGAGCGCTATAAAATAATAGACCTTACGCAGCGTCTTGGCCTGACGGAGAACGTGATATTCGTCAAGCCCCAGCTTAATACCGTAAACATATTATCTGTCATGGATGTATTTATGTTCACTCCCAGGAGAAAAGAGGGCCTTGGTATAGCCCTTCTGGAGGCGTTGGCGTCAGCTAAACCTGTTGTCGCCACCAATGTAGGCGGGATATCGAGCATTGTCAGGGACGGAGTGAATGGTTTTCTGGTCGAACCCTCAAGATACGAACTTCTGGTCGAGCCCGTGATAAGACTTCTTAAAGACAGAGAGCTCTATAAGAGAATGTCGCACTCCGGCAGGGAGACCGTCATAGAGAGATTTTCTATTAACGGTATGGTAGACAGGGTGCATGCTTTATATAGAGAGGT
>JAHIYJ010000077.1 GCA_018814825.1 Candidatus Omnitrophota bacterium
ACGAGCTCAGGTTCATAGCCACTTATCCTGATATAGCTAAAAAGATTTTCACAATGAATCCGTAGGACGCGGAACCACGCGAAACTGTATAATCGCGGAACTAACGCGGAAGGAGATGGATTGTGTCTTGCACAATAGTAGTCGGAGCGCAATGGGGTGATGAAGGAAAAGGGAAGATAATCGATATACTATCTGCTGATGCTGATATTATTGTCAGGTATCAGGGGGGGAATAACGCAGGCCATACTGTTGTCGTGGGAGATAAGGAATTTATACTGCACCTTATACCGTCTGGTATCCTTCATAAGGGCAAGACATGTATAATCGGCAATGGACTGGTTATTGACCCTGAGGCGCTACTGAAAGAGATTTCAATGCTCAGACAGAAAGGGATTAATGTTGATGGAAATCTTATGATAAGCGAATCTGCCCATGCGATATTCCCTTATCATAAGGTAATAGATAAGAGAAGGGGCGCCCAGATAGGGACCACTGGCCGAGGTATTGGGCCTTGCTATGTTGATAAGATGGCGCGTTGCGGCATACGCATGGCTGACCTGGTGAATAAGGACCTATTGAGGAAAAAATTAAAGGCCAATTTAGAAGGCTCGCGTGAATTTGATTTCGACAAGATCTATGACTCGTACCTGGACTACGGACGGAAGGTCAGAAAATATCTTACCAATGTATCACTTGTCCTGAATAAGGCCATATCTAAAAATAAGCGTATTTTATTTGAAGGCGCGCAGGGGACTCTCCTGGATATAGACCACGGCACCTACCCGTATGTCACTTCATCCAGTTCTACAGCGGGCGGCGCCCTTACCGGGACAGGCGTGGGCCCCACAAAGATAGACAAGGTCATAGGGGTAGTGAAGGCGTATACCACGCGGGTGGGAGAAGGGCCTTTTCCTACGGAATTCAAAAAAGACCTGATGGAGAGGATAAGGAGTAAGGGGAAAGAATTTGGGGCCACGACAGGAAGGCCCAGGAGATGCGGGTGGTTTGATGCTGTTATAGTAAGGCACGCCGTGAATGTAAACGGCCTGAGTGAGATAGTCGTGACAAAACTAGATGTGCTGGACGAGATGGAGAAAATAAAAATATGCACAGGATATAAATATAAAGGTAAGCTCTATAAGGATTTCCCGGCGGACCTGGATGTACTGACAAATTGTTCTCTGATTTACGAGGAATACAAGGGATGGATGCGGGATACTACGGCGGTAAGGAGTTTTAAAGAACTTCCGAGAAATGCGAAAGTATATCTGGAGCGCATGTCAAGGCTTCTGGGCGTAAAAATAGGCATGGTTTCTGTAGGGTCTAAACGCAAGCAGGCTTTTAAAATCAAGTAAATTAGAAAGGAGAAACCAGGATGTTGTTTTTGGCACCTGTGGGGTCCATAATAGCGATATTGTTTTCTGTTTTTCTTATCTGGAAAATAATGAGGCAGGACGAGGGTACTGACCAGATGAGAGAGATAGCGGGATGGGTAAGGGAAGGGGCGTACGCCTACATAAAAAGACAGTATACCATTGTGGGTATTTTTTTCGCGGTAGTATTTGTTGTATTGTTTTTGTTGTATCTTAGAGGTTATCTTATAATATTCGTGCCGTTTGCCTTTTTGACAGGAGGGTTTTTTTCGGGGCTCTGCGGTTTTATAGGTATGAGCATTGCGACGCGCGCCAGCTCGAGAACAGCCGAGGCGGCGAAGACAAGCTTGAATAAAGCCCTGCAGGTCGCGTTCTCCAGCGGAGCGGTAATGGGACTAATGGTCGTGGGCCTCGGGCTTCTGGACCTTAGCATATGGTATTATTTCCTGGATTGGTATTATCGCGCGCTTGAAGAATCAGTAAGGATACAGAACATTACAAGCACCATGTTGAATTTCGGCATGGGCGCAAGCTCCATGGCGCTTTTCGCGAGAGTAGGCGGTGGCATATTCACAAAGGCCGCTGATGTCGGGGCTGACCTGGTGGGCAAGGTGGAAGCCGGCATACCTGAAGACGATCCCAGGAATCCAGCTGTTATCGCGGATAATGTCGGTGACAACGTTGGGGACGTTGCTGGCATGGGCGCGGATTTGTATGAATCATATGTAGGCTCTATTGTCGCAACAATGGCGTTGGGCGCAGCTGCCTTTGTCAGGTACGGGAAAAGCCTTGACAGCATAACGATACCAATGGTAATGGCGGCTGTAGGAGTAGTGGCGAGTCTCATAGGGACGCTTTTTGTGCGGTCAGGAGAAAAGGCGGATCAACATGAGCTCCTTATGGCGCTCAGAAAGGGTATATTTGTTAGCGCGGCCCTTATAGCCATAGTTTCGTATTTTGTCATCAGAGGGGTTCTTGGCCCTGGTTTTATAGGCGTTTACTGGGCTGTTGTGTCAGGCCTGGCGGCTGGTATCATAATGGGTCTTTCGACAGAATATTTTACATCAGACAGGTATTCTCCGACTCGCTCGGTGGCAAGCTCCGCAGCTACAGGGCCGGCTACCGTTATTATAAGTGGGTTGTCAGTGGGAATGCTTTCTACTGTAATCCCGGTGGTAGTGGTTGCCCTGGCGATCCTCGCGAGTTTTTATTTTTCAGGTGGAGCCAGGGATTTTAATTTGGGACTTTACGGAATTGGCATCGCAGCCGTAGGCATGTTAAGCACTCTTGGTATTACCCTCGCCACAGACGCATATGGCCCTGTCGCGGATAACGCCGGAGGCAATGCGGAAATGTCACATCAGGCTCCTGAAGTGCGCCAGCGCACAGACGCGCTTGACTCACTCGGAAACACTACCGCAGCTACAGGAAAAGGGTTCGCGATAGGTTCGGCCGCGCTTTCCGCTCTGGCGCTGATAGCGGCGTACAGGGACCAGATACATATATTAGGCAAATCCCTTAATACAGACTTGATGAACCCAAGGCTCCTTGCCGGTCTTTTTATAGGAGGTATGCTGCCTTTCGCTTTTTGTTCTCTGACTATGAGCGCTGTCGGAAGGGCGGCTTCCGGGATTGTGATTGAGGTAAGGAGGCAGTTCAGGGAGATAAAAGGACTGATGGAAGGCAGGGAAAAACCTGATTATGCTAATTGTGTGGGGATAGTAACTAAGAGTGCCCAGAAAGAAATGATAGTGCCGTCTCTTTTGGCTATCCTGGCCCCGATTATCGTGGGACTTTTAATGGGTATAGAGGCGCAGGTTGGACTTTTGGTGGGAGCGCTTGTATCGGGTTTTGTGCTTGCTATTATGATGGCTAATTCAGGAGGCGCCTGGGACAATGCCAAGAAATATATAGAGAGAGGGCACGAGGGCGGCAAAGGTTCTTTCAGCCACAAGGCCGCTATTGTAGGGGATACGGTAGGGGATCCTTTTAAGGATACATCAGGGCCTTCTCTGAATATATTGATAAAACTGATGTCAATGGTGTCTATTGTATTCGCGTCGTTTATAATAAAGAACACCCTGTTTAAATAGCTTGACTTTATAACTTGGTAGTATTATATTAATTAAAAAAGGAGGGCTTATATGCCATCTAACAAAATGTTTTTTTCTCTGCTTATAGGCGTAACTTGTTTGAGTCTTGCGATTTCCGGATGTTCTATTAAATTCCAAAAAGGCAGGCGCAGTGATATGGAAAAGATCGATTATCTCAATAGAGAGATCGATGCGCTGAACGCCGAACTGGCTAAGCTGCAGATGGAAAAAGACAATGAAATCTCAGAGCTTGAAAAGACAAAGAAGCTTCTTGAGAGCAAGTTGTCCAAAGAGATAGGCGATAAGGACGTACGCCTTGAGATGGCGGAAAAAGGCCTTGCTATTATATTCCTGGCAGAGGTGCTTTTTGATTCGGGGAAGGCTGATATAAAAAAGGAAGCGTACGGTGTTCTGGACAAGATAGCTAGTATCCTCAGTAAAGATGTAGGCGATAGGGATATAGGGATAGAAGGGCATACGGACAATGAGCCTATAAAGTATTCCGGATGGAAATCCAACTGGGAGCTTTCAACCGCTAGGGCGATAAGCGTCCTTCACTATATTGTCGATGAGAAAAGCATTAGCCCGAAAAGGGTTGCCGCTACAGGGTATGGTGAGTACAGGCCTGTCGCGTCCAACGATAACCCTGAGGTGCGCAGACAGAACAGACGAGTGGAGATAGTGATACTTCCCAAAGATATAGCTAAGATCCAGGCGGACATGGATAAGTTAGTAGAAAAAAAGATGGAGATACAGAGGAAGCTCAAGAAGTACAAGAAATAACGGAAGGAGGAACAGGGCATGGATAAAGTGAAAATAGCTTTGATAGCGGTTGTAGTGGTGCTAGGTATTGTGTGCTTAGCCTTGGCAGGGAGTGCGCTACAAGTAAATTCCGCCAACGCGAAGGCCGCCGAACTCAATAGCCAGATTCAGAACCTTGAGGCGCAGCTGGCAGAAGCCAATAAGCAGGCGGGCATGGTAAACGATCTTCAAAATTCTCTAAACGCGGCCAAGCAGCAGGTAGTACAGGCGAATCAGCAGGTAGTACAGGCGAATCAGCAGATCAATGCTTTGGTGTCGCAGAAAAATGACCTTGAGACGAGATTAAACACCGCTATAAACGCGCTTCAGCCGCCGTCTGAGCCGGAAGAAGCGACTTCAGCCGCCGAGTAGACAAAGATTTTCAAATGGTATTAACTGAAAACGCGAATGTTAGTTTCTGGGTCAGATGCATTCGCGTTTTTTATTCAAATGAGGACATGACTTACGGAGCGGAGCGACGTAAGTCATTTGTCCGAATTTGTCTATTTCTTAGGTAGATGAATATTAAAAAGGTGCGGGATTAATTTGCACCTTCAAAGAAGAGTATCAGAGGAGATGTAGTTACGAAAATCTCCGATTTTCGTAACTACAGTGCTCATTAAATGAATG
Organism: Candidatus Omnitrophota bacterium; assembly: GCA_018814825.1. Lineage (GTDB taxonomy): Bacteria > Omnitrophota > Gorgyraeia > Gorgyraeales > Gorgyraeaceae > JAHIEN01. The sequence goes on from JAHIYJ010000077.1 coordinate 4,898, forward strand.
TCCCTAGTCATATCGCTATAATAATGGACGGAAACGGGAGATGGGCCAGAAGAAGAGCTCTTCCCAGGATAATGGGTCATAAGGCAGGGATTGACTCCGTAAAAAATATAGTAAAGGCCTGCATAAAGTTCAAAATAGAGCACCTTACTTTATACGCGTTTTCCACGGAAAACTGGCTGCGGTCCAGGAAAGAGGTAAAAGGACTTTTTAGGTTACTGGGGAGTTTTTTGGATAACGAGATCAGGCTTTTTCATGATAACGGAGTAAGACTGAGGATCATAGGGGACAGGGGCAGGCTGGACGCGATGATCAGGCAAAAGATAGAAGACACGGAAAAGGAAACAGCCGGATACGAAACGTTAAATCTTAATATAGCCCTGAGTTACGGTTCGAGACAGGAAATCTTAAACGCCGTTCGCCAACTGTCAAGGGAAGTGAAAAAAGGCAGGATAAGGCCTGACGAGATAGACGAGAAGATTTTCGCGGAGTATCTTTATACAAAGGGTTCTCCGGACCCCGACCTATTGATACGCACAAGCGGAGAGATGCGCGTTTCAAATTTTTTGTTGTGGCAGATATCCTATTCGGAGATCTATGTCACGTCAAAATTCTGGCCTGATTTCCGCGAACCGGATTTAAAAAAGGCCATAGAAGAATATGGCAAGAGAGAGAGAAGGTTCGGCGGATAAAGTTATGCGAAAACGCACTGTCACCTCAATAGTGTTAATCCTCATACCTGTTATAACTATATTCCTTTTGCCCGTATGGACATTCAGTGTAATCGCCTCCTTGTTTATAGCAATGGGCCTCTACGAGTTTTTTAAATTAGACTCCAAAAATAAATTCCCGCCCAGTTTCATTTATCTTGGCATATTTTCAGGCGTATTGCTGCCATATATAATGTATCTATACAGGCCTGCGGGGGGCATGTGGGAGGCATTGTTTTTCATAACGGTTTTTATCGCGCTTTTTATAATCCAGTTCACGAGAAGGGAAAACCAGAACGCGGTAGCGTTTATTGCTCTTACCTTATTCGGCATTTTTTATATAGGCTGGTTTTTTACGTTTCTTGTCAAGATAAGGTTTCTGGCGGAAGGCCATAAACTGGTCGCGTTTCTTTTACTGGTTACTAAGGCCGGAGACGTGGGCGCTTATTTGGTTGGAACCAGATTCGGCAGGCATAAGCTGCTCTCGAGAATAAGCCCTAAGAAGTCCATAGAGGGCGCGGTAGGAGGGTTCCTGTTCAGTTTGTTTTTCGCTTGTATAAGCAAGATCTATTTAGGATGGATGTCTTTCGGAGCTATTTTTATGGCGGGGGTATTAATAGGGATCTTTGCCCAGTTCGGGGATTTCGCCGAAAGTCTTGTTAAACGCGATTATCAGGTGAAAGACTCAAGCCCGTTTTTACCAGGTCTCGGAGGCCTGTTAGACGTTATTGACAGCGTGCTTTTCGCTGCGCCTGTTTTTTATATTTATCTCACGATTATCATGTAACCCATGGGGAAATTTATGCAGAGGGCCGCTGTTTTAGGCTCAACAGGCTCTATAGGGACGAGCGCACTGGACGTTATTTCCAGGCTGATGGGTAGGTTTTCCGTAACCGCACTTTCCACTCATTCAAATATAAAATTACTCTCCGAGCAGGTGAAGCTGTTCAGACCAGGAGCCGTGAGTATTATTGACAAAAAGAAGGCTGCCGAATTCAGGAGATATCCCGCTTCCAGAAAAATCAGGGTGTACGAGGGGGAAGAAGGGCAGTGCCTGATGCTGGAAAGCGCCGGTATAGACATAATCGTGGTCGGAATAGTCGGCTCCGCGGCGCTTCGGCCGGTATTGACAGGCCTGAACCACGCGAAAAGGCTCGCCCTGGCTAATAAAGAATCGCTGGTGATGGCAGGCGGTATTGTTATGGAGCAGGCAAAGAGGAGAAAGGTAAAGATAATACCTGTGGATAGCGAGCATAGCGCTGTTTTTCAATGCGTGGACGCCGGATCCGGACGTAAGTCTCAAATAAAAAATATCTATTTAACCGGTTCCGGGGGGCCGCTTTTAAAGACCCCTGTGAAACGGCTTAAGGATATAACTCCCGCTGAGGCAGTGAACCATCCAAAGTGGAAAATGGGCAAAAAGATTTCCGTTGATTCCGCCACCATGATGAACAAGGGGCTTGAGATAATCGAGGCGCATCACCTTTTTGGCGTACCGATCGATTGTATCAAGGTCTTGATCCATCCGGAAGCCATAGTGCACTCGATGGTGGAATTTAGGGACGGAGCCATGCTCGCTCAGCTGGGTAATTGTGATATGAGAGCGCCTATTCAATACGCGCTTACTTATCCATTGAGATTATCGTCTCCCGTGAAGAGGCTAGATTTCTCCAGGGTAAGGACGTTGAATTTCCAGGCTCCGGACTATAAGAGATTTCCGTGCCTGGAGATAGCGTATGAGGCGGCAAGGAAGGGAGAGACTTATCCGTGCGTTTTAAACGCCGCAAACGAAGAGGCCGTGAGTGTGTTTTTAAAAGGAGGAATAAAGTTCACGGACATATCAAGGATAATAGGAAAAATTTTAAGTTCTCATAAAGGGATAAAACAGCCCTGCCTGGGTGAAATACTGGATGCTGACATGTGGGCCAGGGTAAAAACAAAGGAGATGCTAGGTGCTGTCAACAATTAGTTTTATACTTGTCCTCAGTGTTTTGGTAATTGTGCACGAATTTGGGCATTTCATTACCGCCAAAAGAACAGGCGTGCGCGTGGATAAATTTTCAATAGGCTTTGGGCCTGAGTTGTTCGGGCTTACAAGAGGAGGTACCAGATATCTTATATCAGCGGTGCCCCTGGGAGGATATGTGAAGCTCGCAGGAGAGACCGCGGAAGATGAAATAAAGGGCGAAAAATGGGAATATCTGTCCAGGTCCGTGGGGGAAAGGTCAAGGATCATTTTTGCGGGGCCGTTGCTTAATTATATTCTCGCTTTTTTGATCTTCTCTTTCGTGTTCGCTATCGGTTACCCTACGCTGACCACAAAGATAGGAAACGTATTGCCCGGTTATCCCGGTCAGGCAGCGGGCCTGAAGGAGGGGGATAAGCTATTAAAGATAAACGGGAAGGATGTAAATTATTGGGAACAGGTAACGGCCATCGTGCAGACCAATAAAAGACCTGAACTGGAGCTCCTCATAGACAGGGACGGCGACTTGATAGATCTGATAATAGCGCCTAAATCAGAAGAGGTCAAAACTGTTTTTGGCTCAAAAAAAAGGGTGGGGATTATAGGGATTATGCCCACGGAAGATATAATCTACGTTAGATACGGCCTATTTAAATCAGTTTGTATGGGGTCGCAAAAATTATTGACGCTTACTTACATGACTTACAGGGCGTTATGGGCCAGTATTACCGGCGCTATTCCTTTTAAGGAGTCAATCACGGGCCCGATAGGGATATTTTATATTACGGGCCAGGCCGCGAGGTTAGGGTTTGTGTATCTACTGCATCTAATGGGGATCTAAGCGCGTCTTTAGCCATATTCAATCTTTTGCCGGTACCTGTACTGGACGGAGGGCACATCTTATTCCTTGCCATAGAAAAAATAAGGAAAAAGCCGCTTTCTTATAAATTGCAGGAGAACATAACTCAAGGAGGCCTTATCCTTCTAATAGGCCTTATGATATTTGTGTTTTACAATGATTTTGTGCGGTTCGAAGTTTTCGGAAAGATTTCCGGCCTCTTCCAAAAATAACCCCGCACCTTTTTAATATTCAATATACTAATAAAATAATTTCTGGGTACTTTAAATATATAAAAGGTGCGGGGTGAAGTATAGATTATGACACGACAGATTAAAATTGGGAACTTGAAGATAGGAGGCAGGGCACCTATAGTTATCCAGTCAATGACAAAGACTGACACAAAGGATGCCTCCGCTACCATCAGGCAGATTAAAGAACTGGAATCAGCTGGCTGTGAGCTGGTCAGGCTGGCTGTGAAGGACTTTCAGTCAGCGAACGCTATAAAAAAGATAAGGGAGGGAATAACGATTCCTCTGGTCGCTGATATACATTTTGATTATCGTTTGGCCATTGCCGCCATTGAGAATGGGGCCGATAAAATAAGGCTGAATCCTGGGAATATCCATAAAGAAGAACAGGTTATGGAAGTAGCGAGGCTCGCGAAAAAGAGGCGCATCCCTATAAGGGTGGGGCTTAATTCGGGGTCAATTGGGCTTCCCTCGGCTTCGCTCACCACAAGTCGCTCGGGACAAACAAGGCTCAAGGCCAACCATTTAGTAAAAGTCGCTTTGGATTATATAAAAATCTTGGAGAAGGCAAAGTTTTACGATATAATAGTCTCACTGAAGGCCTCTGATGTCATGACAACAATTGAGGCGTGCAGGAAATTCTCAAAGTCCTCCAGATATCCGTTACATCTGGGCGTTACGGCTGCTGGTCCTATAGCGGAGGGGCTTGTTAAGTCTTCTCTGGGGATAGGGATATTACTTTCAGAGGGCATCGGAGACACTATAAGGGTTTCCTTAACAGGTCATCCTCGCGAAGAAGTAATCGCGGCCAAAAATATATTGCAGGCGCTTGGGCTGAGAAGGTTCGGGCCTGAGATTATATCGTGCCCAACCTGCGGCCGCTGCCAGGTGGATTTGATAAAGATAGTTAACGAATTTGAAAAATCCTATACGCTATACGCTAAACGCCATACGCTAAAAACGTTTCCCCGCATAGCAATAATGGGCTGCGAAGTCAATGGTCCGGGAGAGGCGAAAGAGGCGGATATAGGCATCGCGTTTGGTAAAGGTTCAGGCATAATATTTAAAAGAGGCAGAATAATAAAAAAGGTCAAAGAAAAAGACGCCATAAAGGAAATATTACGCAATACGCTGTACACACTACGCAAGACGAATAATTAGCTTAAACATATGCGTTGGTCTAAATATTTTATACCTACTTTAAAAGAGGTGCCCAGTGAGGCAGAGGCTGTGAGCCATCGCCTTATGATAAGGGCCGGCCTTATAAGAAAACTCGCCTCAGGCGCTTATACATATCTACCGCTTGGCCTGAGAGTATTAAAAAAGGTAGAAAAGATTATACGCGAGGAAATGGACAAAAAGGGCGCTCTTGAGCTATGTCTGCCGTCTCTCCAGCCAGTGGAATTATGGTATGAGTCAGGCAGGTATAAAGATCTGGGCGAAGATCTTATAAAATTTAAAGACAGGCACAATAGAATAATGGTCTTTGGGCCTACGCATGAAGAGGTTATTACAGACCTTGTGCGTAATCATATAAAATCTTATCGCCAGCTCCCGATAATACTCTATCAGATCCAGACAAAATTCAGGGATGAAGTCAGGCCAAGATTTGGAGTCATACGCAGCCGCGAGTTTATAATGAAGGATGCGTATAGCTTTGACAGAGATAATGCTGGACTTGACAAGAGTTACAAGAAGATGTATGAAGCGTATGAGGCTATTTTTAAAAGGTGCGGTTTAAAAGCGACCCCAGTAGAGGCTGATTCAGGCGTTATGGGCGGGGATGTATCGCATGAGTTCATGGTGCTGGCAGAAAGCGGAGAGGACCTCCTGGCGCATTGTACGGCGTGTGGATATGCAGCGAGCATGGCTATAGCTAGGGTCACGGGTGAAGGGTCACGGGTGAAGGGTGAAGAAAAAGAGAAACCTTTAAAAGAAGTTGATACGCCGGGCGTGACCACGATTGAGAAAGTTGGGGCGCTTTTGAAGGTAAAATCTGAACAGATGGTCAAAACTCTGATCTATATAGCTGATGAGAAGGCTATTGCTATTTTGATAAGAGGCGACCATGAGGCAAATGAGGCAAAGATAAAAAAGTATCTTAAATGCACTAACCTAGAAATGGCAACAGAGGATGTGATTAAAAAGACGACAGGGGGTCCCTTAGGATTTTCAGGGCCGGTTGGTCTTAAAAATGTAAGGATTATAGCTGATAATAGTGTGCAAGGACTGGTTAATTTTGTTACAGGTGCCAATAAAAAGGATAAGCATTTTATTAATGTAAACCTGGATAGGGATTTTGGCGTAGTAAAGGAAGAGACAGACCTAAGAATGGTTACGGATAAAGATATGTGTCCTAACTGCGGTAAAAACATAAAGATAGAACACGCAATTGAAATGGGCCATGTATTTAAGCTTGGCTTGAAATATTCAAAGTCAATGAAGGCTGAATTTTTAGATGAAGACAGCAAACTAAAGCCTGTGGTAATGGGATGTTATGGAATCGGTGTTAATAGAATAATGGCAGCTGCAATTGAACTTACTAGTGACGAAAAAGGTATTATATGGCCTATATCAATAGCTCCGTTTCAAGTTATAATTGTTCCTATAAATTATAGCAAAGATAATGTCCGTAACACAACTGACATAGTATATAACAATCTATTAAATAAAGAGATAGATGTTTTACTCGATGACAGGGATGAGAGCGCCGGGGTTAAATTTAACGATGCCGAATTGATCGGTATCCCATTTATCATAGTAATAGGAGAAAACGGTCTAAAAAAAGGTGTTTTGGAAATAAAAAATAGGCGCATAGGAAGTATTATTGAGTCAAAGATAGAAGATATAGATAAAATATCCTTCCCAGATTAGACCTTAGCCATTAATTAAGTACTATCAAAAAGCTCTCTGAGGTTGCTGAAAAAGTGGTAGTCGCAGGCTTTGGTTCGACAAGCTCACCATCTCTCAAATCATCCCGAGCGAAGTCGAGGGATAGCCTGCGCAATATTCGCAACCTAAAGGTTGCGGCTACCATATTATAGAGCAAATAGACTTTTTCAGCAATCTCTCTCTTTTTACTTGACAAGAAAACGGTTACATGGTATATTCTTAATATAGTTAAGGAGTTTATAAATATATTTGATATGTCTAAAATTGGTAAGAAATAGATAATATTATTAAGGAGGCGTTATGCAATCTAAAGTTGCGAAGAAGATCTTGTCGATTGTTGTTACAGTAGCTTTCCTTTCCACCAACACCGTATACGCTGCACCAAGCACCCGCTCATTATTCAAAGACAAACAAGTAGATTATAAAAAACTAAGCACTCAAAGAGAAGAAAGCCTCAACCAAAAGAAAGCGGTCTTACGAGGGGATGAACAAGCCTCCTCACAGGAACAGAAAAAAGAGGCAAAGAGGATTTTACAGTCCCATCTCGAAGACCTGTCTCAAATACATATCCCTTCTGAAACAGGAAGGGTTATAGAGGTCTACCAGAATCCCGATAATACCAGTCATCGCCTCATAGTCCACATCCAGGACCTCCATACCAACCCCGAGGCAGAGCTTAATCTAGCCAACATATTAGAGATGCTCAAGAAAGATTATAACCTGGATTTGGTCTGTTCAGAAGGCGCAGACGGGATCGTAGATACCTCCAGCGTATCGAGTTTTCCGGATTACGAGGTAAGAGAAAAAACAGCCCGTCTCTTTATTAATTCAGGAGAACTTACAGGGGAAGAATACCTTTCTATCACAAAATACCCGGAGCTCCCTATCTGGGGCATAGAGAATAGAGACATCTACTTTCAGAACATCATAGAATTCAATAAGATAATGAAATTTAACCCAGATTCCCGGGTATTTATCAATCAGGCAAAGGAAGCCCTTGAACAATTAAAACCAAAGGCCTACTCAAAAGAGATTTTGTCTATAGACCAAAAAGAAGCTGATTACGAGAATAAGAAAATAGAAACTGATGAATATTTAAAATATTTGACAAGCTATCTACAAAAATTCAACATATCCGTAACTGATTACCAGAATATATCCCTTTTAATGGAGGCAACAACCAAGGAGAAGAATATAGACCAATCTAAGATAATCCAGGAATCCCAGAATCTTCTTCTGAATCTCCAGGCAGAGATTGCCAAAAAAGACACTAAAAGCGATTTAGATTCCTTAATGGTAAAGGCCCAGCTTTTCAAGGACAAGAAGATATCCCCTTTTTCATTCTATTCTTATCTTAAAGACATTGCCCTGAGGCATCTTTCCGGCGGCATGTCAAAATACCCAGCCTTAAATGAATTTGTTGATTATCTTACAAAGGTTAATTCTTTAGATGCAACCAAGCTTTTTGTAGAGATGGAGGCCTTAAGTTACGACGTAAAGCAGCGCCTTGCAAAGACAGATGAAGAAAAGACCCTTACCCAGGCCCTCAGGAACATAAAGTTCCTTGAAGGGTTTTTTAATTTAAAGGTATCCAATGAAGAGCTTGATTATTACATAGAGAACAAGGATTCCCACAAGGTAGCCTTCTTTGAGGCCTTCCTAAAGCCCGCCCTAAAAAAATACAATATATCAACTTATATAGACTTTAACTCTGGCTTAATAGACAGCCATCTGGATGAATTAGAGAGCTTCTATAAGATAGTAAAGGCCAGGGACATTGCAATGGTTAGTAATTCTATAAGTGAAATAGACAAGCGCGATGCAAAGGTAGTAGCCCTTATAGCAGGCGGGTTCCATACCAAAGGGATAACCAAGTTATTGAAAGACAAAGGCTATTCTTACATAGTAGTATCCCCATATTCCTCTACTGACATAGACGAAGAGAACTATCACTTTCTCCTGTCAGGAAGACGTAAGCCTATAACAGAACTAATAGAAGAGATTAATTCATTGCTTAGGGTACCTCTTTCCTTTAGTTCAGATAGGTTTATTGCATGGTTAGCGAAGGCTCATGCACAAGCTGTGGGAGACAGAGAGATTGACGCGTTATTTACTGATTCAGGAGCAATAATTGAACAACAATATGTTTTAGCAGCTATAAGAATGTTACGTAAAAAGAGGCGAACAACTGAACAGATTATACAGGCTTTGAGAGAATACTTTCCTAAACTTGGTCTAGATGAACTTGTAGGGATTAGTAAGAGAGGTACCATTTATGTAAGGCTTGGTGATAGATTCATAACTGTTACGGCGAGAGAGGGAATTGTTGCGCTTGCTGATATAAATGAAGAAGGATTTGAAGAATTAGAGAAGATTGGCAAATCCGCAACTACCAAAGTAGCTATAGCGAGACAACAAGACTATCTTGTTGAAATAGAAGGTAATCGAGATTTCTTTAGACCAGAATGGGATTTTTTCCTGCAGAAACTTGTGGATGTTCGGATAGTAAAGGTATTAGTGACGCCTTCAGGCGAAGTGAACGATGTTACTTTACAAGCTGCATCTTTATTACCCCATGTAGCTATAGGTGCTGTTTTTCGAGCGCGGCAATTTATGGCAACAAATGGGCATAAGCACGCAGGTGAAATTGGAGATGAAACTGCATTAGGTGCTGCGGTTCCAATAATAAATGATATACATAGAGCTATGGGACTCAGTGGTGAAATGAGGGCAATAGAAGGCAAAAAGGATAATGTCTGGGTACTTGAGATTGGAGTTATATTTGGAGATGAGGATGCTCCACGCAAATTTACTCTCATTGGTGACCCAGTTGAGATTACAGCAGGTCTTCGTTCACTCACTCAACATGGAACAGTATCTTTCTGGGCGCTTGCGAAAGCCGATCCAGAAGATTTAGAAAATACAGGATTTCTTTCACTGCCTGATAAAGGTGCGTATTTAGTAGAGGTTTTATCGAGTAAACCAGCAGCTATAGATGTCAGAAAGTCAGAAAAGGAAAACTTACTTGCGATAGCAGAGGCTCATGGAAAAGACATTAAAGACCTAAGAGGTTCTATGTTGTTTAGAGATCGCCATTATAAGATGCTTATGAATATGATATTGGCTGGAGTGAATGTTGATGATGCAGAACTTATGGAACTAGCTCAAGAAGGGTTAAGTGATAGTTTTGAGACTAAATACCAAGAATTTTGGGAGGAATTGAATGCAAGAGTCAATCTTGAAGGCATGGTTGAGATAGGTAACATGGTTTTTATCAAAGACGGGACTGTTGAAGAATCTCTAGGTATAGCTCGGGAGCATGTGGATTTTGTTATTGACACTACAGCGACTACAGAGGGTATTGCTTCAGCAGCTATCTTACAGGCAGCTGGCAAGGGAGATGTAATAGACGGTAAGACGCGTGTATCTATGAGATTGATTTCCCAGAAAGCTCCAGTACATAGTCCTGGGACCAAAGATTATGCATTGACTAGTCTTCAAGGGCTCCAGGAGAGAGCATTTCTTGATTGGGAAAAGAGAGCACTTGGAAATGTCGATCTTAATACAGCAGAAAACCGCACGCAGATATTTGTGGGCACAAAAGGCCTTACGAGAAGCGATGAGGTTGTTTATACTCAGGCTCATTTTAAACCTTCTAGAAAGCCTGTCTCAGGTTTAGAAATTCCAGGGGTTCAGGTTGATAATAGCGGGATTGGGGAGATTCATTTCATTACTGCTGCTACAGGTTTAGGAATAACTCATCTTAGCGCAAAGTATGAAACCCGGATTGCGCAATTACTTAACGCAGGCTCGGACGAGGACGATCTTGTAGCGCAAGGAGATCTGGCATTAGCATGGGTCAGGGCAGGTGATTTTGATAGAGCAATAGCGATTGTTGAAAAGGCATTAGAAAGGAATAATACAGATACCCGTCTCAATGCTATTAATAATTTTATAATGGGTATGAGAGCTCTTACACAAGATAATAAAGATGTGGCAAATGAGAATGCCTTCGGATATTTTGGTAATGTTATGCAAATAGAGCTACCCACAGAGCCATTTGTTGAGCAAGCTAGAATGCTTTTAACATGGCTTGGTGATAGAGGAAAAGTTGTATCTATACTCGCAGAGCGAGAACCCGGAAGCCTTGAGGCAATCACAGCTGACATAGTATATGAAATGGCGAGACGTGGAGGAACAGGAGAAGAGATCGCTTCTAGGATAACGCAATTAGTGACTACTTTTGGAACATTAGAGCGAGAGGCATTAGAGCGTGGACTTGATCCAGATCGCGTAATCGCTGCTTATGGTAAGATTATGAGAGAAGTAGCCGGAGCAACCATAGCTGGAATTATACCAGAAGAAATAGGTAGGGCAATGAGTCTCAACCAGCAAGCTTTGCTTCAAGCTACAAGCAATGGCGCAGAAACAATTGCTCAGTTTGCCGCAATAGAAGATCTAGTAGCAGTACATCACCCAGCGCTTTTCGGGAGAGATGGTCGAGAAGGAGAAGTGGGTCATGTCGATGCGCTGGTTTTTAATCCATGGACAGAGGAATGGGAAGCTAAGCTGACCCATCCTGCGGCAATAAGGGTAATGGACGCTGCTGTTGTTGAAGCATTGGAAAGGGGGCTTGATCTTGATGCCTATAATAATGGCTCAGGCCATGGTACAAAGTTTAACGCAAAAGATCTCGAGCCTGATTCCCAGGTAGGCAAGATTAGTCCTTGGTTAACAGGAGAACATGTTAAAGCGGCAGGAGAGTTTAGAGCTGCTCCTGCTCAACACGGTACTTCTGGAAGCGATATGGACGAACTTGCTGTTCTTGCTGAAATGGGAGTAATTAAGTTCAATGTAGCCACACACTTCCAGCAGAAGGTATTAGATGTTTTGTCGCTTTTAGACGATGGTTTTAAAGGAGACGAATTAATGCAGGGGGTCTTGGATGATGAAGATGCTTACGTAGTAGTTGGTCTTCATAGAGATACAAGAGAAAAGATAAAGCGCGTGGCAAGGGCCTTTGAGGAGGGTACTCTTACAGCAGAAGTAGAAGCTACAGATAGTTTGTTTATGAAGTTTATGAAATTGACCTATGCCTGGGGTATATCAAAAGGAAAAATAAAGCAAGGGGCCAGCGCACAAGATATTGCTGTAGTGTTTGCCAAGGAATTCAAGAGGGGTTTTAAACAGATGGATAAAGATCTCTATGCACTTGCACAAGATTCCCCAGAGTCTCAAAAAGTTATAACCTTTGTTACTAGAGCTTGCACCGCCCAGTATCTCCAGGCTGTTGGAGCGGCTAATACAGCTGATTTAGTCTCTTTTCCTGATTTTGAGTTTGCGCCTGGTCGTGATGTATATAAAGCATTAATGAAAGCAGGCCAGGCTACAATAGCTGCTAATTTGGTATGCTATAACCAATTAGAAGGTCTAATATTAGCAGCAATGGACTTAAATGCTATTCTTATAATTGAGGTTGCGCGTTCGCAGCTCGATTATGCATTAGATGAAGTTACAGTAATGAAGTATATAAGAGAAATAGTCAAGAAGACAGGATGCACTATTCCAATAGTGGTCCACGGTGATCACATACAATATACAGCAAAGCTCTTTGCTCAAAGGGCTATTCTAGAGCAGAAATATGATGAAGTTAATGGCAAAGGTGCATTCAAAGCCACATTTGGAGATAGAGAATTAATCGAGATAGCTGATGAGATTCCTATGGAGATTTTAACAGCAGTTCAAGCAGCATTACAAAAAAATGCCGAAGAGGAACGCGAAGTTATAACACGTATCAACGAACGCCTTATTAGAGCAGGCTTTACTTCTATAGCTATAGATGCCTCGACTATTTTTGATGCAATAGGTGGCCAGGCAGTTTTAAGGCATTATTTAGAAGAAGGAACTCCTGAAGAACAAGTCGTGGCGAATCTTGAACGGGACTATCGTCTACCACTCGATTTTGGTACCAACGCCTTGAAGGCAAGACTGTTGGATTTAATTAAACCAGCTATCACCTCCAGAAAGCAGCAGGTTGATTCCAATGACCAGATTATAGCTATTCCTGCCTCAAAAGTAATAGTTGATAAAGATGGATTTGAGACTTGGATTGCACAGCAGGCAGGGAATACTGCTGTAGTAATAATAGCTATGCCTGATGAGTATGATAGCGTAAAGGGATACGAAGACATAGCCTACATTAAGGTAATAGGTAAAGACATAGGAGAGGAATATCGCCTTAACTTAATAGAATTATTCGGTTCATACGGCAATGATGCTTTATTTGGCGGTTTCAAATTAGGCACGCCATATAGTCTTGATAAATATAGGTCTGTAATTGACAAAATAGCGTCAGGGGTGTAATTATTTGTTTGACCGTTGTCTCGCCGTTTCAGCGGGACAGCGGTCAAATATTTTGATAATATTTTTTCACTTGACATATATTTACCTCCTATAGTATAGTATAAGGACTGTTGCGAAAGGGAGGTGTTTGCTTTTGAAGTGGGTGTAGCGTGACCCACTTTTTTTATTTAGTGATACCATGATAGACAAAATCACAGAACTCATAAAGCCCGTTATAGTTAGCGAAAAAGCGGAACTCATTGATATTACCTACAGAAAAGAATCCGGGAGCCAGGTGTTGAGGCTTCTCGTCGATAAAGATGGCGGTATTAAACTTTCCGAGTGTGTCAGGTTGAACCAGATTATCAGCCGGGTGCTTGAGGATAGCGGGGTAATAGCGGAAGATTATGTTTTAGAGGTTGATTCGCCCGGGGTAGACAGGCCGTTTAAGACAAAAATGGATTACGCGCGCGCGGCCGGGAGAATGGTAAGGGTGACATTGAATGAAGCTATTCTGGATAAGAAAGAATATATAGGTCGCTTGCAGGATATAATGGATGATTCGATAAGGGTAGACGTAGGGAAAAAAGGGATAATCGAAGTCCCTTTTTCAAAAATAACAAGGGCAAGGCAAGAAGTAGAGTTTTAAAGACCTTTATGACAACATATGTACGCCGTTCCAAATTCTTAAATATGCTCAGATTATTTATCAGAATTGTATGCAATGTAGTTACAAAAGATAAATTGAGTATCGCTTAGAATTTGGAACGGGGCGTAGGGCATACTTTAGTGTGCCAAAAGGAGCATGGCAATGAATCAGGAGTTATTGTTAATTTTAGACAGTATTGAACGGGACAAGGGCGTGAAGAAAGATATCCTTGTGAAAGCCATAGAGTCCGCGCTTATGAGCGCCGCGCGCAAAAAACTCGGCAAGCATATCATGGATATAAAGGTCGAGTTTGACCAGGAGACGGGTGAATTTAAGGTATTCGGGCCTGACGGTAATGAACTTTCAGGCGACTTTGGCAGGATTTCGGCCCAGACCGCCAAACAGGTAATCATACAGAAAATCCGTGAGGCTGAAAGAGACGTAGTGTTTGACGAATATCAGCGCAAGATTAATGATATTGCGACAGGCAGCGTCCACAGGTTTGAGAAAGGTATGCTTATAGTTGATTTGGGGAGGGCCGAGGGCGTCATGCCGCGAAGAGAATTGCCTGCGAATGAGCAATACAGACAAGGAGACAGGATAAAGGCCCTTATAATAGACGTAAAGAAAACGCCAAAGGGGCCTGAGATAATGCTTTCAAGGACTAATCCAGGACTTGTAAAGAGGTTTTTTGAGATCGAGGTACCTGAAATATATGAAGGTATAGTCGACATAAAATCTGTATCAAGGGAGGCTGGGAATCGTTCCAAAATAGCCGTGTACTCGAAAGATGATAAAGTGGACCCTGTGGGCGCGTGTGTCGGTATGAGGGGGCAGAGGGTGAAAAATATCGTGAGGGAATTAGGTGGGGAGAAAATAGATATCATACGCTGGAGCGTCAATACGGGTGAATTTATCTCATCCAGCCTGAGCCCTGCTGAGATTTCCAGTGTAAAGCTGAACGAAGAAGAGAAGAGGGCCGAAGTTATCGTGGCCGACGACCAGCTTTCGCTTGCCATAGGCAAGAAGGGTCAGAACGTTAGGCTGGCGGCAAAACTAACAGGATGGAACATAGATATAAGGAGCAAGTCAGAGATAGAAAAACTGAAGGATATAGCCATAAACGAGCTGGATGGCGTGGGACCAAAAACAGAAAAGGTCCTTAAGAAAGCCGGGTTTAAGACTATAGGTGATATCTCCAAAGCGGACCTTAAAGAGCTTACCAGGGTGGAGGGCATCGGTAAAAAGACAGCCGAGAAGATACTTAAATCAGCGAAGGCCTTGATGGAGCAGAAGGTCCATGAAGTCAGGGACAAGAAAAACAGAGAGAGAAAAGAAGAGAATAAACAGGCGGAGCAAAAAGGGGGAGAGGCTGACAAATGAGTGTAAGGGTACATCAGCTGGCCAAAGAACTGGGGATTGCGAGTAAAGAGCTTATAGAAAAATTGCGTGAACTCAAGATAGATGTTAAAGGGCATATGAGTTCCATGGACGATGACACTGCCACCCTTGTCAAGGAGGCGCTCAGCGTGAATAAATGGACGAAAAAAAGTCTCGCAAAGAAAAAAGATACTGAGAAATCCGATGCGGAGCCCGTGCCTGAGAAAGAGAAAAAAGAGGATCCCGATGATTTAAAATTATTAAAAATAGATCTCCCGATTACAGTAAAAGACCTTGCCGTAAAAATCCAGACAAAGCCCAATGACCTCATAAAAAAGCTGCTTTACAGGAAAATCCTCGTTACCATCAACCAGTCTCTTGACGAGGAGATAGCGGGCAGTATAGCGAAAGATTTTGGTTATAAGATAGAACAACTTCCGACGCAGGAAGAGGAACTTATCACAGAGCATGAGAAAGAAGAAGACCCATCCAAACTTGTGTCCAGAGCTCCGATAGTGACATTTATGGGACATGTCGACCACGGCAAGACATCTCTCCTGGATATGATACGCAAGACCAAGGTGGTGGACAAAGAAGCGGGGGGTATCACCCAGCATATAGGAGCCTATGAAGTGGCTTTACCGAAGGGCAAGGTAACTTTTCTCGATACGCCGGGTCACGCCGCTTTTACCGCTATGCGTGCAAGGGGTGCTAATGTTACGGATATAGTTGTCCTGGTGGTAGCGGCTGATGACGGGGTCATGCCTCAGACAATAGAGGCCATTGATCACGCTAGAGCGGCTGAGGTACCTATAGTCGTGGCTGTTAATAAGATAGATAAAAAGAATATAAATATAGATAAATTGAAGAAACAGCTTGCCGAGCTTAACCTTATGTCAGAGGACTGGGGTGGCAAGACTATTACGGCAGAGGTATCAGCGAAAACAGGCGAAGGCATAGATAACCTTTTAGAACTGCTTCTCCTGGAAGCAGAGATGCTTGAACTTAGGGCGAATCCTGACCAACCCGCGTCTGGCGCAGTGGTAGAGGCCGAGCTTTCAAAAGGCAAGGGAGCTGTGGCTACCGTGCTTGTTTCGAAAGGCACACTTAAAATCGGGGACGTTGTTATAATCGGCCTAAATTACGGCAGGATAAAGGCGATGTTTGATGATAAAGGCCGTAGGGTCGAAGAGGCCGGGCCTTCAAAGCCGGTTGAGATATTGGGGCTTTCAGGAGTGCCCCTGGCCGGCGAGAAGTTCTATACCGTAAGCGAAGAGAAAAAAGCCAGAGAGATTATTACAACCCGGCGATTAAAAGCCGATAAGAAAAAATTAGAAAGCCAGACTCAGAAAATAAGCCTGGAAGATCTCTATAACAGGATTAAGGAAGGGGAGGTAAAGGAGTTAAAGATTATATTAAAGGCGGATGTCCAGGGTTCACTGGAGGCCGTCAAGGATTCCCTGGAGAAACTCTCGAGTCAGGATGTGAAACTCTCCGTAATACACTCCCAGGTAGGCAACGTAAATGAGTCAGACATCATGCTCGCGTCGGCTTCAAACACGATTATCCTGGGGTTCCACGTCAACATAACTCCCGGCGCTAAGGCGTTGTCCAAACAGGAAGGGGTTGATGTCAGGATTTACAATATAATCTACGAAGCTGTAAATGATGTGAAAGCAGCGATGGAAGGCATGCTCGAGCCTATAATAGAGGAAGAGTTTTTGGGCAAGGCGGAAGTCAGGCAGGTATTTAAGGTCTCAAAGGTAGGAGTTGTAGCTGGCTGTTATGTCTCAAAAGGCACCATTCCCAGAAATGCGACCTGTAAACTTATAAGAGAAAATGAAGTCGTGTTCAAAGGCAAGATAAGTTCGCTGAAACACGTGAAGGATGATATAAAAGAGGCGAAAGAGGGTTATGAATGCGGTATAAGCCTGAGCTACAAGGATATTCAAAAAGGCGA
>JAHIYJ010000078.1 GCA_018814825.1 Candidatus Omnitrophota bacterium
GGACGTCGAGTATAATGAGGCAAACGCGCTGGAGAGCTAATAACTTTACACTTTTCTGTGTGTCACAAAAGTGTAAAGTGGGGGGGATTTTTTGTGGGTGAAAGTTTTATAAGGATAGTGGGCGCGAAAGAGCATAATCTTAAAGATATCAGCCTGGATATCCCGCGCAATAAACTTGTGGTAATTACCGGCCTGAGCGGTTCAGGCAAGTCCTCGCTCGCCTTCGACACTATCTACGCTGAAGGCCAGCGCAGGTACGTGGAGAGCCTTTCCGCCTACGCGCGGCAGTTCCTGGAACAGCTCGAAAAACCGGATGTCGAGCATATAGAAGGCATGTCGCCCGCTATTTCCATAGAGCAGAGAAGCGCGGGGGGTAATCCGCGTTCCACCGTAGCCACGACTACCGAGATATATGACTACCTGAGGCTTTTGTTTGCCAAAATCGGCACGCCTTATTGCCATAAGTGCGGGCAGAAAATAACGCGTCAGACCCAGGATGAGATACTGGACCGGATTTTACGATACAGGGAGGGTACTAAGCTTCTGGTGCTGGCCCCTGTTGTCAGGGGTCGAAAAGGCGAATACCATAATTTATTCGAGGAGCTAAAGAAGCAGGGGTTTGTAAGAGGCAGGGTAGACGGTGATATAGTTTCTTTGGAAAAAAATATAAAGATGAACAAGAATAAAAAACACGACATAGAGGTGGTCGTGGACAGGCTTGTCATCGAGAAAGACGTACGCGACAGATTGGCTGATTCAATAGAAATCGCGTTAAAGGTTGGCAAAGGCCTGGTCCTGGTATCAAAGGACGCTAAAGAAGAAGTGCTTTTCAGCCAGTTATATTCCTGTCCCAGGTGCGGGGTGAGCTATGAAGAGATAGAGCCCAGGATATTTTCGTTCAACAGTCCGTATGGCGCGTGCCAGGCATGCGGAGGACTGGGCAAAAAAGTCGGCATAGACATAGACCTTGTGATACCTGATAAGACAAAACCATTAAAGCAGGCGATAAAGCCATGGCGCGTGGGAGGGATGAGGATAATATTATATTACAGGAGGCGCCTGAGGAAACTCGCGTATGAATACGGCTTTGATCTGGAGACGCCTTTTGACCAGATACCTGACGAAGCGAAAGACGTGATTGTCAATGGGTCAAGGCCTGATGGCCGCCTCTACTTTGAGGGAGTTATACCTAATCTCCTGAGGCGGCTAAAGGAAACAGAGAGCGAGTTTATGCGGAGAGAGATAAATAAATATACAAGCGAGGCCGTTTGTCCCGAGTGCGAAGGCAGGCGTTTAAGGCCAGAAAGCCTTTCTATAAAGATAGAAGACAGGTCGATAAGCGACATAGCGGCTCTTTCGATTAAAGAGGCCAGGGAGTTTTTTATTAAGCTGAAATTCACCGAGCAACAGGAGAGGATAGCTCATCAGATTCTGAAAGAGATAAAAGAGCGGCTGAATTTCATGTCTAACGTCGGACTGGATTATCTGACGCTTGACAGGCAGAGCTCGACTCTGTCCGGAGGAGAGGCTCAGAGGATCAGGCTTGCCACCCAGATAGGCGCGGGCCTTGTGGGCGTAGTGTATATCCTGGATGAGCCGAGCATAGGCTTGCACCAGAAAGACAATTCAAAATTACTGGATACGTTGAAGGCTTTAAGGGACCTTGGCAATACCCTGATAGTGGTTGAGCACGACGAGGCCACAATAAGAAGCGCTGATCATATCATAGATCTTGGGCCGGGAGCGGGTAAGCACGGCGGTTATATTGTCGCCGAGGGTAACATTGATAAAATATTGAAATCCGAAGAATCCCTGACGGGAAAATACCTGCGGGGCCAGCTTAAGATACCTATGCCGGGAAAAAGGAGAAAAAAGACAAAAGCGATGTCGCTTGTCATAAACGGCGCCAGGGAGCATAACCTGAAAAATATAGATGTTGAGATACCGCTCGGTCTTTTTGTATGCGTGACAGGCGTCTCAGGTTCCGGCAAGAGCACGCTCGTGGACGATATTATTTACAGGGCGCTCTCAAAACATATCTATGGCTCAAGGCAGAAGCCCGGGCTCCATAAAAAGATAAAGGGGATGGAAAATATAGATAAGGCCGTGGTGGTTGACCAGACGCCTATCGGCAGGACTCCCCGCTCTAACCCCGCGACATACACAGGGGTACTCTCTTTTATAAGAGACGTATTCGCCAGGCTGCCGGGAGCGAGGATGAAGGGTTACAGGCCCGGCCGTTTCAGTTTCAATGTAAAAGGCGGTAGGTGCGAGGCCTGCCAGGGCGACGGCATAAAAAAAATAGAGATGCATTTTTTGCCTGATGTATACGTAAAGTGCGAGGTCTGTAACGGTAGGCGCTACAATCATGAGACTCTTCAGGTCCTGTACAAAGGCAAATCAATCGCGGACGTTCTGGAGATGACGGTGGAGGACTCTCTGGAACTTTTTAAAAACATCCCGTACATACATCAGAAGTTAAAGATACTCAATGAGGTAGGGCTTGGTTATATTGAGCTGGGCCAGTCCGCGACCACACTTTCGGGAGGCGAGGCTCAGAGGGTAAAGCTCGCCACAGAACTAGGCAAGTTAGGCACAGGGAAGACACTTTATATCCTTGATGAGCCCACAACAGGCCTTCACTTCGCGGACATCGAGAAACTGCTGGGAGTCCTGCATGCCCTTGTGGATGCCAAGAACACGGTTCTTGTCATAGAACATAACCTGGATGTCATAAAATCCGCTGACCATATAATAGACCTTGGCCCTGGCGGGGGCGATACAGGGGGCAGCATAGTGGCCCAGGGCACACCCGAAGAGATAATCAGGACAAAAGAGTCATATACAGGCTCATACCTAAAACAACACATCGGAACTTCGTAGGTCTAATTTTCACATAGGTCTAATTTAGGGAGCGGAATAGACATGGTACCCCCCTATAGCCTGATTAGCAAGCTTTTTATCAAGTAAAGCGTCTAAATCAACCGGTGGTAGCATAAGAGCTTTTTTTGGTAAATTAGAACGTTTCTCTTTAGCTAATTGCCAGGGGCTTTTGTCTTCTTTGTAAGTGTTGGGTCTTTCGAGATTGAAGAATAGCTGATATGTATGAGCTTTTTCCATGAACTCACGCCTATCGGCGAATCTTTCAATCTCATAGAACTCTGTCTCGATTAAATTATGGACGGTTTCCACGTCGGACTGGAATCTGTGAGCTCCGGGTGGGATAGTGCCGTGTATAAGCTTCTCAGATTCAACGGCGAGAGTATACGCGGATGGTTCTTTAGCTGACCATGATCCGATATATTCAGAGCCATTATCGGTCTGGCGGATGCCGTTTTCAACGATAAGACCGTGTCTTTTAAGGTGCTCATTGATATATTCGGCGAATAATTCAGCGTGAGTAAGAGATCTCTCATCAGCGAAGCCCAGGAACTGCACGCCACAAGAGACCTCTCTGAAGGTATATTGAGTCTTTGGCAGCCCTTTTAGCCTCATCTGCGGCCAGTATTCAGGGATATCGAAGAGGTCCTTGGTGTCCTCACAGGAACGCTCGAATAGCGCGAATTGCTTCTTAATTTCGCGAAGGTTCTGTTTAGTGACATGCTTCTTGCGCCGGCAGCGGCTCGATACGCCGTTTTTACGCCATATTTTGCGGATTGTTTTAGCGGAAGTTGACAGATTTTCCAGTATCCTGACATGTTCCGCGCCCACACGTTTATATTTGGTCTTAAGCTTTATAATATGCTTGGCGTCATCTTCCGGTACGGCACGAGGTGAGTGATGAGGCCGCCTGGATAAGTCATCGAGCTCCTTATAGCCGCCCTCGATAAAACGCAGGAGCCATTTACGGACTGTCTTGGGAGTGGTGGCATAGAGCCTCGCCGTCGGCTTTACACCGTGTTCTTTGGCATAAATTACCATCTGATACCTTTGCTGTTTTTTATCTTTACTTAATCGCATAACCTGATACCATGGATATGGGCACATATAACCTTTCTCCTTATCTTGGTAGGACAAGGAGTATTGTATCAGGTTATCATGTGTCCCTTTATTTTTTCTACAGGATCATTGAGATACCGGTGCCATTCATTGACACGTTGCCATTGCCATAACGAGCTATTACGGGTATGGATCATATTGCTTGGCTCATATTCATATACGTAATTCGGTATAACCGTAACAGGATCTTTAAATCTAAGTTTTGATTTTTTTCGATTACCCCGAGGGGTAATCATCTTAATACTATTAACAAGCTCTTTTAACCTTAGAAAGACTTCAAGGCCAACTCTTTTAATCTTTCTAAGCCCTACAGGGGAGGGGGTACGATGTCTCTTCCCATTCCCGAAGCCGCCTAATTAAGGATTAGATTTCCGCCTAAAATATGGTATAATGTTATTAGAGAGGATATGTTTATGCCTCATTATTATAAACTATACGATGATTTTACCGCGCTTTGCACGTTTAACATCTCAGGCGTTAAAAGCA
>JAHIYJ010000079.1 GCA_018814825.1 Candidatus Omnitrophota bacterium
CGGCTCCGGTAAAAAGTAGCGTCGGGTCATTGCGCGGCACAAGCGAATCGCTTGGATATATCATGTGCCCGCGTCCTTCAAAGAACTTTAGGAATTTATCCCGTATTTCATCAACCTTCATCTATTTTCCCTTGATAACCACATATCCTCTGTACGTGCCCACAAGCACGTCTCCGGAAAGGCCTTTAATCGCGTTATTGTGCTCCGTTATGTTTTTGACAGGCTGCCTGTTTATTTCATAGATAATGTCGCCCGCCCTTATACCGGCCTCTTCGGCTGCGCTCCCCTGCTCCACTCTCATGACAATAACTCCCGAGCCCGGACTAAGCTTAAAGCGGTCAGCTATATCCTGAGTGATGTCAGAGACCTCAAGCCCCCTCCAGTTCTCTGTCGGCTGCGCTATAGGCTCCTGTACTCTTTGCGTTTTTTTAACGGACATAGCCTCATTGTCTTCGGGCCTCTCGCCTATCTCCACTTCCAAAGCGTAAATTTTCTTCTTTCTGACTATCTCAAGCAAGGCCTTGTCGCCTATGTCTTTTTTCAGCACACTCCTGATCAAATCCCGCGTATTCCTGATCTTGTTCTTATCAAAAGACACTATTATGTCCCCCGGCTTAAGCCCCGCTTTCTCAGCCGGGCTGTTCTCCAGGATTCTCGAGATCAGCACCCCCTGCTTTTCCATGAGCCCGAAATATCCAGCCAGGTTCTCGTCCATATCCTGTATTATGACACCTACCCAACCGTATAAAACCTTTTTCCCCTGCATCAGATCATCCATTATTTTTTTTGCCGTATTAATGGGTATAGCGAACCCTATGCCCTCTGACCCGCCGCTCGTGGTGAATATGGCCACGTTTATACCCATGACCTCTCCGCGTATATTCGCAAGGGGGCCGCCGCTATTGCCCGGATTAATCGAGGCGTCTGTCTGGATCAGGTCACTATATTCCCGGGCCCTCCTGTCTGTCCTGGGAAGGCTCCTACGCAAAGCGCTTACCACGCCGACCGTGACAGTAGGCTCAGGATTCCTGACAGCAAAGGCAAAAGGGTTGCCTATCGCTATTGCCCAGTGGCCTATCTCTACCTTATCGGAATCACCGAGCTTCGCGAAAAGCAGGTCTTTTTCTGACTCGATCTTGACGACCGCCAGGTCAGAATAGACATCAGAGCCTGTCAACTCTCCCTCAAACTCTCTTCCGTCAGGCAGGGTTATCGTGATCTTGTCAGCTCCGTGAATCACATGTTCATTTGTAAGAATATACCCGTCTTTATTAACTATCACGCCTGAACCAAGCCCTATTTTCTTGAATTCCTTGTCAGGTCCTGACACAAAAAAATCACTGAAAAATTCGTCAAAGAACCGGTCTTGAAAATTGGAAAAGGGGTAATATCTGGTCTGATAATGCTCCACATACTCAGTGCTTATGCTTACTACGGCAGGCCCGACCTCTTTGGAAACTTTGACAAAAGCTTCCTGCAGGCCTGGCGCCTCATCAGCAGGCTCCGCGAAAGTAACCCCCGTGACCAGGACAGATATCAAGGTTATCAATGATAAACCCCTAACCATGCCCATTCCCTCCCCCATCTAATTTTACACTTCCGTGACACACAGAAAAGTGTAAAGTTATTTTTTATTAGACGATGACTTGCTTAAAACCGCTTCTTTGATTCTCTTTTCAATCTCATTGCTGAGCTTGAGGTTGCCCTTCAGGAATTCCCTGGTCGATTCCCTGCTCTGGCCTATCTTTTCTTCGCCGTATGTTATCCAAGAGCCGCTTTTCCCCAGAATCCCTTCCTCTAGCCCCATATCCAGTATGCTACCTGATTTCGAGATGCCTTCGTCATGCATTATGTCGAATTCCGCTTTTTTGAAAGGCGGAGCGACTTTGTTCTTTACAACCTTAGCCCTTACCCTGGCCCCGATTACGACATCACCTGACTTTATAGCCCCGATCCTCCTTAGGTCTATCCTTACGGAAGCATAGAACTTCAGGGCACGTCCGCCTGTAGTGGTTTCAGGATTACCGAACATAACACCTATCTTTTCCCTTATCTGGTTTATAAAGATCACGCAGGTATTTGTCTTTGAGATTATGGCTGTCAGCTTCCTAAGGGCCTGAGACATAAGCCTTGCCTGAAGGCCTATGTGCCTGTCGCCCATCTCTCCCTCTATCTCTGCCTTTGGCACAAGCGCCGCTACAGAATCTATTACGATAAGGTCAACCGCTCTGCTCCTGACAAGCATCTCGGCTATATCAAGGGCCTGTTCGCCTGTATCCGGCTGGGAAATCAAAAGATCATCCAGGTTCACGCCTAATAGTTTCGCATACGCTGGATCCAGCGCGTGCTCAGCGTCAATAAAAGCGGCCACCCCGCCTTTCTTCTGCGCCTCTGAAATAATGCTCAATGTCAAAGTCGTCTTTCCTCCTGCCTCAGGCCCGAATATTTCCACGACCCTCCCCCTGGGGACTCCGCCTACGCCAAGCGCCAGATTGAGTGGCAGCGCTCCCGTAGGTATGACATCCACCTCAAACCGGGTTTCTTTGCCCAGCCTCATTATAGAACCCTTGCCAAACTGTTTCTCTATCTGCATAAACGCGGCATCCAGGGCCTTTTGCCTACTGGTATTATCCACAGTCTTTTTTTCCTCTTTCTTAGCCATTACGGACCTCCGTATGTTCTACTGCTTTTGCTCAGTTTTTGATTATTATACCAGCCATAACGCATTAAAGTAAAGCAAATTATAACATCACCTCCTTGTCTATTATAGTAGACACCATAGCATGTTATTTTCTTTCAAAAAAAAATTGCTTCTTTGTTAAATATTACCTATAATAACTCCTATGGACATTCGGGCTCATGTAATCTGCGTAGGCAATGAAATACTCCTCGGCCATATCTCCAATACAAACGCGGAATATATCTCCAGGAAACTCTCCTCTATAGGCGTTAAGACTTCCAGGCATATCTCTGTTCCGGATGAAGAAGATACGATTATTCACGCCATCAGAGAGTCATTGTGTAATTCCGATATAGCCGTCCTCACGGGCGGACTGGGCCCGACTGTGGACGACATCACCCTGGAATGCATATCAAAAGCCCTTGGGAGAAAACTGATCCCGCGGAAAAAAGTGGCCGAGCACATAAAAAATAACTTTAAGAAAAGAAATTTGAGCATGCCGAAAAATAATCTCCGTCAGGCCCTTATCCCTGAAGGCGCCTTACCTGTATTGAACAATATCGGCACTGCCCCGGGCCTCATAATACCTGTCCAAGGCAAAACCTTGGACAGAAAAGTCCTGGTCGCGCTGCCCGGCGTACCCTTTGAGATGCACGCCATGCTCGATAAGGCCATAATACCTTTTCTCAAAAAAACCTTTAAACCGGGCGTGACAATAAAATCCAGGGTTATCAAGATAACCGGTCTTCCCGAATCCAGGGTAAACGAAAAAATCAGGGATATCCTTAATATCAAAGGTAACGTTCAGATGGGCATATACCCGCATCCCGAGGAAATCACTGTAAAGATAACCGTGACCGAGAAAAACGAAAAACTCGCCGACGCCTCGATCGTCAAGATAGAAAAAAAGATCTCCTCGCGGCTAAAAAAACATATCTTCGCTTATGACAACGAAAAACTTGAGGAGATAATCGGCAACCTGCTGGTAAGGGCCAAAAAAAGTATCGCCTTGGCGGAATCCTGCACGGGCGGGCTCCTGGCCAACAGGATTACCGACATTCCAGGAAGCTCCAGATATTTTAAGATGGGTGTTGTGACCTACAGCGATGAATCTAAAAATAAACTAGTAAGCGTCCCTGCGGGAATCATCAAAAAATACGGCGCTGTCTCTAAGCAGGCCGCCAGATTGATGGCGAAAAACATAAGGCTGAAGGCCGGGTCTGACATAGGCATTGGCATAAGCGGAATAGCCGGTCCCGGCGGCGGCACAGCCAAAAAACCAGTGGGATTAGTCTATATAGCTTTATCCTCGAAAACAAAAACTATCTGCGGAAAGTTCAGGTTCCTCGGCCAGCGCCGGATAATAAAATACAAGACTACTCAGGCCGCGCTAAATATGATAAGGTTGTATCTTTTGCGAAAATGAACGAGATTCGCGCCTTTATAGCCATAGAAATAGACCCAGCCTGTAAACAGCAAATCTCCGGACTTATAGAACGTCTTAAAAAATCCGATGTCGACGTCAAATGGGTGAAGGAAACACAGATGCACCTGACCCTGAAATTCCTTGGCAATGTCAAACAGGATAAGGTTCCTGAGATCTCAGCCGCGCTTAAGGATATAGCCTCGAAAACCCTCTCTTTTCAAATAGCCTTTTCAGACATCAGTACCTTTCCAGGCCTAAGCCGGCCGCGCGTAATATGGCTGGGCATGGATAAAGGCGCAGAAAATTTAAAGGAACTGGCAGGATATATAGCAGATGGGATGGAAAAATTGGGTCTTAAAAAAGAGGGCCGTGATTATAAAGCACACCTGACATTAGGAAGGGTCCGATCTCAAAAAAACATTAGAGAACTGACAAAACTCATAGGTGAAACTGACTTTAAGCCTCCTGTCGGAATAAAAATAAACAAGTTTATTTTATTCCAAAGCATCTTGACCTCAAAAGGCCCTGTATACACGCTCTTGCAAGAATTCCCTCTCTTAAAAAAATAATTTTACACTTTCCTATGTGTCACGAAAGTGTAAAATTAGAGGATTTTATGTATGGCTTGCAGTATCAGGTTTGTGTACAGGCCGGCTACTATATCGTCAAGCATTATGCCCGTACTTCCCTTTAACCTCTCAAACCCTGCAATCGGCCAAATCTTAACTACATCGAAGAACCTGAAAAGAAAAAACGCGGCCAGAATGTAGGCCGGATGGGGCGGTAAAAATAATAACGCTATCAGCATGCCTGCGAATTCGTCTATTACTATACAGCGGGGATCTTTTTTTCTAAAATATTTTTCTGCTGTGCCGGCGCTTAAAAAACCCGCCAAAAGACTGAGGCCAAGGGCCGCTGTTACTGCAAGCGGATTGCCCTTGATGAGATAATACAGAAAAAGCGCCGCGAGACTGCCGAATGTCCCTGGCGCAAAGGGTATATGCCCCGCAAAAAAAACAGTTGCGATCAATCTGCACAAAAAAATCATCTCTCTCCCATGAAAATATCTCTATTCTTGAGCATATAAGAAGTGCCTGAGATAAGAGTCATTAACACCGTAATAAGCATGAGGATATTTATGGCCGAGCCGTAATAATGTATGTAACGGAACGTAAAACCTGATTCCCTTATAATAAGAAACGTGAGAATGAATAAAACGGCCACTATTTGCGAGACTGTCTTGTGCTTGCCCGCGACTTCCGCGGCCAGGACTTTTTTCTTAGACAGGGCAAGGATCCTTATCCCTGTTATGATAAACTCCCTGGCTATTATCACCATCACCATCCATGCAGGTATAATCTTCATCTCCACAAACGCGAGAAAACCCCCCAGGATAAGGATCTTATCGGCTATTGGATCCATGAACCTGCCAAAATCCGTGATAATACCATTCTTTCTGGCAATATAGCCGTCATAATAATCAGTGACGCATGCTATTAGAAACAGGGTCAGCGCTATAAACTTGGCTCCCGGCCCTTTAATAAATAAAAAAAGTATTAAAACTGCCGCTAATATTATGCGTGATATGGTCAATTTATTTGGAAGGTTCATAATTAAAAAATTTGCTTAACTTGACGAAACTTACATTGTAAGAATCGTCAAGTTAAGCGAGTCCTGTCAAGACAACACCCTGTAAATCATACTCATGCGTATCTGTTATCCTGACGTTGTAAAAATCCCCTATCTTCAAATTCTTGCCGCTCACATATACCAAGCCATCTACCTCCGGAGCGTCATATTCTGTCCTGCCTATATAATAATCCTTTTCCCTGTCTTCTATCAAGACCTTTAATACCTTCCCCTTGAATCTTTCGTTTACCCGAGCGGAGATTTCCTGCTGGAGAGACATGGCCGCGTCAAAACGCCTCTGTTTTTCTTTTTCAGGTATCTGCCCTTTATATTTGTGCGCGGGCGTGCCTTCTTCCCTTGAATACTTGAAAATCCCCAGCCTCTCGAATCTGATATCCCGCATAAAAGACAATAACTCCTGAAAATCCTTTTCTGTCTCGCCCGGGAACCCGACTATAAGAGAGCTCCTTAGCGCGACATCCGGCACTTCAGATCTGATATAACCTATAAGAGAGGTAATATCCTTTTTGCGGGACTTTCTCCCCATCTTCTTCAGTATCCTGTCGCTTATATGTTCTACAGGCAAGTCTATATACCTGCACATATTGCTGTTATCCCGCATAACCCTGATAATGTCTCTACTGAGATTAGTCGGATGGCAATATAAAAGCCTTATCCAGTTACCTTTCAAGATAAGGCATATTTTTCTTAATAAATCAGCCAGCCTTTTTCTGCCGTAAAGGTCAATACCGTATAAAGAGGTGTCCTGGCCAACCAGTATAACCTCCTTTATCCCTTTTTTCATGAGTCCTCTTGTCTCCTTTATGATCGAATCTATTTCCCTGCTTTTATAAGGGCCCTTCAGGTATGGTATTATACAATAACTGCACCTGTTTCCGCATCCTTCCGAAATCTTGACGTACGCGTAATGATCGGGGGTCAGTTTAAGCCCCCTGTGGTCGCCTTTGGGCTTAAATTCCAGTACCCCCCTGAATTCATCTATGTCCCTGAACTCCTGTTTTAATTCCTCTAGATATCTCTCGGGCAGACATCCCGCTATTATGACCTTTCTTACGTCGCCTGACTTTTTTGCGTCTATGGCCTTTAGAATCACATCTATAGACTCTCTTTTAGCGTCCTCAATAAAAGCGCATGTATTGACTATAAGAGTGTCCACATCTTTTACCTGATCGCTAAACACATATCCTCTGGATTTTAATTCAAACGCCATATACTCTGAATCTACCAGATTACGAGGGCACCCAAGGCTTATTATGCTGAATGTTTTATTCATGGAAGATGTTGAGAAAAGAAAGGCTGCTAATATTTAGGATTAGTAGTAGGGTTAAGGTTAGGTAGTGAGGTTAGGTAATGCATGTTTCACTCACTACCCACTACACACTACCTAACTCACTACCTAGCCCTTACCTCACTACTTAGCTAATCTAATCTATGCTTTCCATGCCGTCTTTTGTCACAGTAATTGATTTCTTCTCTCTTTTTTTTCCGGGGTGCCCCAGGCCTTTGCCGTTAAGCTTCAGGGTCACCCCGCCGGCATTCCCGATATCCAGGTTTATCTCTTTTTTAGCGCGCCATATATCACTGGTCCCTTTTTTCAATATACCCGTAAAGAGCAGTCCGTCCTCGCTTCTGACCTCTATCAAAGTATTGACACTGGCCGATATCTCAAGCTCTATGTCTTCTTTTTTCTCAGGGACCGCCTCACTCGTCTCCTTAGGACTCTCTTTTACGGTTTTCCTCTGCTGAGACACGGCCCTTGTCACCTGTTCTTTCACTGCTCGCTCTTTTTTTGCTTCTTTCTTGCTGGTGACATAGACCTTGTATCTGGCCGCCGAGTTACTGATAAACTTTTTTACCTGTATAGCGCCTAACCCCAGTGCCCATATGCCGCAGACAGCCAGAAGAGCAATGGCCGCCTTTTTCCGATATTTAAGTATCCAGTCTCCTGGCACCCACTCATTATCCAGCAATAGGCGAGGCTCCTCTTTTTTCTTTTCCGAACCGGCAAGATATTCCTTTACTGCTTGAGCCTCTTCGGCGCCCAGGAATTTAGAGTACGTCCTGACGAATCCTCTCGCGTAGAATA
>JAHIYJ010000103.1 GCA_018814825.1 Candidatus Omnitrophota bacterium
AGGGATACTTCTAATTATAATGGAGGGGGCGTATGGATAGTTCAATATTGCTTGCGAGGTTGATAGGTCCGTACATAATCGTGATCGGCACCAGCCTTATACTTAACAAAAAGATATTTCGGCAAATCATGGAAGATTTCCCGAAAAACCCTTCACTGGTCTTTATAGCCGGGCTTCTTACATTTGTTGCTGGCCTGGCCAGTGTGTTATTTCACAATGTATGGGTTGGGGATTGGCGTTTAATAATTACGATCTTTGGCTGGCTAGTGCTCGTCAAAGGCGTATT
This sequence comes from Candidatus Omnitrophota bacterium, assembly GCA_018814825.1. GTDB lineage: Bacteria > Omnitrophota > Gorgyraeia > Gorgyraeales > Gorgyraeaceae > JAHIEN01. The sequence goes on from JAHIYJ010000103.1 coordinate 287, forward strand.
GCTTGTGTTGCTGCCGGGCACTCTGGTCAAGGCTACAAAGATCTATTCGGATAATTTAAAGCTGGTGCTAATTCCCTGGGGCATAATGATTTTAATCGGAATTTTTTTGACGATCAAAGGATATATTATCTAGGGCATATTGAAAAATAAAAATGTCCGCTCTAACTCCATAATATTCTTGATATATCGAAGTTTTTCATCTATAATTAACCTATTAAATTTAGAGAGGTTTTCCCTCGGCTCATGCGAGAGGGACCCCAGTAATATCACTTTCCTTAAATAGCTAATTTCGGATATTATATGTTCAATATAACGTAGGAAGGGATTGTTAATAGAGTGAATTTTGTTAACCGAGAGAAATGTCCTGCCTGCTCTGTGAACAACTTAAGAACAATTTTCCAGAGTCCATTTAATAAACCTCCAATAAGGGATTATTTAGAATCTTTTTACTCGCCTCAAGGCAAGATAGAATTTGAGTTTCTTGAGGGAGCTATCTTCTTTCTATGCGAATGCAATGTCTGTGGTTTGATCTTTCAGCGTGAGATTCCAGATAACAGTCTAATGGAAAAACTCTATGAACACTGGATAGACCCTCAGAAAGTGTTCAATCAACATCTAGAGCAAGCTGGGCTTGAATACTACTCATCCTATGCGCAAGAAATCATGCAACTTATTGCATTCTTTGAAAAAGTGCCTTCGTCGTTAAGCTTTCTTGATTTTGGTATGGGTTGGGGTAGATGGGCGCTGATGGCAAAAGCGTTCGGATTAGATTCTTATGGTTATGAGGTTTCTAAAGAACGTATATTATTTGCTCAATCAAACGGAGTAAAGGTTGTTTCATGGGAAGAAATGCCTCAACGCCAATTCGATTTTATCAACACCGAACAAATTTTTGAACATATTCCACAACCACTGCTAACTTTATGCCATTTGAAGAAGGCGCTGAAGCCCAATGGAATACTTAAGGTCAGCGTACCTACTGCTAACGACATAGAAAGACGATTAAAGATCATGGATTGGAAGTCACCAAAAGGGGCACGAAATTCTCTTAATCCAATTGCTCCTTTGGAGCACATTAATTTCTTTAGAAGAGCATCTCTTGATAAAATGGCACATGCAGCAGGAATGGAAGAAGTGCGTATTCCCCTTAAATACCAATACATGTATAAAATTAATTGGTATGGAATAAAACAAATCGCTAAGAATATACTTGTACCTATATATCAAAATATTTTTAAGAGCAAAAACTATATTTTTCTACGGAATGCACAGTAGACAAGGTGCAATTTTGCCCTCACCATGTCAGAAATTTGCGAGGAAAATTATCTCTCTAAACCCAAAATATTCTTGATATAGTAAGGCGGCGTTGCGCATACAATTATTCCTATGGAATTCAGAGAGGTTTTTCCTCGTATAACATGAGAGGGGCTCCATCTTTTAAGAATATTCTTTTTATTTGGGTTTTTTAGGTGTATAATAATTAAGAAAAGTAGTTATTATTTAGATAAGTGGTCTGGGGATACGCAAGCATTCCTGGAGGATTTTAGATGGTCGGGCCGCCATCTGATTAAATAATCAGGTGACGGCTTTTTTATGATAGGAATATGCCAAGAAAGAGATATAGAAAGACAGAGGGAGTAGCCGGAAATAAACACTATGGCCAATAATATCAAGAAGATAGCTTTTATAGGCAATTATCTCCCTAGGCGTTGCGGCATTGCGACTTTTACCACGGATCTCTGCGAGACGTTCGCGGCCCTGAACCCATCTGTTCAATTATTCGTTATCCCCGTCACAGATATCGAGGAAGGTTACGATTATCCAGAACGCGTCCGTTTCGAGATCAAGGAGCAGGATATAGGCTCGTACAAAGCGGCAGCGGATTTCCTCAATCTCAACGATATCGATGTTGTCTGCCTTCAGCACGAATTCGGTATTTTTGGCGGGGACGCCGGCAGCTACATATTGACGTTATTGCGACAATTGAAGATGCCTATCGTAACGACCCTCCATACGGTACTACAACATCCATCCGTGCGCCAGAAACGCGTGATGGATGAATTACTTGACCTGTCTGATTATGTGGTTGTAATGACACAAAAGGCTATAGACATCCTTCAGGCTGTATATAAGATACACGGGTCGAAGATGCTATTGATTCCGCACGGGATACCCGACGTTTCTTTTATCGATCCCAATTTCTACAAAGACCAGTATGGAGTCGAAGGCAAGACCGCGCTCCTGACGTTCGGGCTGCTTGCTCCGCATAAGGGGATAGAGGTTATCCTGCGCGCGCTTCCTAAAGTCATAAAAGAGTATCCGAATGCGGTATACATAGTCGTTGGCGCTACGCATCCCAATCTGTTAAGGTCTGAGGGTGAAGCATACAGGCTTTTTTTACAACGTATTTGCGATGAGCTTGAGATCTCGCGTAATGTCATTTTCCATAACCGTTTCGTATCTTCTGAAGAACTTAAAGAGTTACTCGTGCTTGCCGATATTTATATTACCCCATATCTTGAAGAAGCGCAGATAGTTTCCGGGACGCTTGCCTATTCGTTCGGCGCAGGAAACGCGGTCATCTCGACTCCATACTGGCATGCCGCCGAACTGCTCAGCGACGGCAAGGGCATCATTGTACCGTTCAACGATCCGGAAGCGATAGGGCAGGCGATCATAAGGCTTATCGGTAACGAAAACGAACGTAACGCGATGCGCAAGAACGCCTATCTTTTAGGCCGCGAGATGATATGGAGCAATGTGGCGTTAAAATATGCGTCGATCTTCGAAGAATCCAGGATGAAACGCCCTCCCGCGATGAAAAAGAAGATAAAGATGTATCCTCTTGAACAACAGGTTCCTGTATTGCCCGACATCAAGCTGGATTATCTCGTTAGGATGACCGATTCCATCGGGATCTTCCAGCACGCCACGTTCAATGTCCCTAACTTTTCCGAAGGGTATTGCACAGACGACAATGCGCGGGCGCTTATTCTCACCGTACTGCTTGAGAACCTTGGTACCATAAATCCTCTTAAAATCAATGATCTCGCGAGTCGCTACCTTGGATTTGTCAGGTACGCGTGGGATCCTTCTATCGGCCGGTTTAGGAATTTTCTGACCTTCCAGCGAAATTGGAAAGAAGAAGTGCCCAGCGAAGATTGTCATGGGAGGGCGTTATGGGCTATCGGTACCTGCATCGGGCAATCCAAAAACGAAGGATTTACTCAGATGTCGGTTGAGTTTTTTGAAAAGGCTCTTGCTCCTTCGGTGTCATTTACTTCGCCGCGCGCATGGGCTTTCATATTGCTTGGGATACATGAATATCTACAGCGCTTTCACGGAGACAGGCTTGCCCGTAACTGTCTGCAGACACTCGCTACGCGGCTTCACGATCTTTACAAAGCAAATAGTGACGCGGAATGGCGATGGTTTGAATCATCTTTGACATATTGCGACGCCAAATTGCCCCATGCCCTTTTGTTAAGCGGACACGATCTCAATAATGAAGAAATGCTGAAAGCGGGGATAGAGGCTTTAAAGTGGCTTGCAAAGATACAGACTTCGACTCGCGGCCATTTTCAACCGGTAGGCACGGACGGCGAGTACCATCGCGGCGGGGTCAAACCTGTCTTTGACCAGCAACCGATAGAAGCCTATGCTACTGTTTCAGCATGCCTCGAAGCCTATCGCGTCACAAAAGATAAGATGTGGTATGAGAAGGCCTTAAATGCTTTTCAGTGGTTCCTCGGGAGCAACGATCTCGGTATTTCCTTATATGACCCGGTGGCGGGTGGATGCTGTGACGGGCTTCACATTAACAGGGTGAACTGTAATCAAGGTGCTGAATCTACGCTTTCATTTCTTCTATCCCTGACCGAAATGACACAGATGAAAAATATTCTTGAAAGCCTTAAGGAGCCCTTGGAGGAATGATAAAGAATACTGGTATAGTCATTACCCCTGATAGCGAGCGCGTCATCATCAGGCCGTATATTCCCGCTGATCAATCGCGCATCCCGAAGATCGTATCGCGCGTTATGGCCCTTGACGAATCCGCCTCCGAAGAAGCATTAAAGAAGACCAAACGAGATTTTTCGGCGCGACACCATAATTTTGATGCCATCCTTAAGCGCCAATTTGAAGTCGTCCGCGCATATATGCCTTCCGGTTTTAAGCCTTCTAAAACCCGCAAGCTTCTCATAGGAGCGTACTTTATCGGTGAGCGTTCATATGAATCAACAGCTCTCTTTAATCCTTCTATTGTCGCGCATCCCGATCAGTCCGGGGTTTCTCGCGGCTCGTTACGTGTAATTATTTCTTTGCGCGCGACAGGTGAAGGGCATATATCCACATTGGTATTCCGTTCGGGGGTCGTAGACCAACATGGATCTATATCGATCGATAAGGTTTCTAGTTTCGCTTGTACCGCCGAACCGAAACCGAATGCGCTTTACGATAAGATATGTTTCATCGGGAAACTCTATGAAATGGGACTGGAGAATGACTGCTCAAAATACATTACGGACCCGTTACCGGTTGAGTTTACCATGGAGCAGCTGCAGGATAAGGTCAATACCTATACTATCGGGCATCATCCGATAACTCCGACAGACAGGCTTACCTGTGAAAAGATCTTATGGTTCGCGCGATGTAATTACGAAGCCACTTTCGATCCGCGGTTTATGCTTTCTGAGCGTGTTCTATTTCCGCTCTCGCCCAGCGAGCAGAACGGTATGGAGGATGCGCGTTTCGTTTTCTTTAGGGACGATGACGGAAGCGGAAAATACTATGCCACCTATACGGCGTATGACGGGAGGGTCATCCTCCCGCAGATAATGGAGACAGAAGATTTTATTCATTTTAAAATGATCACCTTGAACGGCAGGGCGGCGGTTAACAAAGGGATGGCTTTGTTCCCGCGCAAGATAAACGGCCATTACGCGATGATCTCCCGCAACGATAATGAGAGGCTTTTCCTCATGTATTCCGACAATATCCATTTCTGGCATGAAGCCGTCCCGATTATGGAGCCTTTGTATCCTTGGGAGTTCGTGCAGATTGGAAATTGCGGTTCTCCCATCGAGACTGAGCGCGGGTGGCTTCTTTTGACTCATGGTGTCGGCCCGCTGCGTCAATACTCGATCGGCGCGGCTCTGCTTGACCGTGATGATCCTTCGCGTGTACTCGGCCGATTGAGTGAACCGCTTATTCACTGGAAGGATAACAGCCGTTATGGGTATGTCCCAAATGTCGTCTATTCGTGCGGCGCCATGGTCCATGGCGATACGCTTATTATCCCTTACGCGTTATCCGATCAACAGACGACTATCGCGCTGGTATCGCTGCGCGAGATCCTAGACAGGTTGTCTTAGAGGAAGGTCTCGGCTGGTGCAAAAAAATCAGCCGGTACAAAAATTATACACGTTCTTTAAATATTCCTGAGTTTATTCAGCGCTTTGGAGAGGATTTAGTTGAAGAAGCCGTTTTAATAGTTTATAATAAAATCGAAAGTTACAACCTCGATTATTGCGATAAGCAGGGCGATCCACATCCTGTAAAATTTATCTCTTATACCTGGAAACGCATCGATGGATTTATAATCGATTATTTGAGAAAAGAAATGAAGTCGCAAGTTTTGTATAAAGATATAGTGGATTTAACTCAAACAGAAGAAAACCCACAATTCCATGCTTAACCCAAAATATACGGTTACAGACAATATTTTAAATAACCTCACAGCCATTGCATCGGCACGAGAAGTTATTGAGCAAGCGTATTTAGTGCCTAAATGGGAAGCAAAATTAAGACGTCAGGCTTTATTGCATAACACACATTCATCGACTGCAATAGAAGGCAATAAGCTAAGCTTTGAACAGGTAGAGGCGCTATCTGAAGGCAAAAACGTTATTGCCACAAACAAAGATAAGCAAGAGGTTCTGGGTTATCTAGCAGCGTTAGAAAAAATTTCTACTCTTGCTGAAAAAGGAAAAATAAGGGTAGCGAATATACTTAATCTCCATCGAATCTTAACCAAGGATGTGATGCAAAATGTTTCTGATTCCGGTGCATTTAGAAATCGGCAGGCTTATTATGTTGCATTAAAAACCGCTCAAACTAATAATGGAGACGTGACGCAGTGGCTTGAATATTTTACCAATGGCGTGACATATTCTGTCAATGAGGCGAAGGATGCTGTATTAAAAGTCAGCTCCAAAAAGAAAAACTGGCAAAAGATGCAAATTGCCCTTACGCCAAAACAGATGAAAATCGTTGAATATGTCAATATAAATGGCAAGGTAAGTAATAAAGATTTACAAGCGGTGTTTAAGATTTCTGCTCAGGCTGTTCATAAAGAATTAACCAAGTTAGTAGAGCTTAAAGTGATCAGGCCTGTAGGCAAAGGCAGGGCTTTACATTACGTATTGGTATAGTTTTTGGTTGATGTTTTAGTTGATGATTTGGTTGATGATTTTTCAATGTCTAGGCATGGCGAAGCGGAAAAATTTAGAATTCTTTAGGGGTTTTATCGAACCATGTTATAAACTGCAAAAGCATGAAAGGTGCATCAGCTGAAAATTTAGTAATGATGTTTAAAAAGAGCGCGGAGAGATTTTCTGATAAAACCGCGCTCTTTTTTTCTGATAAAAAAATCAGTTATAAAGAATTATATCAGATGTCCCAAGGTTTGAGCCAGGGCTTGAAGAATCTGGGCATTAAAAAGGGCGATAGGGTAGCGATATTTCTGCATAATACCCCGGAATTTGTGGCAAGTTATTTTGCTGTTATCAGCATAGAGGCAGTCTGTGTGCCTGTAAACAACATGCTGAAAGAGACAGAGCTTGGGTTTATCTTAAAAGATTCCGAGGCTAAGCTTATCATAAGCTCAATCGCCTATCTGGATACTATAAATTTCGCAAAAATAGGAGCTCCTGATTTAAAATACACTATTATGATAGACGGCCTTGCGCCCAATACATTTAATTTTTATGAAATGATAGAGCGCAGTGTTTTAAAAAAAGAGGATGTGTTCATAAATCCTGATGAAACAGCATCCATACTTTATACCTCAGGCACGACAGGTAATCCTAAAGGCGCGATGCTTACCCATAGGAATTTTATCTCCAATATCAAAAGCTGCATATCCAGCATAAATGTTTCGGAAAAAGATAACTTTATATGCGTTCTGCCCATGTTCCATTCTTTTGCCTTTACTGTGTGCATCCTTCTGCCGCTTTCAGTAGGATCCAGTATCGCCTTAGTAGAACACCTGAGGCCTTTCCGAAGGGTTGTGAGAAACGTGATAAAAAAGAAGATTACGGTATTTATCGGTATACCTTCCATATTCAATGTCCTGGCTCACATGGAGATACCGCATGTTTTTACTTCCAGGGTGCTGAAGCTTATTGATCCTTTGAGGCTCTGCATATCAGGGGCTGCTGCTTTACCTGTAGAAGTCCTTAAGGCCTTTGAAGATAAGTTCAGAGTGCCTCTTTTGGAAGGGTATGGGTTGACAGAGGCTTCACCTGTGGTGTCATTTAACCCGATGCATGGAGTAAGAAAGCCTGGGTCAGTAGGCCTGCCTGTAGAAGGCGTAAAAGTAAAAGTGGTTGATGACAAATCCCAGGACTTAGGCCGCGATAAAATAGGCGAACTTCTGGTCAAGGGCGACAATGTAATGAAAGGTTATTTTAATAGAGAAACTGAGACACAAGAGGTTATAAAAGACAGCTGGCTTTACACGGGCGATATAGCAAAAATTGACGAAGACGGGCATATTTATATTTTAGATAGAAAAAAAGACATGATCAATGTGCGCGGCCTAAATGTTTATCCCGTAGAGATAGAAAACGTCCTGATGAAGCACCCTAAGATAAAAGAGGCGGCTGTTGTGGGTATGCCGGATAAGTTTAAAGGAGAGGTGCCTAAGGCATTTATTGTTTTAAAAGAAAACGAAACCCTTGCCGGATTGGAAGTCATTAAATACCTGAGAAAAAATCTCGCCTTATTCAAAATCCCCAAGTTTGTGGAATTCACCAAGGCCCTTCCAAAGACAGCCACAGGCAAAGTGCTCAAGAGGCAACTAAGGTAAATTGATGAGACTACTATGGGAGTCCGACTCCCATAGTAACTATTGGAGTCGGGCTCCCATAGTAGTCATGGGCTTTTTATTTCTTGACACCTTCCTTATTATAAGGTATACTTTTCATATAAATCATACTAATCATACTAAACATACTAAACATACTAAACTATTTTTAACCCACAAGGAGAACATATGAGCAATATATCCAAAGGCAAGGTTTACGGATCAGCTACTGTCGGAGAAAGAGGGCAGGTTGTCATCCCAGCAGGAATAAGGAAATCTTTTAAGATCAAGGCAGGGGATAAGCTTATTGTTTTTGCCAAACCTGAAATGATAGGGCTTGTCCCAGCAGAAGAATTCAGTCTTATGCTGAACCAGGCTTCCGAAGCGCTGTCTAAATTGAGAAAGCAGAGTTAAATGAAAAAACTGATTATCTTTTCTGTAGGTTTATTTTTCTTAAGTTTTTATTCTTATATAGCTTTAGCTGAAGAAGTCCTTACCTGGGACGATTGTCTTTATGAAGCAAAGAAAAACCATCCGGATCTGATTTCCGCAGAAGAAAAAATCAATCAGGACGAGGCAGCCAGGATTATAACAGGATCTGTTTTTTATCCTCAGGTAGACGGCAGTATGGATTGGGCAAGGACAAAGACAACTACGGAAAAAGACAGCTATTCTTATGGTATAAGCGGGACCCAGCTTATTTATAACGGCTTTAAGACTGCAAATGATTTAAAGATAGCTTCAGAAACTATCAAGGCTTCCCAGTATAATTACAGATTTACTTCTTCCGAAGTCAGGTTCCGCTTGCGGACTGCTTTTATAAATTTACTTAAAGCGCAGGAACTATTAAATATTACAGAGAATATAGCTAAAATAAGGCGGGACAATTTAATATTGATTAGCTTGAGTTATGAAGCCGGCATAGAACATAAAGGAGCTTTATTAACCGCAGAAGCAAATTCGACGCAGGCTGAATTTGAGATTATCCAGGCAAAAAGAGAGCTGGAGGTCTATCAGAGAGGTCTTCTCAAGGAAATGGGAAGGCTTGAATTTTCTCCTGTGCAGGTTAAGGGAGCGTTTAAGGTCAGCGATTCAGCCAGGAAAAAGCCGGATTTCGAAACACTGGTTAAAAATAACCCTTCGCTTGGAAAGCTCAATGCTCAGACGAATGCAGCATCTTTTGGAATAAAGTCCAAAGAGGCAGATTTTTTTCCTACAATTTCAGCAAAGGCAGGATCTGACAGGACCGGAGCTCGTTTTCCTCCTGACCAGGACCAGTGGAATATAGGGCTTGGATTAAGCATACCTATATTTGAAGGCGGCCTGAGAACAGCTGAAGTTAAAAAGGCGAAGGCAGCATATAATCAGGCTCAGGCAGATGAGCGGAGCCAAAAAGATAGCCTTACCTTGGCGCTCGAACAAGCCTGGGCTGATTTTCAGAATGCTATAGATACAGTGGGTGTCCAAAAAAAGTTTCTAAATGCAACTGAGGAAAGGGCAAAAATTGCAGAAGGCCAGTATTCGCTGGGACTCATACAGTTTGACAACTGGACTATTATTGAGGATAGCCTTGTGCAGGCTAAAAAGACATTTCTTAATGCTGAGGCAAACGCATTGCTTGCCGAGGCAAGCTGGATTGAAGCGAAAGGAGAGACATTAGAATATGAAGACTAAAAAGATAGGGATATTTTTAGTGGCGCTTATTCTTCTGGCAGGTTCAGTAGTGTATATAGCCGGGATAAAGCAGAAAAAATCACCTGATGAAGTTGTAAAAGAAATAAAGCCGGTTATTGGTTCGATAGAAACATTTATATCCTCTACAGGAACAATCCTGCCGAAAAACAGGCTGGAGATAAAGCCGCCTGTCAATGGCAGGATAGAAAAGATCCTGGTCAAAGAAGGCGATGAAGTAAAGACAGGTGATACCCTGGCGTTGATGAGCTCTACAGAAAGAGCTGCTTTGATTGACGCTGCCAGGGCTAAGGGAGAAGATGCATTGAAATATTGGGAGGAGATATATAAGCCGATACCTCTATTAGCGCCTATTGACGGAGAGGTAATTGTAGAAACGACTCAGCCTGGCCAGACAGTTACTGCAAGCGATCCTGTAATAGTACTATCTGACCGCTTGATTGTAAGGGCTCAGGTTGATGAAACAGACATAGGAAAAATCGCCCTGGATAAAAAAGCAATCATCAGCATAGATGCATATCCTGATACGAAAATCAATTCCACTGTTGAGCATATCTATTATGAATCCAAGACCGTAAATAACGTCACGATTTACGAGGTGGATCTTGTACCTGAAGAAATACCGAAATTTTTCCGCTCCGGCATGAATGCGTCCATAGATTTTATAGACCAGAGTAAAGAAAATGCCCTTCTTATTCCCTTGGAAGCTGTTTATAAAGAAAAAGGAAGCAGCTATGTATTAGTTAAACAAGCTGATGAAACCGTGCCGGTCAGGGCAGCTGTTCAGTTGGGGATTTCTGATGATAAGAACGTAGAAGCTCTTTCAGGAATTGCTAAAGAAGATCGAATAATAATAAAGTCAAAGGCATACAGTCTTCCTAAAGATACCAGGGGTAAGAATCCGTTCATGCCTGGTCATTAAAAATAATGATAGAACTAAAAAATATATATAAAACTTATCAGATGGGCAAGGTGGAGGTAAAGGCCCTGCAGGATATTTCTTTAAAGATAGAATCAGGCGAATTTCTTGCGATAATGGGGCCGTCCGGTTCAGGCAAATCCACTCTTATGCATATCCTCGGGCTTCTGGACAGGCCTGATTCAGGAGAATATTATCTGGGTAAAAAGAAAATTAATGATTTATCAGAAGAAGAATTAGCCGCTATAAGAAATCGCCTGGCAGGTTTTGTGTTCCAGCAGTTTCATTTATTGCCAAGGATAACTGCCTTAGAAAATGCGGAGCTTCCTTTGATTTACGCCGGTAAGCAGCATTTAAAAGACAGAGCTAAAAAAAATATAGAGGAGGTTGGGCTCGGAGACAGGATGAATCACAGGCCTAATGAACTTTCCGGAGGCCAGCAGCAGCGCGTGGCTATTGCCAGATCGCTGGTAAACGACCCTTTGATAATATTTGCGGATGAGCCCACAGGCAACCTTGATTCAAAAAGCAAAGAAGAGATAATCTCGATATTGGAAGATCTGAATCGAAAGGGCAAGACGATTATTATTGTTACTCACGAGCCGGAAGTAGCATCTCACGTCAAGCGCGTGATTAATATGCGCGACGGGAACATTATTTCTGATACAAAATCCGGAATTCAGCCGGAGGATTTGACAGAAAACCAGGCAGATGAAATAATAAATAAGGTTTTATCCAGGCCGGAAAGAACTGCCAGACAGACAAAGTTTCTGGATTATATGCACCAGGCGATAGGCGCCATGTTTTCGCATAAGATGAGGTCATTTTTATCTATACTCGGCATATTAATCGGTGTTGCTGCGGTTATAGCTATGCTTGCTTTGGGACAAGGGGCCAAAGAATCGATTGAACAGCAGCTGGCAAGTTTGGGATCCAATCTTCTTGTAGTAAGACCCGGTTCTTCAAGAGTCCACGGAGTGGCAATGGAGGCAGGTACAGTTACGCGTTTTACCCTGCAGGATGTTGCTGATATTGCCAATTTATCAGAAACAGTAAAAAGCGTGAGCCCTTCAGTAACCGGCAGAGGCCAGATAGTTTACGCCAATAAGAACTGGAATACTCGCGTAGAAGGAGTTGGCGTGGATTATGCAGCCTTGCGGGCTGCGTTTCCGGTTGTGGGAAGATTTTTTACTGAAGAAGAAGTAAAAATTCGCTCACGGGTGATTGTGCTGGGCGCAACGGTTGTAAAGGAGCTTTTTGGAGACGCAAATCCGGTCGGAGAAACTATAAAGTTAAATCTGGTTAATTTTAAAGTTATAGGGATTTTGCCTGTAAAAGGAGCAAGCACTTTTCATGACCAGGATGATACGGCTGCGATTCCCATTACAACCGCAATGTTTCGTGTTTTTGGGAAGGAATATGTAGATTCTATCTATGTGGAAGGGAAAAGCGCTGATTTGCTTGACGCGGCGCAGGATGAAATATCCGAACTGATTATAAAACAGCACCGGCTTAATAAGGATGGAGAGGACTCGTTTCAAATCCGGAATATGGCTGACATTAAGGATACGCTTGAGGCCACCACTAAAACAATGTCCCTACTTCTGGGTTCAATTGCGGCAATATCGCTTTTAGTAGGCGGCATAGGCATTATGAATATCATGCTCGTGTCTGTTACGGAGCGCACCCGGGAAATCGGCCTGCGTAAAGCAATAGGCGCGACCAATAAAGATATTATGGTGCAGTTTCTTATAGAGGCTGTATTAATGTCTTTTATAGGAGGTATAACAGGCGTCGCGCTGGGGATAGGCATAGCAATATTGATAACTATTTTTGCAGGATGGGCAGTAAAGGTAGCGGTATCTTCCGTAATCCTCGCAACAACCTTTTCTTTAATAGTCGGGGTAGTGTTTGGAATCTGGCCGGCCCGGCAGGCATCCCTTTTAAATCCCATAGAAGCCCTGAGATACGAATAG
>JAHIYJ010000080.1 GCA_018814825.1 Candidatus Omnitrophota bacterium
AGCAGCTTTTAACGAGACAGAGGTAACTATATGCAAGAGCCCACTTAAGATAGTCGAGTATCTTGCAAGCGGCAAGGCTATAGTAGCCAGTAATGTCGGAGAGGTGAGAAAAATGGTCGGGGGCGTGGGCATGCTGGTCGAGCCTTCAGATCACCATGCCTTGTCCGAGGGTATTATTAAGTTGCTGGACGACAAGGGGCTCAGGGAGATATTGCGGCACAGGGCCAGGCGCAGGGCAGAGGAGAAGTATAACTGGACCTGGACGGCAGAGAATGTTATGAAGGCCTATAACTTGAAATGAAGATAATATTTGTAACAAGAGAGGGTTATAACCTGGCTGGGGGGCGCATACGCGCATATAACTTCGCAAGACAGCTTAAGGCTTTGGGGGTTGAGGCAGAGGTCCTTTCGTATTCTCAGAATCTTGGCGCAAAGGACGGTGCTTCTGAGGGGGAAATGAGCGCTTGTGAAAAACTGGCTCATAACGTAGAAGCGTTCAGAAGACTCTCTAGAGAAAAAGGAGCTCTGATAGTCCTTCAGAGAATAAATTATCATAGTTTTGCGCCCTTTTTTATCCGACTTTTTAATAAGAATAAACTTGTGCTTGATATGGATGACTGGGAGATGAGGGAAGATCCCCGTTACATCCTCGGAATTTACCCTACCTCCAAGGCGGAATTTCTTACCCGCCGGATCGCTTCCTTTTCCTGCTGTTGCATAGCTGCAAGTTTTTATTTGAAAGGATACCTGAAGCAGTTTAACAGGAAGACTTATTATGTGCCGTCTTGCGTGGATACCAAGCTTTTTAGGCCGCAGGGGCTTGACAGGAAAGGACGGGATATAGTGAAGTTCGCATGGATAGGCACCATGCATCGCCCTCATGACGCAGAAAATATAAAATTTATAATAGATGTCTTTGAAACGTTAAAGGAAAAGATAAAAGATATATCGCTTGATATAGTAGGGGACGGTATTTACAGGGATGCGGTAATGCCCTCCGTTATAAATAGCCGGTACAGGGATAGTATAAAACTAACCGGATGGATCAGTCCGGATAAAATGCCGGATTATCTGGAATCGATCGATATAGGGTTATTGCCATTGATCCAGAATACCAAGTTTAACCTGTCGAAAAGCCCGGTCAAGCTTTTTGAATACATGGCTATGGAAAAGCCCAGTATAGCGTCTTTGACTGGAGAAGCAGGGCGGATAATAGAGGGAGGGAAGACAGGTTTTCTCGCGGACAATAAACTCGAATTTGTTGAGAAAATGGAGATCCTGGCCAGGGACGCCGACCTGCGTATCAACGTAGGCAAGAACGCCAGAAAAAGAATAGAAAAGGATTATTCACTTAAAATTGCAGGTGAGAGATTGTCAGAAATATTCAGAGGTTTATAGTAGATGAAAAGGAAACACTTTATTATTATCTTATGTCTTACGGCCTTTCATGCCATAAATAATTATTTCTGGCTTTTACAGAATAGGCTGCCTGTAAGTTATGATGAGGGCATACATCTGTGGACTGCCATGAGGTTCGTGAGGGTGTTTACCAACCCACAGCATAATATTTTTTATGATTTATTCAACGCTGATCTTACGCAATGGCCACCGTTATTTTATGTCGTAGCTGGTCTTTTTAACCTGATTTTAGGCCCCTCATACATAAGCTCTGCAATGACAAATTCAGCCTTTCTTTTACTACTATTTGTTTCTTTATATCTAATAGGAGAGAGGCTGCACAGCCTCCAAGCAGGTCTTTTATCCGTTCTTATTTTATCTTTTTACCCTATTATTTATGGCCATTCTAGATTATTCCAGATCGACTTGGCGCTTACCGCGATTGTAACATTCAGCATCTACTGTCTAATTTTATCTGATAGGTTCAAAAACTTACGCTGGTCCATTATTTATGCGATAAGCATGGGGGTCGGCATGCTTTTAAAATGGTCCTATATAATTTTTATTCTACCCGTATTAGTTTATACGATATCTCTGGTGATGATCGAATCATGCAGGAATAATTCTTTTCGAAGGACCAAAAACATGCTGCTTAGCATAATCATATCAGTTTCTCTGAGCCTTCTCTGGCATATAACAAACATGGAAAAAACAAGGCTTGTGCTGACTTATTTCGTGCATACGTTCAATGTATATTATTACCAGCCAGGAAATTGGGTTTCAGAGTTTGCGCTGAACCTTAATAATTATGCACTCTCATTTTTATTTTTCTCGTTATTTCTTATCGCCACGCCTATATTCTATTTAAGATACAGGACAAATTATAAATTTCTTGTTACTATATGGTATCTGGCGCCTTTTCTGATATTAGGTATATTCACATGGTTTCAGCCGCGTTTTTTCATGCCTGCCCTTCCCGCA
Organism: Candidatus Omnitrophota bacterium; assembly: GCA_018814825.1. Taxonomy (GTDB): domain Bacteria; phylum Omnitrophota; class Gorgyraeia; order Gorgyraeales; family Gorgyraeaceae; genus JAHIEN01. The sequence continues at coordinate 2,380 of JAHIYJ010000080.1, forward strand.
CTCGCCCTTATATCAGGAGTCAGCGTTAGTTTAATAAAAAAGAAAATAATCAGGAACCTTGCGGTAGCCGCTATTCTCGTTTTAGCATTAGCCCAGTTTTTTGCCGTCTCTTTTGTCGGCAGATTGCCAGATGATAAAAGAGATTTTTTACATTACAGATTCAAGGGATTCAATATACTTTATTCCAACTATTTAGAGCCGGGATGTTATGATATTGTTGGGGCGGGACCGCCGCACAGGCACGGTTGGGGGCACGATGCCATAGCAGAGTCTATAGCCAGAAATGTCGATACCTTAAAGAGTTTTCCACTGACGGTTGGCATTCTCTACGAAGAGGAGAATAAAAAGCTAGACAGTCTATTTTCAAACCGGGTCCTAAGTTATTTTATTACACAAAAATTAATAGATTCTGAGGTGATATTTTCAGAAGATTTAACTATAACGTTAAATAAGGTCTCGGAAACCTGGCAATTTATCGAGGCTATTGCAGATATGGACGTGGTAGTTTATATATCAAAGGGCAAGGACTGGCCTACAGAAGGCGACATCAAGGTCATATTCAAGGACGAAAAGCAACTTATCTCGGAATCGGGACAATATCCATTTGAAGATCTCAGGCTTATAGGGCTGATTAATTCTAGAGATAGGTTTCTTTTAAAAGATATAATAGAATTACAAGACGGTTATCAAGCCCGCATCTATTTTTATAGAATTCCGGAGATAGAGAAAAAAGGACTTTCCGTAAAGGTGTTCAATGGGAATATCAAGCTTTATTATAAAGATAAAGAGATTACCAAAGGCGAAGGACTGTTATGCAGTATTGACTATGCAGGCAATACTTATACATACAAAGAAGCCCTGCATAGTTTCGATATCTTAACACCTAACAGCATAAAATTGTTTTCGCAATGGCATGAACCTGGCATCAAGCAGACTATTACGCTGACCATAGATCCTAAAAGACGCGACACAGTGAATATAAGATGCGGGCTTCAAGTTAAAGATGACATAGTGCTGGATCACTGGTATATAGAGTGCATGGTCTCTGATTCGTATGAAGAGTGGAGCCGTCCTTTTATGAAGGGCAGGTTTAAAAAGATAGGCATGTTTTTAAAAAGAGGAGAAGTTGAGCTAGTCGACGAGGAATACAATGGCATTGATGTAGTAGGTGTAATTGCGCGTGAAAATAGATATCTGCCGGCATTGTTATTCTCAGCCCATAAGACAGATGTTCCGACAGGCACAAGGATATACAATAAAGATTACTACCATAGTTCTCGGTCCATAACCACATGCACTATCAATAAGGAAGCCCTTGAGGCTGGAGTGGACTCAAAGAATGTGCTGGATCTGGATATAGCCATAATGGATAAAGAAAGGCTTGAGAACCGCATACGCATAAAAGAGATAGAAAACGATTTACTATAAAAGAGGAAAGATACACATTGATATCGATTGTTATACCCGGATACAATTCCGCTAAACATTTAAGGCAATGCCTGGAGGCCATCTACAGGCAGAGTTACAAGGACTTTGAAGTCATCTTCATAGATAACGGCTCTACAGATAATACCGGCTCATTAGTAAAGTCTTACCCGGGGATAAACTTGATAAAGAACGAAGCAAACAAGGGCTTTTGCGCTGCCTTGAATCAGGGGATAAAAAGGTCCAGGGGCTGGCTTATACTAAGCCTGAACAGTGACGTAATCCTGGATGAACATTTTTTAGAGGAAATGAAAAAGGCCGCTGATGGGGACGTTGCGGCATTATTCTGTCCAAAGATACTAAACCTCGATGGCAGCATAATAGATTCTGCAGGACTCCAGTTATCAGGATTTTATAGATTTTTTGACAGGGGCAGCAGAGAATACGATATTGGGCAATATGATAATAAGTCAAACATATTCGGCCCATGCGCCGCAGCCGCGGTATATAAAAAGGAGATGCTCGAAGACATAAAATATAATGATGAATACTTCGATGAAGATTTCTTTTTTCTGGGAGAGGATTTTGATATTGCATGGCGGGCTCGAAGAAAAAATTGGAAAGCGGTGTTTGTGTCTTCAGCCATTTGTCATCATATGAGAAATAGCACAAATTTTAATGGCAAATTTAGACAGTACCTTTCTTTTAGAAATAGATATTTTTTATTAATTAAAAACCTAGATTTCAGCATTAGATATATTGTTGTTTTTATTCTGTACGATATGCCGAGACTGATCTATATGTTTTTTACAAATAAATATACTTTAAAAGCGCTTTATGAAATATTAAAATACACGCCAGGGATGTTGCGAAAAAGGAATTCTTGATGAAGATAATCTTAGCAAATTCAATAGGCATAGATTCCGGGGGGTATTATATTATTCACTCTCCCAGTCGCTGGTCAGAGGGAGTGAAGGATAAAAACAGCTGGTTTGCGTATTACCCATGGGAACTCGCATATTCTTCTTCGCTCTTGAAGAAATACACAGATCACGAAGTTAAGCTCATGGATGGCTGTCTGGAGAGACTTGATTACAAAAAATACTTCGAGAGAATAAAGGCAGAAGAGCCCGATTGGCTTGTTATGGAAAGTGCCCCGAGGATGATAGATGAAAATCTTAGATTGGCCAGGGAGTTAAAAAAAGAGCTAGGGACAAAGCTGATTTTTGCAGGGCATCACGCAACGGTTTTTCCAGAGTATTTTTTAGAAAATAGTGTCGATTATGCCTGCATCGGAGAGTATGAATACGCCGTACTCGAGTTGATACAGGGGAAAGACCCAAGAGATATACCTGGCCTGTACCCAAATAAAAGAAGGTCCCTTCTTGATATAAATACCCTTCCCTGGCCAGAGGATGAGGATGTCAGTCGCTTGAGTTATGGAAGGCCTGGTGAACCCAGCTCAGAATACCTGGAGGTGCAGATGTATGCCTCTCGCGGGTGTCTGAGGTCCTGCAGTTTCTGTGTAGCAAGGCATGTTTACTACTCACAGCCGAATTGGAGGCAAAGAGATACAGATAATGTTATTAAGGAGTTGAAGTATCTGAGAAACAAATACCCTGAAATGGAAGGTGTTTTCTTTGACGAAGAGGCGCATAATACGAGCAAGGATTTTATCTTAAAATTGACCGATGCGATCATAAAGGATAGGCTAAATGACCTGCATTATGAGGCTATGTGCGACATACAGATACTAGACAGGGAGATGATGGAGGCGATGCAGAGGGCAGGTTATTACAAGATAAGATTTGGCATAGAGACTGTAGATCCTGAATCCGCGCAGTTCTGTCAAAAACCATTAAATATCCCAAACATTACGAAAAAGCTAGAAACAGCCAAAGATGTAGGCTTGAAAACATATGGCACATTTATGATTGGCATGCCCGGCTCCTCGAGAGACGTAGATCTTAAAACAAAGGCGTATATCGAGGATATGATTTTAAAAGGATTACTGGATAATGCCCAGATATCTATATGTACGCCACAGCCAGGCACGCCTTTTTATGATTATGCCAAGAGCAGGGATTATATTATTACCGAAGATTATAGAAGATATGATGGAGGCAGAAAATCCGTGGTAAGCTATCCCGGGTATGAAAGCAAGACCATAGAGTCTGTCATGCGCCTTGCGTTTAGGGCCCGGGAGCACGCGTCTTTTTTAAGAAATATCAGAAGAAAAGAGATATTGAGCTGGACATCGAGAACATATAAAAAATGGGGTTTGTTCGCGACCTTGTTTAAATTACTGAAACGGTTTAATCTTGAAATTACTCATTTGTTGTCAAAAAGAACACCCTGACCCCGGCTATAAGCGTAATTATACCTGTAATAATTTTTAAATGGGTCATCAAGAGAGCCAAGATCAAAGGCAGCCTGGCGCATTATTAGAACTGCTGAACAAATTAACAGCCTCTCTATTTAGGTATATATAGAAATGCCCAGTTCCCGTCTATATTTTCAGATAGCCTGCGGATCATTTTTTTATCCAAATAATTTTTTACGCTTTTAGACTGCTCATCCAGCCCGCCGTCGTGGCTCCAGTTAGAGGCTATTACCCAAATGCGCTTTGCTTTTAAAAGAGGGACTTTTTGTTTTGGGATGATATAGGCGCTTTCTTTTATGGGACGATCGGTATCTGTATTTGGAAGGGCAGGGTCGAAGAACTCATAATACCGCCGTGGTTTTTTAGAGTAGAGCTTAAAGGAAGGCAGCGTGGAATGGTTTGTCAATGCGACTATATCGTCATGTCTCGAGTTTTCCTCTATGAATTTAATAAGCGGTTTTACAGGCTTTTTAATATAGGTGCCCATGTGGTGATTGAACGGTAGAGGCATATAATCCAGGTAGAAATTTTTTATGCCGATGAAGAACAGAAAGAATAAGACTAGCCAAGCAAGAATACCAACTTTTCTTTTGGTTAGATACATCAATCCAAGGGCCAATAATATATAAAAATACGGACTGAATATAATCAAGCCGCGGTCAATGTAAACAGGGAAAATAAATTTGGAAAAGATATAGATCGAGATGATCGGAAACGCTATTAAGAACAGGCAAATATAGAGATTGTTCCTAAGGGTTTTATCTTTATTGATGTAAATTGATTTAAGCGCAAAGAATAAAATCAGAAGAATCAAAAAATCTACGATGAGATAATGAATATATGAAAGATTGTAGCCAGCCAAAAAGTTTTCAAATGTTATTTTCAGGGAAGATATGCCTGGCTGTGGGATCCAGAAACCTTTTGCTATATGATTAAAGCTTTGCAGATAATAGTTGAACCATGGCAGGAGACAAAAGAACGCAAGGAACAGAGGCGCCAAAAGAGATATTGTTTTATTTTTGTCCAGACGCGGCAGGATATATATGAAGAAGAAAAATATATGAGCGATTAGTAAGGCCAGATAAAATTCACCGCTGTACAGGCCCAGTACAGAAAAAATGATAAAATATAGCCAATATCGGAAACCACCATTAATCAGCATGACTAAAAAATATGTAGATGCAATACTAAAAAACACGCCCGTGCTGTAATGTCGGGCTTCCTGGGCATACCATATTTGAAAAGGGGATAAGGTTATTATTATTGCGGCTATAATTCCAACTTTAGAGCCGAATAGTTTTTTCCCGAGGATGTAAATAGACGGGATAGATAGAGCGCTGAAGATTAATGCCGGGAAACGAACGCTAAATTCAGATTGACCAAATATTTTTATCCAGAAGCGCAAGATGGTATAAAAAAGGGAGCGGCTTAAAGAAGGGGAATAATAATTGGATATAAATATGCTTTGTACTTCATCGTACCATAAGTCATGATAGCCGAGATTATACAGCCTTAATGATAAGCCTAATAATGTGATTATCAGGATTTGGATTCTTTGTTTCATAGTTTATTATCAAGACTCAATCCTAAAAGTATCCACCAAAATAACCCTGTTTCTGGTATAAAATAAGAATTGTCGATTAGATTATGCAGGATAAGGGCGAGGCCGCTTAGAAGTATAAATTTAGCTTTTGGTTTTGTGTAGAGTTTTTTAAAGAAAGCAGCGATTAGGTAAAAAATGCCTATCAGGCCCAGCATACCCGTTTCTGACCACGTATGGAGAAAGATGTTATGGGCATATCTTGTGTCGGTGCTCAGGCCGACCTTATATTTCAGGAATACTTCCTGAAAGTTTCCCGCGCCTACACCAGTAAATGGATGTTCCTTTATAACCCGTATGGCCGTGCGCCAGTAATCCAGCCTCTGGGTAATGGAATTCTGCGGACTATTAAAATCCACAAAGCGTTCGCATCGGTTTTTTATGATGAAACTGAAGACGGCAAGGGAAGCTACCGCTACCAGCAGTAAGGCCGTATTTTTATATTTTTTTGGTTTTAACCAGGCGATAAGAATGAATAGTGTTATAAAAAGACTGAGCCAGGCGCCTACTGATTTTGTCAAAAGGAGGGCACTTAATATCAAAATCGGAGGCAGAAACCATTGAATTCTCCGCCTGGCATCTTTTATCATGGCCAGGGAGAGGAAAAACATGGCTATCAGATAACTTCCGAATATATTGGGAGAGGGAAAGGTTCCTATGGCGCGTTTTGCTAT
>JAHIYJ010000081.1 GCA_018814825.1 Candidatus Omnitrophota bacterium
AGCAAAAAAGCGAGTATTCCTTACCCAGGGAAAGGTCTATTAATATGTCGAATTTTCTGCCGGCTATGTTTTTCCAGAAACCTATGAATTTTTTCGCGCAGGCCGGCTTTGACTCTTTCCAGAAAGCCCTGTAATCCCCTCTGTCAAATACAAAGACCTCGTTAATAGCGGGATTTGTCTCCAGCATCTCCCTGGTCCTTTTGTTACATATATACCCTATATAGGACTGAGGGTATTCTCGCTTGACAGCCGAAACCAGGTGCGTAGAAAACAGGACATCGCCAATGCCAAATGGGTTGATTATCAGAATTCTCTTAGTCATTTATTTTGAGTTTACATTGTATCATAAAACAAAATTCCAGGCTATCATTTTTACGAGCTATTGAAACTGAAAAGGTTATCTGCTATAATACGTAATGCTATGACAAAAGACTATAAGGAAGAATATCTGAGAGCGCAGGCAGAGCTGGAAATGCTTCATGAGATAGGCAACGCCATGCGCACCACACTTAACCTGGAAGAGATATTGTATATAATACTCACCGCCGTCACGTCTCATGCCGGGCTGAGTTTTAACCGGGCCATCCTGTTCCTTGTCAATGAAAAAGAGGGCCGGCTCGAGGGCAAGATGGGCATAGGCCCTGACAGCGGCGAAGACGCCAACGCCATCTGGTCGCACATAGAACGCCACAAGATGGGCCTGGAAGACCTCATAGAGACCGGCAGCCAGTTCAAGCACCTGGACCAATCCAAGCTCAATAAAATAGTCAAATCAATAAAGATCCCCATACGCGAAGATTCCGGGATTATAGCGCTGACCACCATGGAAGGCATGCCTTTTATCATAAACACCGAGGAAAAAAAGCAAAAGATGAGGAACGAAATCTCTCAGCTCCTTAACCTGGAGGATTTCGTCACGGTCCCCCTTAAGGCCAAAGACAAGGTCATAGGGGTCATAGCGGCCGATAACCGATTCAACAGAAAGCCTATCACTAACGACGATATTCGCATGCTGACCATGTTCGCCAACCAGGCAGGGCTCGCGATAGAAAATTCCAGGCTCTATGAGAGGACCGTTGTCCTTTCCAACTCTGATTCCCTTACGGGCCTGTGGCACCATGGTTATTTCCAGTACCTCTTAGGGGAGGAGATCAAAAAGACGGCGAGGGAAAAACAGTCTTTCACGATGCTCATGATAGATATAGACAATTTCAAGCACTTCAATGACACCAACGGTCATCAGTCAGGTGACGCCATACTAAGAAGGATATCCACCATATTTAATGACGTATCCAGAAAGATCGACATAATAGCCCGTTACGGTGGGGAAGAATTTGCCATCATCCTGCCCTATACCAAAAAAGAAGAAGCGCTCGTTCTGGCCGAACGCCTGAGAAAATCAGTGGAAGAGAACCAGGAGATAAAAGACATGACCATCAGCATAGGCGCAGCTTCATTCCCTGAGGATGGACAGGACAAGGAAACCCTCATTTCAAAGGCTGACAGGGCGCTCTACGAGGCCAAGAGGACCGGCAAGAACAAGGTCTGCACCTAAGAATTAGGCTTACACCCTAAAGCAGCATAAGATGCTGTGGCTACATTTTAGGAATCAGCCTTTACCGCTTCCTGCTTTTTCGTATCTAAAAATTTTACCGACACGACCTTTGATACGCCTGACTGCTGCATAGTAATACCATACATCACGTCAGACATGTCTATGGTCTTTTTATTGTGGGTTATAACGATGAACTGGGAGGTATTGGTGAACATGCTCAGGCTCTGCGAAAACCTGTCTACGTTTGATTCGTCGAGCGGGGCGTCTATCTCATCCAGCACACAGAACGGGCTGGGCTTTACCTTGAATATCGCGAAAATAAGAGCGATGGCCGTAAGGGCTCTCTCGCCTCCTGAAAGAAGGGACACATTCTGAAGCCTTTTCCCCGGAGGCCTGGCGGCTATCTCAATACCTGACTCAAGCACATTGCCTTCGTCAAGCAGCAAGAGCTCCCCGTCCCCTCCTCCAAAAAGCATCTTGAAGAAATTCCTGAATTCCACCTGTATGCTCTGAAATGTCTCCACGAAAAGTTCTTTTGTGGTCTTGTTTATCTTGGCAATGGCCTTGAGAAGCGAATCTTTGGCGTTAGTAAGGTCGCCGCTCTGATTAGTCAGAAAAGCGTATCGAGCCTGGAGTTCCGAATGTTCTTCTACGGCTGCCAGATTGACCGTGCCCATGGCGTCTACTTTCTCTCTTCTTTCCTCCACTTCCTTCTTCAGTTCCTCCATGTCCACTTCCTGCCAGTCCTCGCTGAATTCCACGCTGTCCAGGTCCAGCTTATAGACGTCCTTTATCCTCTGTTTAAGGTTTTCTATACTATAATTGGTCTCGGCCTTTTTCAGGTCCACCCCATGAAGATTAGACCTGAGCATATTTAATTCTTTTTCAGATTGCTTGAATATGGCCTCGCTCTGCTCTATCCTGTGCATCAGCTCTTTATATTCATCCTCCACCGCTGTAAACTCCGCGTCTTTCCCTGTCCTGTCGCCTGACAATGCGGAAATCTTTTTCTCGAGGCCCATTATATCAGCGGTAAGCTCTTCTATCTTCCTGGCAGAATCCTTGACTTCGGATTTTCTGGACTCTAGGGACGATTCAGCGTCCCCCAGGGATTTTTCCAATATCTGTAATGTACTGGAAAGCCCTTCCCTCTTGCTTTCAACGGACCCCAGCTCGGTCCTCTGCTCAGCGGTTTCTATAAGAAGCTGTTCTTTTTCCTTCGCGCTCTCGCTTATCAAGGCTTCGCTGGTCTTTATCTTTTCTTCATTGAGATTAGTGTCCTCTTCCGCCTGACGCAAGGTCTCTATTACCGTGACCTCCTCTTTCTTTAGCTCTTCTGTTTCCGCCTCGACCTCGACTATCTCCAGCCTGACAAGACTGATCTCGTCTTTCACCCCTTTTAAATTTTCCTCCACATTGGAATAGCGCGACCTGGAGTTAGCCAGAAGGATCTCTTTCTCGCTGAGTCTTACTGTCAGCCCTTCCAGCTCTTTCATGGATTCGCTTTTTTCTCTCTTGTCTTTTTCTTTTTCCTCTATTAAGGCTCTGGAGGCTTTTTCTAATTCGGCTATTTGTTTATGGAAATCTTTTATCTTTGAGTCTCTGTTGATAAGAGTCGTGCCTTCCTTGGATACACTTCCTCCCGAGACAAGGCCCTTAGCTGCGTTCTCTCCAGTCAACGTGACGAAACTGGCGTCCCTGAAACCGGATGTTCTGCCCAAAATGGCGGTTGCGTCTTCTAAATCCTTTACTATAAATACATCTCTCAAGAAATGTCCCACGATATTCATGTAGCGGCTATCTTCTATATTGACAAAATCAATGGCCCTGCCTAAAATCCTGGAGTCTTTTAAATCCTGCCCCGCTCTGTCCTTATCCCCACCGTCAAACGCCTCGGGATAGACAAAAGACGCCCTGCCGCGTGAATTTTCCTTAAGAAACGCTATCCCTTTTTTGGCGGAATCAGGGGTGTCCACTATAATAGCCTGCAGGTTGTCTCCCAGCGCTGACTCAATCGCCGCTTCGTAGCCTTTTTTTACCGTGATCATGTTTGCCAGGACGCCGCGCGCGCCTTCTATGGGACATCCGGCGTCATCCGTGGCCTTGCCCAGTATGGCCTTGACTCCGGAAGAAAACCCTTCGTACTTGACCTTTGCCTCTTCGAGGATTTCCATCCTGGACCTGTTTGCCGTCAGGGCCTTGTGTAGCTCATTGGACTTCTCGATCAGGTCCTGTATCCGCCCTGAAAGATTGGATATCGTCTGAGAAACGCTGTCCTTATCTGACTTTAAAGTCACAACCTCATTTTCTATCGCCTCTTTTTCAGCTGTGATCTCGGCCATCTTAGCCGAAAGGTTATCGGCCTCTTCCTGAATGGTGTTTAATTCCGCATTGAGCCTCTTCAGCCTGACATCGTGGGAGGAAATCGTGGTTGATATCCTGGCCTGCTGGTTTCTCAGCTTGGATTGCTTTGAGGCAAGATCCACAAGATTGGCCTTTGAGGTGGATATTATGACTTCACATTCTGTTATTCTTTTGGATATCTCCGCGAGTTTATTTTCTTTCGCGGTAAGCGTCCCTGTCCTGCTCACGCTGTCAGTTTCCAGAACAGTGACTTTTTCCCGCAGGTTCTCCACTTCTTTTCTCTGAGACACTATGCTCTGTTCGCCTTTTTCTATTTCCAGGGTAAGGTCCACGCGTTTTTGTTTTAACTCGCTTATTCTTTCCTTATTCAGCGATATCTTGTCATTGGCCTTGGACACCTCAGAGGCCATTTCTATGATACTGGACTTCAAATCCATCTTCTTTGTCTCTATCCGCGAGCGGTTGGAATTTAACTCTCTCAGTTCGTTCGATATATCCTGTAGTTCGCGCTCCAGTTCCTTCTCTTTTACCTTAAAGTCCTCCATGCTCTCGCTGGACTGGGAAAGCTTGGTTTTAAGGGCTTCCAGTTCTATCCTTGACAGCTTGAGCTCAATGGACTTGAGCTCCTCGTATTTTTCCTTGTAACGTTCCGCCTTTCTCGCCTGCCGCTCTATGGAATTTATCTGGCGCTTTACTTCCTGGATAATATCATTTATCCTGACAAGGTTTTGTTCGGTATCTTCAAGCTTTCTCAGTGCCTCTTTTTTCTTCGCCTTGTATTTCGTGATACCGCTCGCCTCCTCGAACACCTCGCGCCTTTCTTCCGGCTTTGAGCTTAAGACCTGGTCAATCCTGCCCTGCTCTATGAGGGAATAGGCGCTGGTGCCAATACCTGTGCCCATGAAAAGCTCATTTATATCTTTGAGTCTTACGGGGGTTTTATTTAGGAGGTACTCGCTCTCTCCCGAGCGATATAGGCGGCGGGAAACCGTAATCTCGTCATATTCTATGGGCAGCATCCTGTCATGATTGGAGAGAGTCAGGGACGCTTCGGCGTAGCTTACGGGCTCTTTGCCGTCTGTGCCGTTGAATATGACGTCTTCCATGCGGCCGCCGCGCAGCACCTTGGCGGATTGTTCGCCAAGCACCCATTTTATGGCATCAGCTATATTTGATTTTCCGCAGCCATTCGGGCCGACGATGGCAGTTATTCCGGGCTCGAAATCAAGGCGAGTCCTTTCGGCAAAAGACTTAAATCCGAATAGTTCAAGGCGTTTGAAATGCATAATTAAGCGAACAGCTTTCAGCGATCAGCTTTCAGCCGCTGAAGGTTCATTTTTTTAGTACTTCTTTGAATTTTTTTGTCAATTCCGGTAATATCTCAAATAGATCCCCAATTATGCCATAAGTAGCCACGTTAAAAATAGGCACATGAGGGTCTTTGTTTATAGCCACGATCACTTCTGAAGACTGCATGCCGACAAGGTGCTGTATCTGCCCTGAAATGCCGCATGCTATATAAATCTTAGGGCATACGGTCTTCCCTGTCTGGCCGACCTGGTGCGAATAAGTCTTCCATCCGGAATCCACAGCGGCCCTGGAGGCCCCGACCGCGCCTCCCAGAACCTTGGCCAGGTCCTCTATTAATTTAAAATTTTCAGGGTTCTGCAAACCTCTGCCGCCTGAAACAATGATATCCGCTTCCGTAAGGTTTACTGTCTCCTCTATTTCCTCCACTATATCAAGCAGTTTTGTCCTGGACTTATAAGTCTGGGCGTCATAATTCACTTCTATGATCTTGCCTCTATGATGATTATTCACGGCAGCCTCTTTCATTACCTTGTGGCGCACGGTAGACATCTGAGGCCTGTGATTAGGACATATGATGGTGGCCATTATATTACCGCCGAACGCCGGCCTGGTCTGGAGAAGCAGCCTGCTTTCCTTGTCTATATCCAGGCCTGTGCAATCCGCCGTAAGGCCGGCGTGGATGCCTATTGCCACGCGGGATATCAGCGACCTGCCTATAGACGTAGCGCCACACAATACTATCTCCGGCTTATATTCCTTAATCAGTTTTATTAATGTCTTTGTATAGGGTTCATCCTGATAATGCTTGAGCATCGGCGAATCAACCAGATAGACCTTATTGACTCCGCGATGAATGACCTTCTGCGCCTCATTTTTCATGTTCTCGCCCAGCAAAACACCACACAATTCAACCCCTAAAGTGTCAGCAAGCTCCCTGCCTTTACCCAGCAATTCATATGCTACGCTCTGCGCTATGCCGTTCTTCTGCTCACAGAAAACCCAGACACCCTTATGCTCCTCGATCTTCCTGGGAAAGTCTATTTCAGACGGGCTGATTTTCGTAAGGACGATTGCGTCAAATTTACACGCCTCTATACAGGCGCCACAGAGCGTGCATTTATCCAGGTCAATCTCCGCCTTTTTATTCTTAACCTCTATCGCCGCGAAAGGACACGCCTTTATACAAAGTTTACAACCCGTACATTTTTCATTTATAACTTTTATCGACATCTATTGCCATCCTTACTCAAACACCTTCAAACCCGCATTGCAATTGAATTGCAATGCGGGTTTGAAAACATTAAATTACTTCGTTTTTCAGGAGTTCTACCAGCTTACTAGCGACTTCTTTTGCCTCGCCCCGTAATATTTGGCCGCCTTTTCTTGGGGGCGGGGTAAATATCTTTACCACTTTTGTGGGAGAACCATTAAGGCCTATTAAAGCAGGGTCAACGTCCAGGTCTTTCGCCTCCCATTTTTTTATCTCAGCCTTCTTGGCGCGCATCTTTCCTTTTAATGACGGGAGTCGCGGTTCATTAATTTCTTTTACAACAGTGATAAGGCACGGCAGAGGCGACTCTATTATCTCAAAACCTTCTTCTGTCATCCTCTCTGCGCGAATTACGCTATGCGCTATGCCCTTTGCGCTATGCAAGTTCAATTCCTCTATCTTCTTCACATATGTTATCTGCGGGATTTCCAGATGTGCTGAAATTCCAGGCCCTACCTGGGCTGTATCCCCGTCTATGGCCTGTTTGCCGCAGATGATCAGGTCATAATCAGCTATCTTATGCATGGCACGCGCAAGAGTATAGCTCGTGGCCCATGTATCACTGCCGGCGAATGCCCTGTCTGACACAAGTATGGCCTCGTCCGCACCAAGCGATATGGCCTCGCGAAGCGCCTCGTCCGCCTGCGGAGGCCCCATGGTTATGACCGTGACCTTGCCTCCGAATTTGTCCTTCAGGCGCAGGCCCTCTTCAATGGCGTACATATCAAAGGGATTTATGATACAGGCCACACCGACCCTTACAAGTGTATTTGTCTCAGGGTCTATCCTGACATCAACCGTGTCAGGAACCTGCTTTATGCATACTATAATATTCATAATTTCTCTTCCTTGTTATTAGGGCCTTTAGGTAGCGCTTTCTTTTATCAGGCTTGACGCTATTACGCCGCGCTGTATCTGATTGGTGCCTTCATATATCTGTGTAATTTTCGCGTCGCGCATGTATTTTTCTATAGGGTAGTCTCTCATATACCCGTAGCCGCCGAATAACTGCACGCAATCAGTCGTGACCTTCATTGCCATGTCTGAGGCAAAAAGCTTTGCCATCGCTGAATCTCTGGAAATCTTCTTGGCGCCACTATCTATCATGCGGGCAATAGCATATATCAATGCCCTGGCCGCCTCGATTTCAGTAGCCATATCAGCCAGCATGAACTGCACCCCCTGAAAAGAAGAGATGCTTTTCCCGAACTGTTTTCTCTCTTTTACGTATTCTACCGTCAAATCCAGCGCTCCCTGTGCAATACCAAGTGCCTGCGCAGCCACACCTGGCCTTGACTGGTCAAAGGTCTTCATTGCTACAATAAAACCCATGCCTTCTTTGCCAAGCAAGTTCTTCTTCGGCACCTTACAATCAGTAAAGACAAGTTCCCTCGTGGCTGATGCGCGTATTCCCATCTTGTCTTCTTTTTTTCCAAACTCAAATCCAGGAGTCCCTTTTTCAACTATAAACGCTGCTGCGCCGCGCGCGCCCTTTGACCTATCAACAGACGCAATAACAGTATAAACCTCTGCTTCGCCACCGTTTGTAATCCATTGCTTTGTGCCGTTTAATACATAATAATCGCCCTTTTTCTCTGCTGTTGTAGCTATTGCTGCTGCGTCGCTTCCTGCGCCTGCCTCTGTAAGGGCAAAGGCGGCGAGTTTCTTGCCTTTTGCTATATCAGGGAGGTATTTTTGCTTTTGCTCCTCTGTCCCAAATAAAATTATCGGAAATGTCCCTAGGGCAGTTGCTGCTACTGCAAGTGATATGCCTCCGCAGGCCTTTGATAATTCCTCTGTAGCCAACACAAGTTCTATTACGCCTCCGCCAGTACCGCCGTATTTTTCTTCAATGTAGATGCCGCAGAGATCGCTATCTGCCAATATCTTTACGATATCCCAGGGAAATTTTCCTTCCACATCATATTCGGCAGCTACAGGCCTGATCTTTTCTCTCGCAATCTGCCTTGCGAGGTCACGAATCATTATCTGTTCTTCTGTCAATAAATAATCCATACTTTCCTCCCTATCGTACCTTATAAGTTAATGTCTTCTGTTTTCCTTCTCTTATTATATCTACATTAACTATCTTTATGTCTCCACCGGATTTGACGCTCATATACGCCTTGTATATACCATAGAGACTGTTAACTGGCTGGCTATTTATGCTCTTTATTAAATCACCCTCTTGTATGCCTGAACGCTCTATAATCTTACCCACTGCCAAGTTTTCAACAAGAAAGCCATCCTTATTTACAACCACATCCCCTAACTCAGAATCAAACTTTAAACTCGGACCTTTTCCAAAGCGGTAATGCGGCTCCGCGCTTTTAATAACCGAAAAAATCGTCTTGTCGATATTGTTCAAAGCCATGCCTGCTTTTTCCGTATTCACTGCCCAACTATCTTTCCCTATCTTTTCTACCTCTATTTCTTCAAAAAGGCTTGCCTTAATCCTTTCCGGATTCTCCTCTTGGGTCTTAGGTGACCTAAATAATTCTTTCTCGTCCTCTGACAGTTTTTCAGGCAAAAAGGTCTTGTCGTAATCTTTCTTTACGATGACTTTATTTTTCTCTAACCCATTTACAGTAAAATCCTCCACTAGCCCTTTTTTCGTACCAGGCGCATCATTATACCTGTATTCAATAACATCGGCCGTAATTGTCCTTTCAAAAATTATATCAGTACTCTCCAGCGGAATCCTGTTGCCAGGGTTTAGCGTAAAAATCTCTTTTGATTCAACATCCTTCAATATCAACATGTCTTTTTTTATATCCTGTATCCTCAGACAATGAGTAATAGAAATTTCGGAGCAAAAAATATCGCCTTTTGTATATATTTTTTTCTTCCCCTTGCCTGTCTTTGCTATTGCATACCATGTTCCGCCATCTTCTTTTACAGTACCTACAATATCAGAATCCGAATCCTCTGGACCCTGCGCAAAGGCACACGCGATGCTAAACGTGAAACAAAAAACTCCTATTATAAATATCTTATTTATGGCAGACATATTGTCTAAATTATATTCAATATTTCTCGTTCGTCAAGTTAAAATTCAACCTCAACTTACGGAACGCAGTGAACGTAAGTTGTTTGGTTGAATTTTATCCCGAGCAGAGCGAGGGATCTCATGAGATTGGCCTCGCCCTGAGGGCTCGGCACTTCCTCGGACATTTCGTCCTCGGTCGCTTCGTTACTTCGCGCTCGTAATGACATTACTACTCATACCTTACTATTATATGAAACTCCGCCTCATTTTTATTCAGGGCCTTGGGTAACGGCGGAAATGGCATTGCCATTTTAACGGCGTTGACAGCAGCCCTTACAAGCTCTAGGTCGGGTTTATTCAATACTATAGGCCCTTTTGTCACATACCCTTCTTTGTCCAGCGTAAATCGGAGTTCAACATCGCCCTTAAGACCAGAAACATCCTGACGGCGCGCCGTACTGTTTACCTCGCTTCTTACAATAAGGTAATATTCTTCGTACGGGGTCTTTTGTACTGTATGCGATCTCTGGTCATGGAGTTTTTTGGGTTGCTCCTCCTTAGGGCCTAACAGCTTTGACCAGATACTTCTCTTTTTTTCAGTTAAAGGTTTTGTTTTTTGTAATATTTGCTTCTGAATAGGCGGCATGACCTTTGTATCTTCTTTTTGATTCACCTCATCTTTTTTTGCGGGCTTCGGCCTGAGTTCCGCAGGTTTTTCTATATCAGCTTGAAACTGTCTATCTTCCCAATCAATGAGGTATTTTTTCGCTTCCTTTGTTGTTGTATCTCCCTCTAATATATGAGGGGTAAGAAATATTACCAGCTCTGTCTTTTCCTTGCTCTTTCCTCTCGTAGAGAACAATTTTCCCACCAGAGGCAGATCTCCAAGAAAAGGCACTTTCTCTGTGTGATTAACTACCGTATCTTTCATCAACCCGCCTATTATGAGTGTGGTGTTGTCTTTGATCACAACAGTGGTCTCTGCTTCGGACGTGGTAACATACGGGACAATGGTACGGGTACTGCCATCAGGATTTTTCAATTCAATTGTCTTTGTGGCATCCGCGGTGCTTACTTCTGGCTTTATCTTCATTGTTACAAAACCAGCTTTATTTATTATAGGCGTAACTGTTAATGCTACGCCAACATCGACGAACTGCACATGATCTGTTGTATGATATGTGCCGCCACTTGTAGTCGTGACTTCGCTTGTGACATATACCTCTTTAGCTCCAACAAGAATCCTTGCCTCTTCTTTATCTACAACAGTAATCCTCGGCCTTGAGAGAACATTGGTCTCACCAAATGTTTTAAGAAGACTTAGTACTGCGGAGTAATGTCCCCCTGTTGAAGCTATTGTCAATGTGCTGGGAGTAACGCTTGTAATGCCAGTGCTAAGATTGGTATTACCTGTTAAATGCACATCAGCCAGCGCAGCGATATTCGCCCAGTCTATTCCATAACTATATTTATCCGAGAGTGTAACCTGAATGATATTCGCATCTATAATTACCTCCCGCGTCTTCTCATCAAATGCCTCTACCACCTTTTTTATCTCAGCTATTTTCTTGGCAGTATCACTGGCTACTATCTTATTTGTCCTTTCATCAAACTTTATGCTGCCGACATTTTCAGTGATTATCTGCTCAAGTTTTTCTTTTATGGATTCTGCCTTTGCGTAATCAAGGGAAAATATCTCTGTAACAAGCGGGCCGTCTATCTCTGAAATGGCCCCTTTTATCCTTTTTACGTTCTCGGGGGTATCTACCAAGAGAATCGTATTCGAACGATCGTCTGCAATAATTTTACCAACCTTTGTCTTCATCTGCTGGACGGCCTTGGTAATATCTGTCGCGGAGGCATAATCAAGCTTCACAATTTCGGTAACCGTCTCCTCCTTAAATCTTTTCCCATGCAGTTTTTCATACTCCCGCTCAGTCATAACCTTTATAAGAGTGCCCTTCTGCTCATAAGCCAACCCATTCGTCGAAACTAATATATCCAATACATCCATAACATCTACATCTTTTATATAAAGCGCGACTGTGCCTTTCACATCTTTATCAGCGACTATATTTAAGCCACTTTTCTGTGATAAAACCTTGAGCACATCTCTTATGTCCATACCCTTTAAATCCAGAGATATCAATTCTGGCTGATTCTCATAAGAATCCGGCTGAACGAGCGGTATCATTGAAAATATAGCTATTGAAAATATAGCTGCATATACAATAATCTTTTTTGTCATAATTGCCTCCTCGTATAAGTGAGTCCGCTTGAAGTGAACTCACTTACATTCTCAGTTCTATCCTTTCTCCTTTATACTCCAATATCACCTCACTGTTCTTTATATCTAAAATCTTAAATTCTCTAAAATTATCCCCTTTGTAAAAGAAACGGGTCTCCTTTGACTGTCTATCTTCAATTATGGCCTGGTTATTATCTCCGGTAACTATGCCTAACAGATTTAAATTTTTTACCGCATCCTCTTTAGAAATTGAAACTTGTTTTTCAGGTATAATTTCCGTAATCTTAATATCATCTTCGAATTCAATTGGTTTTGGTAATATTTCGTCTTTTTGTTCCGGAAAATCGACACTTAATTCAGGGATATTATATTTAGAAGTAAAAATATCTGTTAAAAAAATACCCATGATTATGACTATCAAACCTATCAACATTGTGTTTACCTTTGTAAATATCTTAAGCTCCTTCCTTAGCTTCTTCTTATCCTGAGCCTGCCTTATAAGATCCAAGAGTTTTCCTTCTGGTGTTAACTCAGTCATCTAAACCTATCTTCCTATCACATTCTACTATTTTTACTATCATATCTTCTTCCACAAAACTTCTCTCCGTTATAACAAGCTCTTCTAATGCCAAGTGACATAAATTCGCAATCCTACGCGGATATCCCTGTGTGTGCTGATAAATCAAATTTATTGCCTTTTCACTAAAAAGCGTCTTTCCCGAATTATAACCTGCCTGTTTTAATCTAAACTCGATCATGTTTTTTGTTTCATTTATATCCAATGGGTTAATTATATATTTTAGAGTAACTCTATCTGAAAAATTTCTAATCCTTTTCAGCCGCGGCAAAAGCTCCATCTGGCCCATTACCACAAGCTGAAGAAGTTTATACTCATTAGTCTCATAATTTAAAAGGGTCCTTAATATCTCTATAGAAGAAGCGCTTAATTTCTGCGCCTCGTCTATAACAAGGACTATGATATTTTCTTGTTCGACGCATTTTTTAAATAAAAATCTCTCTATTGCTTCTTTACAATCCAGCACAGACCTGAAATATGGTTTTATGCCAAAAAGTTTCGCTAGATTTGTAATAAACTGAAACTCTGAATCGTAAGCAGGGTCGAATATCATGTGGGAAATGAACCCATGCTCTTGATTTAACGTCTGTATAAGTGTCCTTGCAAGGGTCGTCTTGCCAGTACCAACATCGCCCAGAATAAGACTAAGGCCTCTCTTTAACCTAATTGCAATCTCTAGCCTCTGAAGGGCCTGCCTATGAGACATAGATGGATAGAGAAAATATGGGTCAGGGCTTGTTGAAAACGGCTCTTTATTGAGATTGAGAATCGTGTAATATGACATAGAAAATTTTTTCCTCAAAGAGTAGCTGCAAAGCTTATTTTGCCATACTGAGCCTTTTAGCAGAGCAAGCTCTGCAGCTACAGCTCTATTCTGTCAACATTTCCTTTATCTCGGCAAGAGACCTATTTTCTTTACGCAATGCGCGTATCTTCTGCAATCTCTCAAGTGTTATATTATCAAAATATCTAAAATTTGTCTCTGGGCTTCTACCTATCTCTTTTATAAGTCCAAGATTAAGATAATATTTTAAAGTATAAATAGTATGCCCGCTTAACCTTGCTAAATCCTTTATCAAATATATCTCTTTCATATCTCTAAAATTGTTAAGGTTATAGCTATCTAATTAGAGAGCGATAGTTCACTCTCTATATAGAGAGTAAGTATATCTTATGATTGGCATAGTGTCAAGGGCGGTTAGAAATTTTACACTGGTCGGGGAAATGCATCTTAATGCAGGCGAGTATGTTATGAGGCATAAATCTGGCTTGCTTATTAGATGTCCTATAGTTTTTTAAATGGTGTATAAGTTATTGTCTTCGTTAGATTCTGAAATATGGTTATCGCAATCAGCTGTAAATTTCAAAGTATGACTACCTGCTGTGGGTATCATCCAGTCATAACTCACATTACCATTGGAGGTTGCTCCTGCAGCAAGCGCAGTATGGCTTCCGTAGCCAATCTGTGTACCGTCTAAATGCCACTTTACATTAAACCCTCTGCCTGTAGAAACGCTCCCTTGGTTTCTGAGAATAGCTTTACAGGTAACCTTTTGCCCGGCTATCAAGTCAGTTACTTCTTGACCGCTCGAGTTGTAGAATTTGATGCCTGTTACCACTAAGTCTGGTTTCCTATTATCCGCAACAGTAACTGACTTGCTAAAGTTATTGTTCTCTTCGTTGGATTCTGAAACCTGCCTGTAACAATCAGCGGCAAAATAAAATCCATGCCTGCCTACCGTAGGAGTCCAGTCGAAGCGGACGTTATCATTGGATGTCTCTCCCGGGGCAAGACTCTTATGACTGCCGAGCCCAACCTGAGAACTATCCAAATACCATTTGACGTTGAAAACTCCGGTTGAGGCATCCCCTTGATTCTTGAGAATGGCCTTACAGGTTACCAATTGACCAGCCTGAGGG
>JAHIYJ010000082.1 GCA_018814825.1 Candidatus Omnitrophota bacterium
ATACGATATGATAAAATACGTGCCTGACCGCCTGGGCCACGACAGGCGCTATTCGCTTGACTCAAGCAAGGTCAGGCGCCTGGGTTGGAAACCTCTTAAAAATTTCAAAGAGGCAATAGAAGAGACTATAGAGTGGTATAAGAGTAATAGAAAATGGTGGGAGGCCAAGAAAAAACTCTAAACTCGAAACACTAAACTCTAAACAAGCCCGAAATCCCAAATCACAAACTTCAAGTATAGATTTTTGAGATTTGTGGTTTAAAGTTTAGAGTTTGTTTAGTATTTAGAGTTTAGGATTTAGAATTTTCTGATATTATGGATAAGCTAAAGCAGAAGATTTCAGGTAAGACTGCAAATATCGGCATCATCGGCCTTGGCTACGTGGGCCTGCCGCTCGCTGTAGAGTTCGCTAAGGTTGGTTTCACTGTCACAGGCTTTGATACCGACAATAAAAAGGTATCAGAGATAAATAAAGGGTTTTCCTATATACTCGATGTCCCTACCGCGGATGTAAAACAACTAGTCTCAGCCAAAAAATTATCCGCTACGCTAGACAGCAAGTTATTAAACAAAATGGACGTCATCATTATCTGCGTCCCTACTCCGCTCCGCAAGACCAAAGAGCCTGACATATCATTTATCCTCGCGGCCACAGAAGACATAGCCGCGAACTTAAGAAAAGGCCAGCTCATTATCCTTGAGAGCACCACCTACCCGGGCACCACAGAAGAGGTTATACTCACCAAGCTCGGAGCAGACAGCCTGAAGGTGGGAGAAGATTTTTGGCTGGCATTTTCACCTGAAAGAGTAGACCCCGGCAACCCAAAATACAAGACCAAGGACATACCAAAGGTCGTAGGCGGCGTAGGCGAAAAATGCACTGAGATGGCAAGGCTCTTTTATTCTCAGATCATAAAAGAAGTTATCCCGGTCTCAAGCACGCGCTCAGCTGAGATGGTCAAACTCCTCGAAAACACCTTCCGCGCAGTAAATATCGGGCTCATAAACGAACTCGCTCTTTTGTGCAATAAAATGAACCTTGATATCTGGGAGATCATCGAGGCTGCTAAAACCAAGCCTTTCGGCTTTATGCCGTTTTATCCGGGCCCTGGTCTGGGCGGGCATTGTCTCCCGTGCGATCCTATTTATCTTTCATGGAAGGCCAGGACACACGGTTTTGAGGCCCGTCTTATAGAACTTGCCGCTGAAATAAACTCATACATGCCGCATTATGTGGTAGACAGGGTTATGGAAGGCCTGAACAATAAAAGAAAGGCACTAAAAGGCTCAAAGATACTCGTCGTGGGCATTACATATAAAAAAGACATAAACGACCTGAGAGAATCACCTTCTCTTACGATTATACATTCCCTGATAGAGAAAGAAGCAAAAGTAAATTACCACGACCCGCTTATTAAAAGTTTTGACGCGGACGGTTTAAACATGAAATCGTCAGACCTGACAAAAGAAATTATATCCTCGAGCGATTGCGTAGTCATAGTCACAGACCATTCGTCAGTAGACTATAAACTAATAGTAGACCATGCAGATCTTGTTTTAGATACGAGAAATGTATTGAAAAAATTTAAAGGCGCAAAGAACATAATAACCCTGTAGCCGCAGAGTTTGCTCTGCCCTAAGAAGAAATCAAAAGGGAACTTCGAAAGTGAGGGTGATAAAATGAAATTTCTAGTCACGGGAGGCGCTGGCTTCATTGGTTCACATATAACTGATGCCCTTGTAAAAAATAACGATAAAGTAATTGTACTGGATGATTTTTCCTCAGGCAGGCGCGAGAATCTCGAAGCTATCCTGGATAAAATAGAGCTTGTAGAGGGCGATATAAGAGACAAGGCCATAGTTTCAAAGGTCATGCAGGGCGTAGATTATGTCCTCCATCAGGCCGCGTTAAGGAGCGTGCCCAAGTCCCTCGGTAATCCCGAGCTATATAACGACGTTAATATCAATGGCACGCTTAATATCCTTAATGCCGCGAAAGAGGCCAAAGTGAAACGAGTAGTATTTGCCTCATCCAGCTCAATCTACGGCGAGACGGACAAGCACCCTGAGAAAGAAGATTTTCTACCGCTTTTAATATCACCATACGCCCTGACAAAGCTCGCGGGGGAATACTACTGCAGGATCTTTAGCCAGATCTACGGACTCGAGACATCGTCTTTAAGATATTTCAATGTATTCGGCCCCAGGCAGAGCCTTGAGAATGAATACGCTGTCGTTATCCCGAAGTTTATCACCTGTATACTAAAGGATGAAGAGCCCCCGGTTCACGGCGACGGCAAACAGACGCGCGACTTCACTTACGTAGCCAATGTAGTCCAGGCCAATATCAAGGCCGCTACCGCGCCGGGCATAAAATGCGAGGTATTCAATATTGCCTGCGGCAAGGCTTATAGCGTCCTGGACATAGTAAAATACGTAAATAAGATCCTGAAAAAAGACATAAAGCCAAAATTAGGCCCAATCCGCCCAGGAGACGTAAAACACACCCTGGCGGATATCACAAAAGCGAAGAAACTAATAAAATTCAACCCTGAAATAGGCTTTGAAGAAGGCCTAAAAAAGGCCATAGAATATTTTAAGGAGAATGAATGAAAAAAAGAGTTCTAATTACCGGTATTACCGGCCAGGACGGCGCCTACCTCTCTCGTCTCTTACTCGATAAAGGCTACGAAGTCCACGGCATAGTAAGACGCGTCGCGCTCGAGGACCCCGAACACCGCCTCTGGAGATTGAGGCCTATTTTAAAGAAAATAAATTTACACTCAGCTTCTCTGGAAAGCTATGCCAGTATATTTGATGTGGTGGAAAAGGTAAAACCCCAAGAATGCTATCATCTCGCGGCGCAGAGCTTTGTCAGTTATTCATTCGAGGACGAGTTCTCGACGATAAACACAAACATAAACGGCACACACTATACCCTGTCCGCGTTAAAAAATAAGGCCCCGAAATGCAAATTTTACTTTGCCGCCTCCAGCGAGATGTTCGGTAAAGTTAAGAAAACCCCACAGACCGAAGACACGTCTTTTTACCCCCGCTCGCCCTATGGTATTTCCAAGGTCGCAGGATACGAGCTCACGCGCAACTACCGCGAGGCATACAACCTCTTTGCCTGTAACGGCATACTCTTTAACCACGAGTCCCCCATGCGCGGCTACGAGTTTGTAACGCGTAAGATCACAAACGGCGCAGCCAGGATAAAAGCAGGCCTTGCCAAAGAATTACGACTTGGAAACCTCCATGCCAAACGAGACTGGGGATTTTCCGGCGACTATGTAGAGGCGATGTTTTTAATGCTCCAGCAGGATAAACCCGATGACTACGTAATAGCAACAGGAGAGACCCACACTATAAAAGAATTCCTGGACCTGGCATTCGATCACCTGGGCCTTGACTGGCACAAATACGTTAAAAGCGACAAAAGCCTGTTCAGGCCCGCCGAAGTAAACATCCTCTGCGGAGACTATTCTAAAGCCAAGAAAAAGCTTAAATGGAAGCCAAAAGTAAACTTCAAAAACCTCGTTAAGATGATGGTAGATGAGGACTTAAAGTTGGTTTCCCCTCATTCCTGAC
>JAHIYJ010000083.1 GCA_018814825.1 Candidatus Omnitrophota bacterium
AGTCAGCTTTATTTGCCCAGGCGTGCTTTGAAAAGGGTACAGTCAAAAATACATACGGAACAGGCAGTTTTATCCTCTTGAATGCAGGCAGGAAACGTCCTACGTCAAGACACGGCCTTATAGTCACGCTTGGGTGCGGGGTAAAGGGCGAGGCAGTATATGTGCTTGAAGGCGCAATATTCGTAACAGGCGCTGCCATACAATGGCTTCGCGACGGTCTTAAGATTTTAAAAAAGGCTCAGGAATCTGAAAAAATGGCGCTGTCAGTGAAAGATACAGGAGGCGTGTATTTTGTTCCGGCCCTGGTAGGACTTGGCGCGCCATACTGGGACCAGGAAGCGCGCGGTAGTATATTCGGGATCACAAGGGGCACGAAAAGGGGGCATATTGTAAGGGCTAGTTTAGAGGCGATGTGTTATCAGACAAAAGACGTACTTTTAGCCATGCAAAAGGATTCAGGTGCAAAGATCAAGATCCTTAAGGTAGACGGAGGCGCAGCTGCAAATAATTTCCTGTGCCAGTTCCAGTCAGATATTTTGGGCATAGATGTAGTAAGGCCGAAAATAATAGAGACGACTTCTCTCGGTGCCGCATATCTTGCAGGCCTGGTGATTGGATACTGGAAAGATACAGATGAGATTAAAAGGTGCTGGAGAAAAGACAAAGTCTTTAAACCAAGGATGAAGAAAAAAGAATCAGGCAAGCTCTATAAAGGCTGGCTTTCAGCAATTAAAAGGACTATCAGCAGAGCATGAGAATATACGACGTGATTATAATTGGAGCCGGGGCGGTAGGCGCGTCAATAGCCCGCGAACTATCCCGATATAAACTCGATGTGGCCCTGCTGGAAAAAGAGACGGAAGTCACGTTTGGCGTCTCCAAATCCAACAGCGGCATTATCCATCCAGGCACGCAGAATCCTTCAGGATCTTTGAAAGGGAGGCTGTGTGTTCAGGGCAATCTCCTTACAAGGAAGATCTCCAGAGAATTAGGTGTGGATTTTAAAGAGGTGGGCGAACTGATAGCGGCGTTCGGTGAAGAAGAAAAAACCCGGCTTTATGAGCTTAAAAAAGAGGCAGAATGCCTGGGTGTGCCGCGATTAGAGATAGTGGATAGCGCGTGGCTCAGGAAAAATGAGCCGAATCTCAGTAAAGACGTAATAGCTGCTCTTTATGCGCCGACAGCAGGGATTATCAGCCCTTACAGGCTCGTTTATGACTTGACTGAAAACGCAATAAGAAACGGCGTCGAACTTTTCACAGAAACAAAAGTAGACAATATCGCAGTGAAAGAATATTTTGAGATATCCGCAAGGAAAGCCGTATTTAAATCCAGATTTCTCATTAACTCTGCCGGGCTGTTCGCGGATGAGATATCTAAAATGGTTGGCGTGGATGATTTTAAAATAACCCCCAGAAAGGGAGAGGAGTTTCTGCTGGATAAAAAGAATGAATATCTGACAAGCCACCTTATCTTTCCGCTTCCTGCAAAGACATCCAAGGGCATCCTTGTAATAAAGACATCAGACGGTAATCCTATGATAGGGCCGACAGCTGAGGATATATCGGACAAAGAAGACTCCTCAACAACGGATCGAGGATTCCAGGAGGTCCTCTCCCAGGTAAAGCGTTTAGTCCCGGCAATAGACGAGAGGGATATCATCGCGTATTTCGCAGGGCTGCGGCCTGTCTCAGACAATGATTTCATTATCCGATATGAGGACAAGGTTCCGGGTTTTATTAATGTGGCTGGGATCCAGTCCCCAGGCCTTACAGCTGCGCCTGCAATCTCCCTTATGGTATGTGATATTCTTAAAAAGAATGGTCTATCAATGAAGAAAAAGCTCATCTTTCACAGCCACAGGAAAAAGACCATACACCTATTCGCGATACCCCTTGAAAAGACAAAAAAACTCGTCAAAAAAGACGCGGGATACGGGGATATTGTCTGCAGGTGCGAAATGGTTTCAGCAAAAGAGATAAAGGATGCCATAGACCGCGGGGCAAGGACGCTTGACGGCATAAAATTCCGCACGCGCGCCCAGGCAGGTAAATGCCACGGCAGCTTTTGCACCACGAGGCTCATGAAAATACTTTCTGAAAAGATAGATGTGCCATTGATAGAAATTACCAAAAGGGGCAAGGGCTCGGAAATAGTTAAAGGGGATAGGCGTAATGATTGAACGCGATCTTGTCATAGTAGGCGGCGGGCCAGGAGGCATGGCAGCTGCTATATCCGCATACGAAAACGGCATAAAGGATATACTACTTCTTGAACGAGACCAGTATCTGGGCGGCATATTGAACCAGTGCATACATACGGGATTCGGGCTGAATTATTTCAAAGAGGTCCTGACAGGGCCTGAATACGCTGACAGGTTTATTAAAAAGGTGCAGGGTATTCCTGGGATAGAGATAAGCCTGAAAAGCTTTGTTGTACATCTCACAAAAGACAAGGTTCTTACATACTTGAGGCCCGGCATGGTGAAAACAGTAAAGGCAAGATGTTTAATAATGGCAACAGGGTGCAGGGAAAAGACAAGGGAGATGGTGCATATAGCAGGGACGCGACCGGCAGGGGTCTTTTCAGCAGGCCTGGCGCAAAAGCTTGTAAATATCGAGGGATTGCTGCCGGGGAAAGAGGTGGTGATAGTTGGTTCAGGCGACATAGGCCTTATAATGGCAAGGCGTTTTACGCTGGAAGGCGCAAAGGTCAAGGCTGTTATAGAGATACAGGATAAGACAAGAGGACTGATGCGTAACGTTGTCCAGTGCGTTACTGATTTTGACATACCGCTTTATTTTAAACATAAGATCCTGAAGATCTTTGGCAGGGACAGGGTCGAAGGCATAAGCGTTGCAAAGGTAGATGATGAGATGAATAAAATTCAAGGAACAGAATTTACAATAGACTGCGACACAGTTTTAATATCAGTAGGACTTATACCGGAAAATGAACTTATAGAAATGGCAGGCCTTGAGCTGGACAGGAAGACAAATAGCCCTGTATCAAAAGAGGTGAATAAAACCTCTATGCCTGGATTATTTGTATGCGGCAATGCCTTTAAAGTATATGACCTGGCAGATTCTGTCTCAAAGGACAGTGAATCAGCAGGCCGCCTTGCCGCAGAGTATCTGAAGCATTAGGTAGCCGCAAAGCTTGCTTTGCTTAATAAGGAACCGTTATGACAAAAGAGCTTATATGCATAGAATGCCCTAAAGGATGCGCCTTATCTGTGGACATTGAAAACTGCCGGGTGGTCAAAGTCTCAGGCAGCGAGTGCCCCAAAGGTGAAAAGTACGCTGTATCTGAGATAGAAGATCCCAAAAGGATACTGACCTCAACTGTTTTGACGCAAGGGCTGTCTTTAAAAATGCTGCCCGTGCGCACTGATAGGCCTATTCCGAAAAGCAGGATTTTTGAAGCGATGAATGAGATTAGAAAGATAAAGATAAATAAGGCTGTCAACGCAGGAGATATTATTCTCGAGAATCTGCTGGGGATAGAGATAAATCTTATCGTAACAAGGGATGTCATTTGATATGGGCAGGATTAGAAAATCATTAAAGTTTTCTTTTATTGACGGAGTTTTTGCCATCGCTTGACCTGACCCTCTTAAACTGTGCCAATATTTACGATTGGCTGATTTGTTTGTATTCCGCACTTGAAGCAAAAGTACTTGTAGAGCGGTGGAAGATAGAATATAATACAGCCAAGCCGCATAGTTCATTGAATTACCAGCCGCCTGCTCCAGAGGCTATTAGACAAGAGTGAGGAGAAAATGCGGTTACTCTTTCTTAAGAACTGGTACAACTTATAGTGGCAGGTCATTCTTTAAGCGAATTTCGGATGTTTATGATGAGAAGTATAAACAGGTCATGGAAGAGTCTGGAGGTGATGTCGAATACGCGAGCCTTCCAGAATTTCATCGTTTCGTCATACCAGAAGATTGTCAGATGATACCCAATGGACAAATAAAGAAAGGCTTTCTGACGAATTGCTTATAAGTCTTATCGAACATTTTTCCCAATATAATCTTTCAAATGTTAATGTAGAGCCTGATATTTAAAGTAATGGTGATTTAGCCTATAATACAAGCATGGGGAAAAGAGATTGTCCCCTGAACCTTAAGAGGTAACATTTCATTTAACAAAGAAAGAGGTCAAATGATTGAAGTCAAGAGTGAAGGTATAATACTTGAGAGTTCACGCAATGCATTTGATGATCAAGCGGTCTTAAATCCCGCCTGCGTCGAGATAGACGGCGTAGGAGAAGGATATGTTAATCTCAATCAGGGGGCTGAGTCCACTACGTCGTACCTTTTGGCAAGGCTTGCTATAATATAGACGGGATGAAGCGATAATGAATATTGAATTCAAGAATTTAGACATTGGGGGCGTGCGGATTGAAATCCCCATTATCCAGGGTGGTATGGGCGTGCGGGTTTCAACATCAAGCCTAGCCTCGGCAGTATCCAATGAGGGAGGATTGGGTGTTATAGCTTCCGTGGGGCTTGGCGAAGAAGGAGATGTAACAGCCGGCGACTACGCCGCGCGTTCGCGCAGCTCCCTTGTAAACACCATCAGGAAGACCCGCACAATGACTGACAAACCTTTTGGGGTAAACATCATGTGCGCGCTCACCAATTATGAGGACTTGGTGGATGTTGTACAGCAGGAGTCAGTGGACGTGATTATTTCAGGAGCCGGGCTTCCGCTCAAGCTACCTTCGCTTATTAAGAATAGTCGGACCAAGCTTGTGCCGATTGTTTCGTCTTCCCGGGCGGCCCAATTGATTTGCCATGTTTGGAAAAAAAGATATAAACGCCTGCCTGATGCCATAATAGTGGAAGGACCTTTGGCTGGCGGGCACTTAGGCTACAGCATGGAGGAGCTTAAAGACAGTAAGCGTGTGTTTCTTGATAATATCTTAAAGGAAGTATTATTGGTCGTTAAAGGTTTTGAAAGTCCGGTTTGTAAGATTCCAGTAATTGCCGCTGGAGGCATTTTCGACAGAGAAGATATTGCCAGAGTTGTCAGTTTAGGGGCTAGCGCGGTACAGATGGCTACAAGATTTGTGTGTACTCATGAATGCGATGTGGCCGATGGTTATAAGGAGGCGTATTTATCGGCTACAAAAGAAGACATCGCGATCATCCAAAGCCCAGTGGGTATGCCAGGAAGAGTTATCAGAAATGAATTTGTCAAAAGGATAGTCAGGGGTGAGCGTATTGATTTCGGCTGTGAGTATAAATGCCTGGTTACCTGTGATTCTCAAAAAGTTAATTATTGTATCGCCAATGCGTTGTTTAACGCCGCCAGAGGACAGATGGATAAAGGATTTGCTATGTGTGGCAGCAATGCCTACCGCGTTAAGAAGATTATTTCGGTAAAAGAACTTTTTGCTGAACTTGTGGAGTGAAAAGAGAGAGTTTGATCAAAAAAAGAAGCCGTTTTCTTACAGGCGAAAAGATCGCAGATAAACAACCGTACGCAAGTTGCTTTTGTTTATTGCTCTTTTATCGCTCTGTTTTGAATTCTTACGTAGATTAGGTGGATAGTTTGTTAACTCGGCACCTCAAGAGAGGTGCCTACAAGGAGGAGATAATATGGCTTTTCAGGGTGGATATGATAGACGGCCGCGGGAGATGCATAAAGCGGTCTGTTCAGACTGCAAGAAAGAGTGTGAAGTTCCTTTTAAGCCCAGTGGGGACCGTCCAATTTACTGCAAAGAGTGCTACTCAAAGCGAAAAGATAACGGCCGTTAAAACGGGCGTCAATTGGCGCAAGAAATAAACCTGCTTTTAAGGGCAAGAAGAATAGGCGGAGCTACGCTACAATCAAACAAGTTCTAACCTGCTTAAGCCAGCGACCCCAACATTCTTATCTAATTGTGGCGCAATGAGAAAGGATAATGTTTGACAAAGTATAAGAGAAAGAGGTATAATAAGAATAACAACTCATATAAAAGATTAGAAAATCTTGAACCGCTAGGGAAGATAACTAACCTTTGCGGTTTTTTTATGCTTCGACGGAGTTCAGCATAAACCCTGAGCAAGCAGGGCGCGTCGAAGGGTTTATTTAATGTTTTTAAGCACAAGGAGGGGTTATCAAAAAGGTAAGGACTTCATCCAAAGGAAGGAAATGCAAATTTCCGAACTGCAGACAGATCTTGAGTATATATAATCATGAGTCCTTTTGTTTTGTTCATTTGAGACAGCCTGATTGCAGTCTGAACTCCAAGGGAAATCAAGTGTTATGTTAGGCAAAGTAAACAACGCGGATAATTTTAATCATGGGGCTAACCAGTCTGGCCAGGGTTTTTACGGGCTGGGCATAGCGCCCAAGATTCTTGATATACTTGAATGCATAAAATTTAAGGTACCTACGCCTATTCAGATAAAGGCTATTCCTCTGGGTATTCAGGGTAAGGATATTATAGGTATTGCTCAGACAGGAACAGGAAAAACCCATTCTTTCGTGATTCCCATGATCCAGCGTTTAGCACAGAAAAAAGGCACGGGCCTGGTCCTTGCTCCTACGCGGGAATTAGCCATTCAGATTCACGAGGCTTTTCAGGCAATTGCG
>JAHIYJ010000102.1 GCA_018814825.1 Candidatus Omnitrophota bacterium
CGGCAGTTTAAACGCAAGCCTTGTGCATCCAAGAGAGGTATTTAAGCCTGCAATACTGCAAAATGCCACAGGTTTGATTCTTGTCCACAACCATCCTTCCGGAGAAGAAAAACCAAGCAGTGAAGATTTGGAGATTACTGCAAGATTAGTGGAAGCAGGCAAGCTGATTGGAATTGATGTAATTGATCATATCATCGTTGGCAATAAATTCTACAGCTTTGCAGATAACGATTTGATTAAACACAGGTAAAGGGGGTGATTTTATGTGGATAAGAAATGAAGACAGAAAATGTCAGGAAGTATTGGATGAGGTTGAAATTGACGGAAGTTTGTGGGTTGAAATCCCGGATAAGAAAGGAGTAGAAGATGTACAGTCCAGTTTTGAACGAGAGTTTGATAAGAACAATATACCGGCTAAAGCGTGTATGGAAGAAACCAATGACAGAGATTGCAGAAGAGCTAATCAAAAAATCTCTCTGCACGATTGACAAGGAATTTGTATGCAGTGTTTGTATTGGTGAGAGAAACAACGACTGCGAAAATTGCTATTTCGCTAATGGCAGATGCAGAATACAAGGGGTGGAAAATGAACATAAAATCGAAAAATAGAATCAGCAGGTTAATAGTAAAGAAACATAGAGCAGTCGGATTGTTCGTGCAGTCAAAATATGCTGTCCTGGCCTTTGTATCCCTATGGCTGTCTGCAATATTCACAAGAGGAAGTAATCAGCTTATTGCCTTGGCAGTCATATTTGGCTTGAAATGGATATTTGAAGGCCTAAGACAGACAATTCAAATCTTTATAGAAAGGGGGTGAACAGAATGAATCTGAATGAGTTAGCTAATGGCAAAACCATCATCAGTATTGCCGGAGAAGAAGTTGAAGTAAATGCCTCTGACGCTGTTAAGGAAACTGTAAAAAGAATCCTTCAGGAGAAAGGCATTGATTCCTTCACTATTCTCGTTGATGGTAAGGAGATTGTTGCAACAAGCGATCTGCCGGAAACCTTTGATGATCATGAAATCGAGGTTAAAAGGTACGTCAAGGCAGGCTGCTAAGTAGTTCTTGGTGGGGGAGAGAGATTTTTCTCTCCCCTTCCATTATTAAGAAAGGAGTTTCTATGATAGACACAAAACTCATAAAACAAGCTCCGGAAAATCCAATAGAGATACAAGTCATAGATAAGTCATGGCGTGATTATGTAGATAGTATAAAAGAAAACATATTCAGGATTCCATTTAAAGGCAATTACAACGCTTTGATAAAAGACGACTATATCTTTATTGAGGGATACTGTGGATTGCTTCTCATAGACAAGGTTTACTACAGCCACAAGAGCTATTTATTGAAGAATCAGGTAAAGCATTATCCTTTTAGGATATACGGAATGTATGACAAAAGAGGCTGGTTTGAGGGCTTTGTGGCTCAGCCTGAAATAGGCTTCCATTACATGGGCATGACTGCTGAGCAAGGGCACACCATATGCACAGGAGATATCGAATATCCTAAGATAGACTCCATTGACGCGTTAAAGGAGGTGTCGTTAAAGATAATACATTCATTCAGGCTGATTAACATGGAATCTTTAGGAGCAGTGTTTTTGCCTGATGACTACCCAAAGCTGAAAATCATATTTTCAAACAAGGATGAAGATTCAAGAGTAAAGTTTGAGAAACTGCTTAATGAAGGATTAATTGAGGAAATCCTTTAGAGGAGGTGATAACTATGTTTCAGGGCGCTATTTACGACCGTCAAAACAGAATAAAAGACTTAAAAATACCTAATGTAGCCTCAGTAGTGGGCTGTGGAGGCACAGGTTTCTGGACAGCAGTGTTTCTTGCCATGTCTGGGGTAGAGGAGTTAATCCTTGTTGACCCTGACACGCTTGAGACATCCAATCTTAACAGACTGCCGCTGAAAGAAGATTCCGTAGGAGTTAAAAATACTATTGCCACGGGAGATTTCATCAACAGCATAAGAAAGCCAATAAGGATAGAGGTTCACAACAAGAGCATAAAAAAAGCAAAGGATTGTGGCATACTTCGCGGAACTGTCTTTTGCTGCACAGACAACTTAAAGAGCCAGCAGATTATCTGTGCCTACTGCAAGAAAAACGACATTCCTTACCAAAGGATAGGATATGACGGCACAGTGTTAAACGTGTCAAAGGCCTTTCCTCTCTCATTTGAAGAATCAGCTAATCAGGATGGCTATACTATAACGCCATCATGGGTAATACCGGCAGTTTTAGCTGCTTCTATAGGTGTGTCATCCAAGTTATACAAAGAGCTGTGCATAATGGATGACATTGGCAAGCTTCACATCCAGGACTGCTCTTACGTTCCGGAGAAGATATTGGATGATGCAAAGGAAG
>JAHIYJ010000084.1 GCA_018814825.1 Candidatus Omnitrophota bacterium
CCTATGCCTTCATAAAAAAGCGTGTCACCGGAGAAAATCACGCCATCGCTTTTAAGGCATATCGAACCTGGCGTATGCCCCGGGGTGTGGATCACTTCCAGCTTGCGCTCTCCGAGTGATAAGATATCCCCGCGTTCTAAAAGCCTCCTGGCCGGGCCTGTCTTAAACATAAGGCCGAAAGCCCCTGAAAGATTCTTCGAGGGGTCCTGCAGAAAATCAGCGTCCAGTCTGTGTATCCACACGGGCAGGCCGAACTCGCCGTCAGCTATTATATGGTCGCCGTGCCCATGAGTATTTACAACCGCCTTTGGCCTCAGGCCTTCTGTGTCTATTACTTTTTTTATCTTCCCATAATCCCCGCCCGGGTCAATGATAAACGCCTCCTTAGTGGCCTCGTCTGCGGCTATATAGCAATTGGTCTCCATCGAGCCGACTATAATCTTTTTAATGATCATTCCATAAGCTCCAGGTCATCTTTGACCTTAGTGTATGAAAACTGCCTGTCTATCTGGCGCTTGGTGGTCTCAAGAAGATGCTTCATCCTGTATTGCTGGCTCCTGGAAAGCCTTAATTCTCTTATCTCAGGGTCGATCGTCTTTATTTTAGTTATGAATTTCTCAAGCTCGGTACTCTTCGGTCCTTTCAGGTATTTTTTTATCTCTTCCAGGCTTGAGACCGTAAAGTCAAAACACTCGGCCCTTTTCTTGTAAGTCGCGCCCATCCTGTTGATCAATTCTGTCTGCCAGCTCTTCCAGAACAGGAAGTGCTTCTTGTAGAGCTCGTCCACGCGCCTGTCTTTCGCGTAGTCGTAGGTAGTGATTACCGGAGCCGGCCTTTCCTCGTCTTTTTTCTTGCGGGCGAATTTACGCTGTAAACCGGCGCAGCCGCATAAAGACACACACAGTAAAAAAATAATAATGTTCCTGACATACGCTTTTTTTAGCATAAAAACCTCTTAGGTTATTTGACTATCTTCCTGAATTCTTCTTCGTTGATTATCTTAATGCCCAGTTTCTTCGCTTTATCGTATTTAGACCCAGGCTCTTTTCCCATGACCAGAAAATCAGTTTTTTTGCCCACGCTGGAAGACGCGTTGCCGCCGAGGGTCCTTATGAGCTCCTCGGCCTCCTGCCTGGAAAAGCTCTCAAGCGTCCCGGTCACAACAAAAGTCTTCCCATCCAGTCTCCTTGAGCCTTGAGCCTTGAGCCTTGAGCCAGTATTCACCCCTGCCTTTTTCAGTTTCTCGATTACTTCCCTGTTTTCCTTTGTCCTGAAAAAATTGTATATGCTCTCGGCCATAACAGGCCCGATTTCATCTATGGCTTCTAATTCCTCTATTCCAGACGAGGTGATCTTATTAAGCGACCCGAATCTCGCGGAAAGGATCCACGCGGCCCTCACCCCTACGTGCCTTATACCGAGGCCGAATACCAGCCTGTTTAACGCATTGCCCTTACTTCTATCAATGGCCTCCATAAGGTTTGACGCGGATTTATCAGCCATACGCTCAAGCCCCGCAAGGTCAGTTTTCTTCAGATAATATATGTCCCCATAATCCGCTATCATGCCTTTATCCACCAGCTGCGCCACTATTGACTCGCCCATGCCTTCTATATCCATCGCCTGCCTTGACGCGAAATGTTTTACCCGCTCCTTTAACTGCGCGGCGCAGGCCGAGTTCTCGCACCTCAGAGCCACCTCATCCTTTGCCTCTTTAACCTCAGAGCCGCATACCGGGCATTTAGTGGGCATTGAGAATCTCCTCTCCCTGCCTGTCCTTTTGGATTTTACAGCCTTCACTACCTGCGGGATTATCTCTCCGGCCTTTTCTATTATCACGTGGTCGCCTATTCTTATATCCTTACGCGCCACCTCATCCTGATTGTGCAGGGTCGCTCGGCTCACGGTAGAGCCCGACAACTCAACCGGCTTCAAGACCGCTACCGGCGTAAGAGTACCTGTACGGCCAACCTGCACCAGTATGTCCTGTAGTATTGTCTCTTTCTGCTCAGCGGGAAATTTATACGAGATCATCCATCTCGGGCTTTTTGACGTATGCCCCAGCGCCCTTTGGCGCGCGAAGGAATCCACTTTTATGACCATGCCGTCTATGTCGTACTGAAGCGTATCTTTTTTGTGCTCCCATTCTCCGCAGTATTCAATCACCTCTTCTATGGAACCGCATTTTTTAATATGCGGGTTTGTACGAAATCCGGTGTCTTTTAAAAAAGCGAGGGCCTCGGACTGTGTCTCGAACGTTTTGCCCTCAATATACCCAATGCCGTATATCCACATATCAAGTCGACGCTCAGCCACTTGTCTGCTATCCAGCAGCTTCAATGAGCCGGCGGCCGCGTTCCGCGGGTTCGCGAAAGGTTCTTCGAGTTTTTTCTCCTTTTCTTTATTGATCTTCAGGAATATCTCGCTGGAAAGATATATCTCACCTCTCGCCTCAAAGACGTCGGGGATTCTGACCCCCTTTACCGGCTCTAACTTTAACGGCAGGCTTTTTATTGTCTTTAAATTCACCGTGACATCGTCACCCTTCAGGCCGTCCCCGCGTGTAGCGCCGCGGATAAATTTGCCTTTTTCATAAAGTAGCGATATGCTTACCCCGTCTATTTTTAACTCAACCACATAATCTATCCTGTCCAGTCCCAGGTTCTTTCTTACGCGCCTGTTAAACTCCATTACCTCATCCGCGGAATACGTGTTGTCAATGCTGAGCATGGGCACGCGGTGTTCAACTGTCTTAAAACCCTGGGCTATCCCGCCGCCAACTCTATGCGTGGGCGAATCAGGCGTGATAAGCTCAGGGTGAAGCGCCTCCAGCTCTTTAAGCTCACGCATCAACCTGTCATATTCCTGGTCAGCAATATCAGGCTTGTTCTCTATATAATATCTGCGGTCGTGATAATCGATCATCTCCCGCAACTTCTCAATCCTATTTTTCGCGTCTCCTGCCATCATAGCCCTGCTAACTTGACGATTCTTACATTGTAAGTTTCGTCAAGTTAAGTTTTTAAAAGGTTATATTGAATCCTTTAAATTCTCTGGTGGGTTCCTGCCAGTTTATTTCAACATTCATTATGTACCTGTTTTCGAATTCTTTTACCACTCTATCCAGAAAAAGCCCAATATCTTTTTCTTTGCCTTCGCACACGACTTCTACCCTGCCGTCAGGCAGGTTCCTCGCCCATCCAGAAAGCTTGAGTTGAGAGGCGATACTCCTGACCGTATACCTGAACCCGACCCCCTGAACCCGGCCTGAGTAGAAAATATGGGCCTGTTTATAAGCCATCACCTTTCTAATCTTTTCTTAAGTTCAGTCAGATAGACTACGTGCCGCTTTTCTTCATTAATGAGCTTCTGGACCGCGTCTTTATGCGCGCCCATGAAAGGCAGTATCTCTCTAAAAAAGAGTATCGCGTCTTTTTCAAAGCCTATGCCATACTGGACCGCGGAAAGCGGTGTCTTGACATTTTTACTGAATGAATCAGGCGAAACTTCTTTGTACAGTCTGTCATCCACGAGAGACTTGATATAATCGCTTAGTTCTCCGGGATAAGAATCCGTGGCCTCCGGCTCTTTAACGCTCTTTTTTATCTCGGTAAACTTTTTTATATGCTCCTCTTCCCAGTCCCTGAGATTCGTAAAAAGCCCCTTCATCTCCTTATCGTTGAAACTCCCCGCCACAAGGCCGTAAAAATCTCTTCTCTTTTTTTCTTTCTCTATCCCCATATCCATGACTTCGGCGGCATTGAATAAATTTCCCATAGCGTTTCTCCTTTTATGTAAAAATGGTCGGGGCGACTGGACTCGAACCAGCGACCTCTGCGTCCCGAACGCAGCGCTCTAAGCCAAACTGAGCCACGCCCCGTACCAAATTGCCCAAAGCTATGCTATCAAGTAATTTGGTACGGGGCACGCCACCCGTACCAATCCTAATCCTTTTCGTCTATCTCTTTTTTCTCCTCTATCGAATCTATCAGTGTAAGTTTGTTCTCAAACTTAGCCAGCCGTTTTTCCGCGCGCTCATAGCCTGTTTTTATATTGCCTATGTGCGTGCCTAGGACCTCAAAATCACCTGTAAATTTAGCCAGGTTCCCTTTCAGGGCAGCCAGCATCTTTATTACCTCATGCGTCTTCTCCTCTATCTTCAACCCTTTTATGCCCAGGACAATCACCTGCAAATACGCGTAAAAGCTATTAGGAGAGACAGGTATCACCTTTTTGGATGTGGCGTGTGAGAATATCGATTTATCCTCCCCGAAATCCTCGTCTTTTATAATAGACTCATAGTATACGTTCTCCGCCGGTATATACATAAGCGCGAAATCATACGTGCCCTCATCAGGCAGGATGTATTTATCCGCGATCGAGTTTATATGC
>JAHIYJ010000085.1 GCA_018814825.1 Candidatus Omnitrophota bacterium
AAAATTCACCCTAATTACAAGGAGACGACTATTGTCTGCGCGTGCGGCGAGGTCATACATACCCGTTCGACGAGGCAGAATATACGCGTGGAGATATGTTCTAAGTGTCATCCGTTTTTCACGGGCAAGCAGAAACTCATTGATTCCGCCGGCAGGGTTGAGAAATTCCTTAAGAAGTACAAAAAGAAGGAAGCGTGATTTTGTAAAATCCAAAAACTATGTTAGAAAAATTAGAATCTCTATTAAAGCGTTATAAGGAGATACAGGGCCTTTTAGCGGAGAATGACGTGGTCACGGATATAGACAGGTGTCATAAGCTCGCTAAGGAGCTGTCCTCAATGCAGGACCTTGTCAATATGTATAAAAGATATAAGAAGGTAGCCGCGGATATAGACTCTACAAAGACCCTTATCCAGAAAGAGACCCACGGGGAGCTCATGGAGATGGCGAAAAAAGAGATTGAGGAGCTTGAGTCGGAAAAGGCGAGGCTCCTCTCAGGGCTGGAAGAGGCTATTCTCGAGGAGGACCCTGATGTCGACAAAGACGTTATTATGGAAATAAGGGCCGGCACAGGAGGGGCCGAGGCATCGCTTTTCGCCGGGGACCTGTTCCGTATGTATTCTAAATATGCGGCCAGTCAGGGCTGGAAGATAGAGATACTGGACAGCCACGTAGCGGAAGTAGGGGGCTTTAAGGAAATAATATTTTCCGTTAAGGGCAAGAATGTTTACAGGATGCTGAAACACGAGAGCGGGACGCATAGGGTCCAGAGGGTCCCCGCGACCGAGTCCTCAGGCAGGATTCATACGTCTGCTGTTACCGTAGCTGTTTTGCCGGAGGCCGAAGATGTTGACGTTGAGATCGACCCGCAGGATTTGAGGATAGACACTTATCGCTCCAGCGGCGCGGGAGGCCAGCATGTAAACGTTACGGATTCCGCCGTCAGGATTACCTATATACCTACCGGCGTAGTGGTGCAGTGCCAGAACGAAAGGTCTCAATATAAAAATAAGATGGCGGCGATGAAGGTATTAAGGGCCCGGATCCTGGAAAACCTCAGGACGGAACAGCGCAAAAAGACGGCTGATGACAGAAAGAGCCAGGTCGGGACAGGAGACCGCAGTGAGAAGATACGTACTTATAATTATCCTGACAGGAGAGTAACCGACCACAGGATAGGTTTTACCATACATAAGCTTGACAGGGTCATAGAGGGCGAAATAGGCGAGATAATAGGCGCCCTGCTTCAGGCGGAGAAAAAGTTAAAGCTGGGTCAGGCGAAAAGATAAAGTTAACGAGCAATATTATGATAAAGACCATAAATAAATTTTCCAAGATCCTGCCGCGCTATGAGACAGAAGTCATGTTGACTCATCTGTTTGGATGCGCCAGGAGTGATTTGTATATGAAAGATATGGCGCTCAGCGAAGATGTCGAGGAGCTGCTCGTTTCCATGGCGCGCCGACGCCTGGCAGGCGAACCACTGCAGTATATCATCGGCCGCGCTGATTTTATGGGGATGGAGCTTATAGTGAGAAAAGGCGTATTTATCCCTCGTCAGGAAACAGAGCTTTTGATAGAAGGAGTTCTATCCGCTATCCGCTATACGCTATACGCTAATCGTTCTTTAAAAATACTAGATCTATGCACGGGTTCCGGCTGCATCGCCGTGAGCCTCGCGAAAAATATCCCGGCAGCGGATATAACCGCCACGGATATCTCCGGAGAAGCCCTGGAAACAGCGAAAGAAAACGTTGTCAGGCACGGCGTGTCCGGAAGGGTCAGATTTTACAAAGGAGATCTTTTTGAGCCATTAGTGTTTGATAAAAGTTGTAAATTTGATATAATAGTGTGCAATCCGCCGTACATCAGAGCCGGAGAACTGGAATCGTTACAGCAGGAAGTCAGGCAGGAGCCCGGCCTCGCGCTTGACGGCGGGCCAGATGGGCTGGATTTTTATAGACGGATAGCTCTTGATGCCCATGAGAACTTAAAGACGGGAGGGTCTTTATTCCTGGAGATAGGGGTAGCTCAGAGTAAGGATGTCCAGGATATATTTTCCAGAGAAAAACTATATATGGTAAAAGATGTAATAAAGGATTTCGCTGGGATAGACAGGGTGCTATGGATAGGTTTATCCTAGAGGGCGGGGTAAAGCTTAAAGGGATAGTGGAGTTGAGCGGGGCCAAGAACTCCGCGCTGCCTGTATTGGCGGCCACGCTTCTTACGGACTCCAGGTCTGTCATAAAAAACGTGCCGCCCTTGCGCGATGTATACACTATGCTCAGGATTATGCGTGTCCTCGGCGTCAGGGTAAGCATGGAATACGGCACTGTCATAGTGGAACCGCGGGGTTATTCCAATTATACCGCGCCATATAAGCTTGTCAGCACTATGAGGGCCTCCGTATGTGTATTAGGTCCCGTGCTCGCCAAATTAAAATTCGCGGAAGTCTCCATGCCGGGCGGCTGCGTTATCGGCCCCAGGCCCATTGATTTACATATAAAAGGGTTGAGGGCGATAGGAGCGGACATAAAAATAGAGCACGGCTACATAGTGGCCAGCGCCAGGCAGTTGAAGGGTACGAGGGTATATCTTGGCGGGAATTTCGGCTCGAGTGTTTTGGCGACAGCCAACCTGATGATGGCCGCTTCTCTCGCTAAAGGGAAGACAGTCATAGAGAGTGCCGCCTGCGAACCGGAAGTCTGTGACCTGGCTAAATTCCTGATAAAGATGGGCGCTAAGATTAAAGGCCACGGGACGCCTGTCGTGGAAATAGAGGGCGTAAAGAGTCTCCATGGGGCGGAATATTCTATTATAGACGACAGGATAGAAGCAGGCACCTTTATGATAGCCTCGGCTATCACGGGAGGCGATATCGTGATAAAGCGCGCGAAAGTAGAACATATGGGCGCGGTCATAGATAAACTCCGCAACGCGGGGGTGAGGATAACTAATGTAAAAGACGGCCTGCGCGTAAAGTCCGTGCGTTCCCTAAAGCCGGTAGACGTAACCACATTGCCCTACCCAGGGTTCCCGACGGATATGCAGGCTCAGATGATGGCATTGATGAGCGTTACAAAAGGCATAAGCGTTATAACAGAGAAGATCTATCCGGAAAGATATATGCACGTAAGCGAGCTCGCCAGGATGGGCGGGCAGATCATGTTGGAAGGACCCAGCGCTATAATAAAAGGCGTGAGCAGGCTGAGCGGCGCTCCTGTTATGGCGTCTGATTTAAGGGCCTCAGCCGCGCTGATACTAGCCGGGCTTGTGGCCAGGGGTAGGACAGAAGTGTCAAGGATATATCACCTGGACAGGGGATATCACAACATAGAGGAAAAATTAGAGAAGTTAGGTGCTAAGATCAAGCGCGAAAAGGAGGAGTAAATGTCTGTAAGGATCAGGTTGAAAAGGTTTGGCACAAAAAAGAAGCCGCACAGAAGGATCGTAGTATGCGATAAAAAACGCGCCAGGGACGGCAAGACAATAGAAGAGATAGGTTGTTATGACCCGTCCAAACAGCCGCCGCTGGTGGTTGTCGAGAAAGACAGGGCTAAGTACTGGCTCTCTAAAGGCGCGCAGCCTTCGGAGATAGTCCGCAGCATACTGAAAAAACAAGGCGTCATATAGGGGTTAGCGTATAGCGTAGAGCGAATAGCGAATAGGAAATTTAAGACAAAGTTTTTTAAAATCCTATACGCTATCCGCTAAACGCTAGATATTATGCGCATAGATGTTATTACCATATTCCCGGGGATGTTCGATGCCGTGTTGGGCGAATCTATAATAAAACTGGCCCGGCAAAAGAGGGTCGTTGACATAAACATTATAGACCTGAGGCTTTTCTCGAAAGACAGGCACAGGAAAGTTGACGACAAGCCTTTCGGGGGAGGACCGGGGATGGTAATGAGTGCCGAACCGTTCTTTGAGGCCGTAAATTACATACGGCGCAGGACAAAGGACATGAGGCTTAAGACCAGGGTAATGCTCCTGACGCCAAGAGGCTCCACGTTCAATCATGACATGGCGGCAAAGTTTGCCGCGTATGAGCATATAGTGCTTTTATGCGGGCATTACGAGGGTATTGACGAAAGGGTCAGGGGCCTGGTGGATGAGGAGGTATCAATAGGCGACTTTGTGTTAACCGGGGGAGAACTGCCCGCGATGGCCGTTATAGACGCCGTGATCAGGCTTTTGCCCGGCGCGCTGGGCAACGAAGACTCCAGGAAAGACGAGTCCTTTTCCCATGGGACGCTCGAGTACCCGCATTACACAAGGCCCGCCGAGTACATGGGGAAAAAAGTGCCTGAGGTGCTCCTTTCCGGGGATCATGAGAAAATAAAAAAGTGGAGAAAAAAAGAATCATCGAAGGTAACTAAAAAAAGAAGGCCAGATTTGATTAAATGAGGACACCCCGCACCTTTTATATATTCACAATCTTAAGAATCGCATAGATTGCTTAAGTCGATGAATGCTAAAAAGGTGCGGGATTAATTCACGTGTCGACTTATGTTCACTCGCTTCGCTCGTTCCATAAGTCGAACGTTCATTAAAAGGAGGGTAATGTGGACAAGATAAAAGAACTGGAAAAAAGTTTCATGAAAAAGGAAATACCGAAGTTCAGCGTCGGGGATACGGTAAAGGTGTCTGTCAGGATA
Source organism: Candidatus Omnitrophota bacterium (assembly GCA_018814825.1). GTDB lineage: Bacteria > Omnitrophota > Gorgyraeia > Gorgyraeales > Gorgyraeaceae > JAHIEN01. The sequence continues at coordinate 4,662 of JAHIYJ010000085.1, forward strand.
AAAGAGGGAGATAAGACGCGTCTACAGGCCTTTGAGGGCATAGTGATAGGAAAAAAAGGCTCTGGCATAAAAGAGACCTTTGCGGTCAGGCGCATATCTTATGGCGAGGGAGTCGAGAGGGTGTTTCAGCTCCATTCGCCGGCGGTCGATTCCGTTTCTGTCATAAAAAAAGGAAAGGTCACTAAGGCGAAGCTTTATTATCTGCGAGGCAAGATTGGCAAGTATACAAAAGTCGAGGAAAAACGGGAATCGGAAGAGACAGCGAATGCTCCTGTGGGAGAAGAAGGCCTTTCTTGACAGCTCGTCTGTAATAGTGGGCATCGATGAGGCGGGCCGCGGCCCGCTTGCCGGACCTGTAGTAGCGGCGGCTGTCGTGCTCACGCCCAGGCCTTTAACCAGGTTTTCTGTTCCCTGTTTCAGGGAAAGGATAGACGATTCCAAAAAGCTGTTGCCCGCTCAGAGGCAGAAGGCATTCAGGGAGATCTCTAAAAAAAGTATTTTCGCCACGGCCCTTAAAGGCCACAGGTTCATAGACAGGCGGAATGTCCTAGGGGCGACAACTGCCGCGATGGAACAGGCCGTTGAGCGGCTTGTAAAGGAATTCTGCCGTGTGAATAACAAGGTCAGGGAGGAGATAGAAAAAAATATATGCGTTCTTGTGGACGGCAACATCAATCTAAATCTGCCTTACAGGACGGTTCGGATAATCAAAGGTGACTCAAAGAGTCTCTCGATCGCCGCGGCTTCGATAATGGCTAAAGTGACCCGCGACTCGATAATGGTTTCCTGTGACAAAAAATACCCGGCGTACGGTTTTTTGAGGCACAAGGGATACGGCACTAAGGCCCATATTGAAGCCATAAGGAAACATGGGCCGTGCTCCATACACAGAAAGACTTTCGCGCCTTGCAGGGAAAGATGACGTTCGAGAGATTAAAAACCGGCAAAAAAGGAGAGACCCTGGCGGAGGCCTTCCTGGAGAGAGAAGGCTACAGGATAATCGAGAAAAATTACAGGACAAAATGCGGCGAAATAGATATAATAGGTCTGGATAAAGACTGTTTGGCCTTTATAGAGGTCAGGACCGGCAATACAGAAAGATTCGCTTTGCCCGAAGATTCTATAAACAAAAGAAAGCAGAATCAGATTGCTAAAAGCGCTTTAATGTATATCAAAAAAAAGCGGTTAGAAGATCAAGATTGCAGATTCGATGTTGTTTGCGTTGAGGGCGTGAATAGCGGTTTTCCGAAAATAAGGCTTATCAAGAACGCATTTGAACTGGATACGCGGTACAGATATTAAAATAGGCTCATAGTTGTTTCTCGCTCGTCTTTTTGCTCAGGCAAGGGCTGGAGAAAAGCCTTTTTGTTTTGCGTAACACAGTATTACCGCGCAATAGAAGCTTTTGCCTGTCAAAACAAAACGGAGCGAGGCCCAGCTTTACGATAAAACCCATGGGACTAAGATATCATCAGGCCGAGCGTCTTTTCGAAGCCCTTGCCTGAGCAAAAAGACACGGAGGTGAACGTTGACTAAAGTTCCGACAGACCTCAAGATAGCGCAGGCCGCTAAATTAAAACCCATAACCGAAATAGCCCGCCGGATAGGAATCAAAGACGATGAGCTTGAATTATATGGTAAATACAAAGCCAAGATATCTCTTTCCATACTTGATCGCCTGAAAGACAAAAAACCCGGAAAATACATCGATGTCACAGCTGTCACGCCCACGCCGCTCGGCGAAGGAAAGACTGTGACCACTATAGGCCTGAGCCTTGGCCTGGCCAGGCTCGGCAAAAAGGTGATTACCACGCTTAGACAGCCTTCCATGGGGCCGGTCTTCGGTATAAAAGGAGGCGCCGCCGGAGGAGGGTATTCCCAGGTCCTGCCCATGGAAGACATAAACCTGCATTTTACAGGTGACAGCCA
>JAHIYJ010000086.1 GCA_018814825.1 Candidatus Omnitrophota bacterium
AGAATATATCATATATAGAAACGAATGTCAATCAGTCTATGGCCTCTTCGCCAACCATGGCGAGATTCTCGAACCTAGCGTAATCTCTTATAAACGTCAGCTTCAAGGAGCCCACGGGACCGTTTCTCTGTTTGGCTATTATGACTTCGGCTATACCCCTGTTTTCTTCGGTAGGGTTGTAATACTCCTCCCTCAGGAGAAGGCCGACAAGGTCAGCGTCCTGTTCAATGGCCCCTGATTCCCTTAGGTCAGAAAGCTGCGGCCTGTGGTCCTGGCGGGATTCCACGGCTCTTGAAAGCTGGCTTACCGCGATCAAAGGAACGTTTAATTCCCTTGCCAGGGCCTTTAAAGAACGAGATATCTCTGATATCTCCTGCTGCCTGTTCTCCGCCCCGCGCATGCCTTGCATTAACTGCAGGTAATCGACTATTATGAGCTGTATATTGTGCTGCGATTTCAACCGCCTGGCCTTCGCCCTTAGCTCCAGAACAGAAAGACTGGCCGTATCGTCTATAAAAATAGGGGCCTCTGAAATCTTCCCGGCGGCGTTAGTAAGTTTGGGCCAATCTGTCTGGGACAGAAACCCTGTCCTTACATTGTGCGCATTCACCCGAGCGTGCGAACAGAGCATTCTCTGGACAAGCTGTTCTTTTGACATCTCGAGACTGAATATGATGAGCGGAATCTTCTCATGCACCCCGATATGCTCCGCGATAGATGCCACAAAAGCGCTTTTCCCCATCGACGGCCTTCCGGCGAATATTATCAGGTCTGATGGGTGAAGGCCGGCGCTTATGCTGTCAAAATCAGTGAACCCGGTAGGCAGGCCCGTGACATGAGCCTTTTTCTGATACAGGCTGTCTATAGTCTCTATGCTGTCTTTTATCACCTCCTTGATAGGCGCGAAATTAGAGTCTACTTTTTTGGATGAGATCTCGAATATCAGCCTTTCCGCCTTATCAAGAATCTTATCGATCTCGCCGTGGGAATCATAGCTATCAGCGATGATATTGGTGGCCGTGGAAATAAGGTTTCTCAAGATGCTCTTTTCTTTTACGATCAGGGCGTAATGTTTTATATTGGCCGCCGTGGGCACTACTGTCGTAAGGCTCGTAATGTAAGTAACGCCTCCCACTTTATCCAGGTCCTCTGTCTTTTTCAGCTCCTCGATAAGAGTGACTATGTCAACCGCCTTGTTGTCACTGTATAGATTCAGAATGCTATCGAAAATCTTTTTATTCGCGTCATTGTAAAAACAACGACTATCAAGAAGCTCTATGGCGTCCGCGATGGCATTCTCCTCTATGAGCATAGAGCCCAGCACCGCCATCTCAGCCTCAAGGTTTTGAGGCGGCATTTTTTCGAGGTTCATGTTTATGTTATCCATAGGTTTCCGAGCCCAGAGCCCTGAGCTTATTTCTTAACCACCCACACTTTAACTTCGCCGGAGACTTCGGGGTGGAGTTTTACTGTCACATTATAAACTCCCAGTTTCTTTATAGGCTCGTCCAGCGCTATTTTTCTTTTGTCTATGGAGATGTCCTCCTGCTCGAACGCTGAGACAATATCCTGCGCCGTAACGCTGCCGAAAAGCTTGTCGTCATCGCCGGCCTCGACAGCGATGGTGCATGACACCTGTGACAGTTTTTTCCTTAGGTCCTCCGCCGCTTTTTTCTCCCTGGCGAGAGCCTGTTCCTTTTTTTTCTTGATCCCTTCTATGACCTTCTGGTTTGCCTCGGTGGCGGACCTTGCCAGTTTTTTGGGAAAGAGGAAATTCCTGGCGTAACCCGGCTTAACCTCTATGATGTCCCCGATGGAACCTACTTTTTTCACATCTTCTATTAATATGACTTTCATAAAAAATCTCCTCTGTTTCATTCCCCCACAAAAGGCAACAGCGCCATGTGCCTTGCCCTCTTTATGGCGGCAGTGACAACCCTTTGGTGGCTCGCGCAGTTGCCTGTTATCCTGTTAGGCAGTATTTTGCCCTGTTCCGTGATAAATTTTCTGAGCTTTGCCGTATCTTTATAATCTGCCGTATCCACTTTATCGGCGCAAAATTTACAGAACTTCTTTCTGAAAAATTTATCCTTTGGGCCCCGTTTCTTTTTCTTCAAATCTTTTTTCTTGAACCTGTCCGACCTCTCTTTTCGAATCATTTAGATGACCTCCTGTTAGAATGGTGCTTCCTCTTCGTGTTTAAATTCGGGTTCTGCCGGGTGACTATTGAAGTTTTCCTTGTCTCCCGCCGTATCTCCTTCCGAGGCAAGACGCGGGCTTCCGAGAAACTGTACCCTGTCAGCCACGATATCCAGTGTGTTGCGCTTCTGGCCGTCCTGTTCCCATGAGCGGTATTGAAGCCGGCCCTCTATAAAAACAAGGCGGCCCTTATTAAGATGCTGACTGCAGCTCTCCGCCTGTTTTCCAAAAACCACTACCCTGACAAAACAAACATCGTCTTTCTTCTCACCCTGCTGTGTCACAAACCGCCTGTTTACCGCGAGGCCAAATGTGGTAACAGGGGCGCCGCTTGGAACATAGCGGAGCTCCGGGTCTCTTGTAAGATTACCCATCAAAAATACCTTATTCAGATTTGCCATTCCATCCTCCTTTTACACTCTTAGATCCTGGTAACCAGAGACCTCAATATCGATTCGTTCAGCGTGAACGCCCGCTTGATAGTGCTTACGGCCTCAGGGTCTATCTGGAAATTCGCAAGATAATAAATCCCTTCCTTGTGCTTTTCTATGAGATAGGCCAGCTTGTGTCTGCCCCACTCTTTTATCTCGTCTACTGAGCCCTTGTTCTTGGTTATGCTATCTTGTATCTGCGACAGGGCCTTGTCAAGTTCTTCTTTGCCAAGATCGGGCCTTAAAACAAACATGGCTTCATACTTATTCATTTTATACCTTCCTCCTTTTAATGAACGTTCGACTTATGGAACGAGCGAAGCGAGTGAACATAAGTCGATACGTGAATTAACCCCGCACCTTTTATATATTTATAATCTTATCGCTCATATTTCTTAAAATCACCTAATACTAAAAAGGTGCGGGGTAAGTTCGGACATATAATTTATGTTCGTCCGCCTATGGCGGTCTCCATAAATTATGTCCTCACTTACCTTCTTGATTTATTATATCTATTCATGGCCGCGCCAATCCCTTCATTAATCCAGCATTCGCACGCTGACGCCGCACGTTCTAAAATCCCGGGTAAAAGTTTTGATTCTTTTTTTGTCAACCGATCAAGCACATAAGCGGAAAGGTCCCCGATCCCTTCCGGGTTCATAACCCCTATCCTGAGCCTCGCGAATTCACTGCTGGCCAAGCAGTCTATGACTGACCTGAGGCCTTTGTGCCCCGCGTCAGAACCATTGGCCCTTATCCTTATGTCGCCCAAAGGCAGGGCAACATCGTCCATTACCAGCAGCATGTCTTTCAATTCTATGTTAAGCCACTTTACCAGCGACCGCGCAGAATAGCCGGAGAGGTTCATGTAAGTCTGCGGCATGGCTAGATAACAACTGTCGCCCTCTATAACGCCTTCGCCGGCAAGCGCCTTGAACCTGCGGCGCTGTCTCAGGCCTATCTTATGCCTCTTCGCCAACTCCTCAATGACCATGAACCCCAGGTTGTGCCGTGTATCTGTGTACTTTTCACCAGGATTCCCCAGGCCAATGATTAGCTTCATAGATCTAGTATTGCCTTATTCTTTCTTTTCTTCGTTTTTCTCTTCCTTGGCCGGCTTTTCCTCTTCCTCGCCCTCTTCCGGCTTTTCTTTCTTCTCTCTTATGACCTCGGGTTCCTGAGCCTTTTCTTCCGGCGGCGCACCGACGATCTCCTCTACGTCTTTGGCGTGCTCCACCGCAAACACAACGGCCTCAGGTTCCTCTAAGATTTTAACTTCAGCCGGCGGCACAATATCTTTTATATGGATAGAATCCCCTATCTTCAGCTTTGTTATGTCCACCTCTATCTTCTCGGGGATATTCGTAGGTAGGCATTCGCACTCCGCTTCCCATAGAACGTGCTGCAGTACGCCTTTATCCTGTTTCACCCCTATGGCCTCTCCCTTAGCGGCTATTCTGACCTTTACTTTCAGCTTTTCTGTCAGGGAGATCTCCTGAAAATCTATGTGCAACAGGTAATCTTTAACCGGGTCCTTCTGGATATCCTTAACGATAACAGTGCGCTCTTTTTTCTTTTTGGCGCCTTCTATGTTAAGTTTTATGATAACATTCTCACCCGCGTCTGTATGCAGCGCCTTCGCGAGACTCTTCTTGTCTATCTTCAGGCTGAGCGTTTCCTCGCCTTTTTTATAGACAACGGCCGGCACGAGGTTTTCTTCCCTCAGTTTTTTCGATAGCTCCTTCCCTTTCCCTTCCCTCAGGCTACTACGCAGATCTACAAACTCCATGATTTCTCTCCTTTGATGATTTTGTTGTAGTTAATCAAACAAACAACTGACTGATTCTTCGCTATGTATCCTTTTGATAGCCTCCGCCAAAAGAGGGGCTATGGATAAAACCTTGATTTTTTTATGCTTCTTGCCGTTTTCCACGGGTATGGTGTTTGTCACGAACAGTTTTTTCAGGGAAGACGGCTCTATGCGTTTGATAGCCGGGCCTGATAACACAGGATGAGTGATGGCTGCATAGACATCTTTTGCCCCTGCTTTTTTCAGGGTGGCCGCCGCCTCTACCAGGGAGCCCGCGGTTGCCACAAGGTCATCTATAATCAACGCGTTTTTACCTTTGACCTCGCCCAGTATATTCATGACCTCTATATCTTCCGCCGAAATCCTTCTTTTATCCACTATGGCCAACGGGGATTCCAGTCTCTTCGCGTATGCCCTTGCCATCTTAATGCCCCCGACGTCAGGTGAGACCACTACGATGTTTTTTACCTTAAGGGTCCTAAAATAATCCACGAATGTGGTCACAGCGTACAGATGATCCATGGGGATATCGAAAAACCCCTGGATCTGGCCGGCATGCAGGTCCACTGTCAGCACCCTGTCCGCGCCTGCCGTGGTTATCAGGTTCGCGACCAATTTCGCCGTAATAGGCACTCGCGGCTGGTCCTTACGATCCTGCCTAGCGTAGCCGAAATAAGGCAATACCGCCGTAATCCTTTTAGCGGACGCCCTTCTAAGTGCGTCTATTAGGATCAAAAGCTCCATGAGGTTGTTATTTGACGGCGGACAGGTTGATTGTATAACGAACACATCTTTTCCCCGCACGTTTTCCTCTATCTTTACCCGAATCTCCCCTTCGCTAAAAGTGCTCACGAGCGCCTTTGATAAAGGCATGTCCAGGTACTTTACTATCTCCTTTGCGAGAGCTGGGTTGGAGTTTCCGGTAAAAATAGCGGCTGTCCTGTTCATATCTACCTCTCTTTTTTTATTTTTAGTATTCGCGCGGGTACACCCACGACCGTCTTCCCCGCAGGGACATTATGATTTTTGGTCACGACGCTGCCGGCCCCGGTCCTCGCGCCTTTCCCTATCCTGACAGGCGCCACCAGTATAGTACCCGTGCCGATAAAGGCATTGTCCTCTATGATGGTCTTATGTTTATTTTTGCCGTCGTAATTCGCCACTATGGTGCCGGCGCCTATATTCACGTTTCTTCCTATTACCGTATCTCCTATATAACACTGGTGATGCACCTTTGTGGAATTGCCGATCCTTGAACGCACGATTTCCACAAAATTCCCTATGGAAACGCCGTCCTCTATCAAGGTCCCTGGCCTGAGCCTTGCAAAAGGACCTATAGAACAATTCGAACCTATTGTAACATCGTTCTCGATAAAAGTATAGGGGTATATTATCGTGTCCTTATCAATAATTACGTCCTCTGATATATATGTATTATACGGATCAATAACTGTCACACCTTTCAGTGTTATCTTATCAAGCGCCCTGCGTCTCGCGACCTGTTCGACCTTGTTCAGGTCTTCGCGCGTATTAACCCCCAGAAATTCCTCGGAATCGTTGCTGGTCACGGATTCCACGGGTATACTGGATTTCGCGAGAAGCTCTATAATATCCGTCAGATAGTATTCTTTCTTTCTCTGGTTAGGCTTGATCTTGCCCAGACACTCAAACAAGATCTCTTTATTGAAACAATACACCCCGACATTAATCTCCTCGATGACCTTTTCATAAATAGAGGCATCCAGCTCTTCTATTATCCTGGCGATCCTGTTATTAGAGTTCCTTACTATCCTTCCGTATCCTGTCGGATTTTTCATGTAAGCGGTGAGGAGCGTGCATCCGGCCCGCGTGGACACATGACGGTCTATAATCGCGCTCAAAGTCTCCGTTGTCACAAGACAGACATCGCCGCACAGGACCAGGACAGTGTTTATTTTTTTGTCTTTCATCAGGACTGTCTTCGCCTTTAAGACAGCGTCACCCGTGCCCAGGAGCTCCGGCTGCGTTACGCATTTGATATCTTTCAGTGTGTCCCTGACCAGTCCCGCCTTGTGGCCTACAACCGCCACGATTTTTTTGATGCCGGCAGATCTTATAGTATTGACAAGATACTGTAGCATGGGCTTCCCGCAAACAGGATGGAGCACTTTAGGTAGGGATGATTTCATCCTCGTGCCCTCCCCCGCGGCTAATATTATCGCTGCGATATTACTCATATTTGCAAAGCAAAGTCATCTACATGTGGTAGCCGCAACCTTTAGGTTGCGCAACATATCGCAGGCTAAAGCCTGCGACTACCAGTTTTTCAACAGTCTCAATTTAGGTTATTCAACCTCATAATGATCTAATAAAATCCTGCTTCTCTATGCGTCTCAGTTTTTTTATGTCCACTTCTCTTTTTAAGGTCTCTGATAAGGTCCTTCGTTTCGCTATAATGCTCCTGTTCGTCGCATTATTACGCTCGCTCAGTATCAATCCGCCTTCGGCGGATTGGCTGCCCGGCCAGGATTCGAACCTGGAAACCAAGATCCAAATTCTCGTGTGTTACCATTACACCACCGGGCATTGAATTTTGCTATATACTATGCGCTTTCCCTTTTTCCTTTTCGTACGCCTCCAGCACCTTCTTTTGTATCTGCTCTCTGCACTCGACGGTTATGGGGTGAGCTATGTCTTTGTGTTCCGATTGTCTCGCGTCATGCTGCTCTTCAGGAGTGACGGGTTCCGCGCGTTTTACCGGGATCTTTGAGCCGCATTCGTTACAGAATTTGCTCCTTACCTCGTTTTTGTGCCCGCATTTTGGGCAGGAGTCTTTCATCCTCCGCGACGGCATTGCCACAAAAAGCCCAGTCTTGCCTTCTATAATCTTTATGTTCCTTACCACAAATGCGTTGTCAATGGTTATAGTAGCATACGCCCGAAGCTTGTTGTTAATCCCCTCTTTGGGAAATATCCTGACCTCGGTTATCTCCATAGATGCCTCCTCAAATTTTACAACTTGACACAACAAAAACTTCCATGCCCTGCTTCCCTGGCAGGCCCTTTGCTATTTCCATCGCGTCCCCTCTATCTTTGAACACGCAGAAAACCGAAGGCCCGCTTCCCGATAAAAACCCGGGCCCTGCTCCGGAGTCCCGCAAGATCTTCTTTGCCGCGCTGACAGGACCGCTGTTACGGCCAAGCGCCTCTTCGAAAATATTATAATAAGCCTCCTGTAACAAAATCTTGTCCCCAGACCTGACAGCTGCTATAGCTTTCTCTATGTCGCCCTTACCGAAGTCAGAGCTATAATCATCAATCTTTGAATACATATCTCTGGTCGATTTGGGCGCGTCCGGCTTGATTATTATATGGGAAAAAACCAGGTCGGTCTCTATAGCCTTAAGGTCTTCGCCTGCGCCGTAGCCCGCTGCGAACGCACTGTCGAGCAAAAAAAATGGGACATCCTTACCCGTAAGAGACGCTATCGCAAAAAGCCTCTCCCGTGAGACACCTAGAGCGAACCTATCATTAACGGCGCGCAGCACCGCGGCGGCATCAGAAGAACCTCCCCCCAGACCGGCGGATACAGGAATTTTTTTTCTTATAATAACCTCCAACCCGATATCGGCGTTCACCTCGCTTAATAGAGCGCCTAGCGCCTTGTGCACGATATTATCCTTACCGCCTGGACAGACTGCCGGCTCTACGCTGACATCAAGGCCGTCCGCGGCAGGCCTCTCTTTTATAACTATCTCGTCTCTCAGGTCTATTTTTTCAAAGATCGTCTTTATGGTATGATAACCGTCAGGCCGCCTATCGATTACATCCAGAAACAGATTAAGCTTTGCGGGGGCATAGACGGTGAATTCACGCATAAATGAGCTGTCAGCTGTCAGCTCTCAGCTGTCAGCTGCTGATGGCTGACGGCTGATGGCTGAAAGCTCACGTTATTCTTTTTTCTTCCTCTCTATCACTCTCTTTGCCGCCTTCACAATGTCGTCTGCTGTAAGCTCAAATATCTTAAACAGCTCAGCGGGATCGCCTGATTCGCCAAACCTGTCCTTGACTCCGATAAACTCCACCGGGACAGGATATTCGCGAGACAGGACCTCGCTAACCGCGCTGCCCATCCCCCCCATGACCGTGTGTTCCTCTGCCGTAACAATGGCGCCTGTGTCTCTGGCGGCCTTGATAATAAGTTCCTCGTCAATGGGTTTTATTGTATGGAGGTTTACGATCCTCGATTCAATGCCTTCCTTTTTCAGGATATCATGGGCCAGCAAAGCTTCGTATACCTCACAGCCGCAGGCTATAATAGCAACGTCTTTGCCTTGCTTAAGAACATTCGCCCTGCCCATAGTGAAACTATCATCTGGTTTAGTAATAACAGGGGCTCCGCTTCTCCCAAGCCTTATATATACAGGGCCATTATGAGAAGCGCTCGCTATGGTGGCCTTCTTTGCCTCAATAGCATCACACGGGACAAGTACAGTCATATTCGGCAGCGCCCTCATCAGCGTAATCTCCTCTATCGCCTGATGCGTAGGGCCGTCAGGTCCGACTGAAATCCCCCCATGTGTCCCTATTATCACAACGTTCAGGTTCATATAGGCGACGGATACCCTTATCTGATCCCATGCCCTGCCAGCCGCGAAAACACCGAACGTGCACGCGAACGGCCTCTTTCCCGCCAGGGCGAAGCCGGCGGCAGTCGAGATCATGTCCTGCTCGCTAACTCCCATTGAGAAAAATCTTTCAGGAAACTTCTTTTTAAACCAGCCCGCGCGGGTGGAATCAGTCAGGTCCGCGGAAAGCACAACTATATCCTGTCTTTTGGCACCTAACTCTACAACCCCCTCGCCAAAGCCGTCTCTCGTAGGTTTTTTCTCCATGTCATCCTTTTAATTCTTTTATTGCCCGTTCCAGCTCCTCCTGGGTCGGCGCCACTCCGTGATATTTATTCTGGTTTTCCAGAAATGAAACACCTTTACCTTTGACTGTATGAGCAATGATTACCGTGGGCTTGCCTTTTATAGTTTCGGCCTTATCATAAGCGGCTGTCACTTCCTTAAGGTCATGGCCGTCTATCTCAAGCACTTCCCAGTTAAACGCCTTCCATTTTTCTTTAAGCGGTTCGAGGTTTTTTATCTCTTCTGTCCTGCCGTCTATCTGGAATTTATTGTTATCTATTATGCCACATACGTTATCGAGCTTGTAATGGGCCGCCGTAAGAACAGCCTCCCATATCTGGCCCTCATCAAGCTCCCCGTCTCCCATAATGCAATATACGCGCTTTTTGTCTTTATCCAGTCTCGCGGCAAGCGCGTGGCCATTCGCTACGGAAAGGCCCTGGCCCAATGACCCGGTCGAGGCCTCTATGCCGGGCAGGCCTTTTTGAGGATGGCCCTGCAGCCTGGTGCCTGCCTTGCGTAACGTGCAGAGCTCTTCTTTCTTAAAAAAATTCATGTGCGCGAGCACGGCGTAAAGCGCTGGACAGCCATGGCCCTTTGAAAGTATAAATATATCGCGCGTCTCGCACAACGGCCTGTCAGGGTCGCATCTTAATTTATAAAAATAGAGCCCTACCAGGAGTTCCACCATCGACAGCGACCCCCCGGTATGTCCTGAGCCGGCGCACGCCAGCATTTTCAATATATCAACCCGTATATCCCTCGCTATTCTTTCCAAATCTTTGATGTCAGGTTTTTTTGTCATCTCGCCTCTGCCTTTAATGACTCAAGCTTTTCCTTAACGTCTCTATTATCCTGGAGCTTCAGTGATTTTTCCCATGCCTCGCGCGCTTTATCCAGATCGCCAGTCTTGAAATACGCATCGCCAAGGTGGTCATACACAATCGGGTCTTCGCCTATCAGGTCCCTGGCCTTTTCTAGTTCCGCGCGCGCCTTTTCGAACATGCCCTTTTTATAATAAACCCATCCCAGGCTGTCAATATACGCTCCGTTATTCGGGCTTAAGCTGAGGGCCTGTTTTATAAGACGGGCCGCCTCATCCAGATTCTCTTCCTCTTCCGCGTAAATATAACCAAGGTAATTCAGGGCCTCAGGGTCGCCAGGATTCAGCTCGATAGCTCTCTTGAAGTGCAATATCGCTGTTTTCCTGTCGCCCATTTCTTCGTGCGCCGCCCCAAGATAAAAATGGGCCTTTGGGTTAAAAGGGTCTATTGCGACGCTTTCCTTGTATTCTTCGACAGCCGTTTTATTGTCACCTTTTTCCGCGTAACAAAAACCGAGCGCCATATGCACGTCTTCAACCCTTTTTCCGACACTAAGCGCGCTTTTCAGTATCTTTATGGCTTCGTCTATCTTGGATCCTGCTACGTATATGTAACTTAGCTCTATATAAGCCGCAACGCCTTCCGGATCCAAGCGGAGCATAAGCTCATACTCCTTGATCGCGTCCTCTATCTTACCCATTTGAAAATAGAGCTGGCCTACTTGGCGATAGAGTTTAGGGTTTGACGGATCAAGTTTTATGGCCTCTCCGTATTCTCTTACGGAATCCTCCAGCCGGTTGTTTATTTCAAATAGTACCGCGAGTGCTAAATGCGCCTCAAGATAGTCAGGTTTTAATGTTATAGCTGTTCCTAATTCGTTTATCGCGTCTTCAAATTTAACCGCCCTGGCGTATACTATACCGAGATTAAAATGTATGAGCGGCGAGTGCGGTTTTTCACGAGCGAGGTTTTCATATATGCTTATAGCCTTGTCCAGGTCCTGGCCGAGTATATATAAATCAGCCAAAGACGTCAGCGTAGCCAGGTCGTCCGGCTCGCCTTTTAATATCTCCTCGTACTCTTTCGTGGCCTCGTCGTATTTCTTCTGAGAAGTATAGAGAAGGGCCAGAAGAAACCTGGCCCTGGCATTTGTCTCATCAAGCTCCACGGCCTTGTTTAAGATACCAACGGCCTCGTCTGTCTTGCCCAGTTTCACATACTCAGAACCCAGCCTGTAATACACCTGGGCGGCGTAAGGATCAAATTCAATCGCCTTGCGGTATTCCTCAACTGCCTGGTCTGTCTTGCCTTCATTAGCGTATATCATGCCCATGGAATAATGGGCATAGGCCTTTGGGGATATCGAGGAAGGTGACCTTTTCCTTTCGGCTATCTTTAATATCTCCTGGCATGGGATGCGCCGCGCACTTTTACTGACCTTTGGCGTAGACGCGCATCCGTATGCTGCGAGTATCAATAACCCGGCAAACGCTAATATAAAAAAATGTCTTCGAGCCATCGCCACCGATGTAAAAATTTGTCATTGCGAGAAGCGAAGCGACGAAGCAATCTCTTTATAGAGTCTTGAGATCCTTCCCCCTCGCTTTACTCGGGACTTTGCAGTCGCATAAGTTATGCGCTCATTTACCTTTGTTTCTTCTTGTGTCGGTCTCTTCTGCGCCTTTTTTTTCTTTTATGCGTGGAAATTTTTCTTCGTTTTCTTTTTCTACCGCAAGGCATATTTACTCCTCCCAATTTTTGCTTCGCAAAAATTGATCCCGAGCGACCCTGCTTACTTTCATCAGGCCGCGAGGGACTTTTTACGCTATAACTTTATTCAATGGATATTCTATAATTCCCTGCGCACCGCTCTGTTTTAATCTCGGAATAATATTCCTGACTACTTTTTCGTCAACTATCGTCTCTATCGCGCACCACCCTTCCTGAGACAGCTGGGAGATGGTAGGCTTTTTCATTGCAGGGAGTATCGATATCACTTTATCCAGATTCTTTTTTTCAACGTTCATCTTCAGACCCACTTTTTCCTCTGCCTGAATGGCGCCTTTTAAAAGAAGCGCTATTGATTCTATCTTTTCCCTTTTCCATTTGTCTTTCCACGAGTCTTTATTTGCGACTATAAGGGTCGTGGATTCGCAAATCGTATCAATTATCCTGAGATTGTTTGCCTTCAGGCTCGCGCCTGTCTCAGTAAGTTCAACTATCGCATCGACCAGGCCTGCGCCTACCTTTGCCTCTGTCGCGCCCCAACTGAATTCTATATCAACATTTATCTTCCTGGCCTTGAAATACTTTTCAGTTGTATTTACAAGTTCTGTGGCTATCCTCTTACCTTTTAAATCTTCGACCTTCTTTATTTTAGAATCATTGGGCACTGCCAGAACCCAGCGAACAGGACGCAGGCCCTGCTTCCCATATATAAGCTCGCAGGCCCTTACAACATCCCTGCCGCTCTCTATTGTCCAGTCAGCTCCTGTAATACCGCAGTCAAGCACGCCGTCGGCAACATACCTGGCCATCTCCTGCGACCTTAAAAGAAAAGGGGAGATCTCACCATCATCTATAGATGGAAAATAGCTTCTTGGGTTTATATTAATAGTAAATCCTGCCTTTTTAAACATCCGCGTGGTAGCCTCCTGCAGGCTGCCTTTAGGTAGACCAAATTTTAACTTCATCTCGCACGATCCTTTTCTTATTTGTCCTGGAATAACGCTTTTTGTTATCTTTTAACGCGCAGCTTGGGGTTTATCTTCCAGGACTCGCGTATCTTAAGCCCCTTGGCTCTATTAGCTATAGCGGGATTATTATACAAGGTGGGCAGGTTTTTGTAAAGCGGAATTTAACGGAATTAACGGGGAAAGGCCGGATCTTGAGATTCAAGAGCCTATATGCGCTTTCTTTTCTTGCTTTCTAAGCTGCTTTTTTATGCTCTTTATTAAAAGGCGAGCCCTGATTTTAGTCAATCTTATAAACCTGTGGTGTTTTTGCTTTTTGACTGCTTCTGGCAATTTTTAAAACCTCCTGATAAATCATAAGCGCCTACCTAAATTATATATTCAAGAACCTGTCTTTTTACAAAAAGCTTAAAGGAATTCCCAGTTGCCGGCAATGGTACCTGTCTCATCTATAGTGACAGTCTCCCCATTGTGTGAGCCGCTCGAGCGGGTGGCAGTTGCTGTAAAAGTGATCGAAGTGGGGGTTGTTATGCTGAAACTCCAGTATCGGTCCATAAGGGTTATTTCTGAAACATTCATGAGTTCAGTCAAGGAATTCGTGTAGTTCCCGATTCTATTCGCGGCATACTCGATCTCTGACCTGTATATCTGGGCAAGCCCTGCCTTAGCGTCTGTGCCCCTGGCCTTTTCGAGCGAAGCGGAAAACTGCGGTATGCCTATGGCTGCCAGGACACCTACGATCATAACCACTATAAGAACTTCAATAAGAGTAAAACCTCTTTTATGCATTATTATCTATACTACCCTATCAATGGGGAATATGCAAGCATTAAGAGTGGCGTCCCCAACCGGATTCGAACCGGTGTCGTCAGATCGAAAATCTGATGTCCTAGTAAAATATTATATTTACAACTTATTATTGTGCAACTGGTTGTGAAAAATGTCAATTTTTAAGTTTATCGCCAGTGACCAAATAGTGACTAGTAGAAATCCTCTTTTCTAGCAAATCGTCTGTTTGTCTATTAAGAGATACCCTATTTTCTTTTCTGGAAAGAACCATTGAATCTTCCTAGGAAGCTCCTACGCGAAGAACTGAGTGGAAAGATATTATGCTCAGTCACATATCTCATGTCTTCTATAGTGTAAAAGCTATTGGGATTAAAATCTTTGACTATTTTAAGTACTGACTGAAGACTCTTTCTATCAACAACAGTCAATATAATCTTAACCGGACCTTTTATGCCTTGTGCATCCATAACAGTCATGCCATATCCATGAGAGCTTAGATTTGCTATAAGATCTGTGGCATCTTTTCTTGCTACGACCCGAACCATCAAATTGCCTGAAAAAATTTTTCTTTCTATGGAAATGCCGACAAAGCTTCCCATACTGAATCCTGCCGCATACGCGATGTAATTCACAACATTACCCAGGTTCTGCATTATCTGACTTATGGCTAAAAGCCATATAACTATTTCAAAAAAAGCAAAAATCGCTGCTAAGTATCTTATCCCGCGGGAAAC
Source organism: Candidatus Omnitrophota bacterium (assembly GCA_018814825.1). Taxonomy (GTDB): domain Bacteria; phylum Omnitrophota; class Gorgyraeia; order Gorgyraeales; family Gorgyraeaceae; genus JAHIEN01. The sequence goes on from JAHIYJ010000086.1 coordinate 14,373, forward strand.
AAATATAATGCGAAGGGTACCCAAAGAGACATCGGCAACTCTTGCTAAAAATATCAATAAAGGCACTAAGATATACATGTATACTTCTGAGCCCATCTTATATTTGTGTCTCCATTTTTATTTCCTGTTTCATATTATAATATGTTAGGATAAATGGTAATTTTAGGCTTTATCGAAAGTGACCAAATAGTGACTAAAAATTACTAATCTCTGCTAATTTTACTTCCCCCTCTTTCATAGGGCATATTATCTGCGTATAATATCCAATGCAAACTGTATAAGTGTATATTATCATGAATATCATCATCTACTTTGTAATCTAACTTTGTCGTGGTTCCTGTTGATACTAAAGTTAGTTCTTGACCAGGAAAGATAACTTGTTTGTCAGGAGTACTAACGCATCTGAATCTAAAATGTTCCATTGAATTTTTCCTAACCCTTGCAACACCACCGGAAAAGCCATGGTAACCCCCTGAAACTAATATTACTGACGGCAAAGTAAATTCAAGCTGGTAATATTTTACAAGTAATGGTCCGGAATTTATAAGCTTAACTATCAAACCATATCTATGCTCTCTTCCATCAGAATTTGGTAGTTTTACCATGTTAAAAGAAGGACTCAAGACGGGATATTTTGTCCTATTCATTACATCGCGAACTTCATAATCCTCCATGGGCGTAGATTCAAAATTATATCTCTTGTAGTATCTAAAATCACTTGCCTGATGGGCAGTATTGCTTTTCGGAATGGAGATTAAATATATAACTTTTGTAGAGCTAGCTATAGCAATAGGATTTATCAATAAGCCTTCTATCTTTGGTTTCACTCTGGACATAATAACTTGTTCTAACCATTCTTTTGAAATCTCTGAAGGTTCATAACCGTTTTCTAATATTTCCGGTAGATGTCGTTTGTCTTGTCGGTCATATTCCTTAATACCGTATATTATGACCCCGCCATCTGAATTAGCAAATACTGATACATCCTTGCTTATTTCCTTCTTCTTAGAATCAGTCTTGCCCAAAGAATCCAAAGACTTATATTCTAAGTGCATATTTTCTTCGACGCTTTCACTGACAAGTTTTACAATGTCCTCTTCTTTCCAAGCTAAATAAGGCTTATCAAACATACTAACTCCTCTTTTATCTAAGCGTAACTGTCAACCTAAATAAAGCTACAACGCAAATAGTTCTAGGCTATCAGATGATTAATATGGTGCCTTCAGACAATTAAAATATTGGCGTCCCCAACCGGATTCGAACCGGTGTCGTCAGATCGAAAATCTGATGTCCTAGGCCAGACTAGACGATGGGGACATGGAAGGCTATGGGATTATTATTCTTCTTTCTCTTCAGGCACGACCTGCGCTATGTTCGCCACGTTGTCACCTGAATCCAGTTTTATTATGTGGACGCCCTGAGTACTCCTGCCGGTGGTCCTTATATCCTTAACGGCGCAGCGGACGATCATTCCTTTTTCAGTCATGACCATGAGCTCATCGTTGTCGCTCACGTTCTTCATGCCTACTGCCTCCCCGTTTTTCTTGGTGACATTGACGTTCTTTATGCCTTTGCCGCCGCGGGATTGTTTCCTGTACTGCTCTATGGCTGTCCTCTTGGCAAAACCCTGCGATGTCACCGTAAGGACCGTGGTATCTTTTCTCGCAATCTCCATGGATATGACCTTGTCTTTTTTGCCAAGCCTTATGCCCCTGACACCTTTGGCGCCTCTCCCCATATCCCTGACCTGGGATTCAGGGAACCTGATGGCCTTGCCCTGGCGCGTAGCAAATATTATATCCTGTTTGCCGTCAGTCCATTTGACATCGATAAGCTCGTCGCCCTTTTCTATCGTAATCCCTATGATGCCGCCTTTTCTGGGGTTGGCATAGGCCATTAAATCTGTCTTTTTAATCAACCCGTTCTGCGTGGCCATGGCAAGGAACATGTCCTTTTCAAAGCTCTTTACCCTCACACAGGCAGAAACTCCTTCGCCCTGGCTAAGCTGCAGCATATTTACTATTGCCTTTCCTCTTGCCGCGCGGCTTGCCTGGGGTATTTCATAGACCTTAAGCCAGTGCACCCTGCCCGCTGTGGTGAATACCAGTATGTATTCATGGGTGGAGGCCACGAACAGGTGTTCGACAAAATCCTCCTCCTTCATATCTATGCCTGTTACGCCTGTGCCGCCCCGGTGCTGCTTCCTATAAGACCCTATGGGCAGCCTCTTTATATATCCCGCATGGCTGATGGTTATCACCATGTCTTCCTCGGCTATAAGATCCTCTATTTCTATCTCATCCGCCTTCGCCACTATCTCTGTCCTGCGTTCATCGCCGTATTTTTTCTTAAGTTCCAGCGCCTCATTTTTCACTATCTCCAGGATTTTCTTTTCGCTCTTGAGAATAGATTTATAAAGCTCTATCTTCTTTATAAGCTCGATGTATTCTTTTTCTATCTTACCTCTTTCAAGAGCAGTAAGGCGCTGCAACTGCATCTCTAGAATAGACTGGGCCTGTATTTCGCTCAGGTCGAAATTTTTCATGAGCGCTATCTTCGCTATCTTAGGGTCTTTTGACTCCCTGATTATCTTTATGATCTTGGTTAAATGCTCAATGGCTATCTTCAGGCCTTCGAGTATGTGCGCCCTTTTCTCAGCCTTATCCAGCTCAAACTGGGTCCTGCGCTTTACAATCTCTTCCCTGTGCTTGATATACACATGGATGACCTCTTTAAGGTTCAAGATCCTTGGTTTGTTGTCCACAAGCGCGAGCATAATAACACCGAAAGTGGTTTCCATCTGCGTACGCTTGTAAAGCTGGTTAAGTATTACCTGGGCGTTCTGGTCGCGCTTCAGGTCTATGACTATGCGCATGCCATCTTTATCAGACTCGTCCCTGATGTCTGATATGCCTTCTATCTTTTTATCCCATACAAGAGCGGCTATATTTTCAATGAGCTTTGTCTTATTGAGCTGGTAAGGGATCTCTGTTATAACAATAGCTTCTTTATTGCCCTTCTGGCTTTCCACAGCTGCTTTTGCGTGTAGCTTTAAAAGCCCCCGGCCTGTTTCATAAGCCTGTTTTATGCCTTCAAGGCCGCAGATAATACCTCCTGTTGGGAAATCAGGGCCTTTTACAATCTTCATAAGGTCTTTTATAGAAACATCGGGGTTGTCTATTGCCTTAATAACCGCGTCTACTATTTCATTTAGGCTATGAGGCGGTATATTCGTGGCCATGCCTACTGCGATACCGCTCGAGCCATTTACCAGAAGGTTTGGAAGCCTTGCAGGCAAGACTGTTGGTTCTTCAAGGGACTCGTCAAAATTTGGGACAAAGTCCACTGTGCCTTTATCGATGTCGTCGAGTAATTCGTTTGATATAGCTGCCATTCTACACTCGGTATAGCGCATTGCAGCTGCGGCGTCTCCATCAACCGAACCAAAGTTGCCCTGGCCGTCTATCAAAGGATACCTGAGCGAGAAGCTCTGGACCATCCGCACAAGGGAATCATAGACAGCCATATCACCGTGCGGGTGATATTTTCCAAGCACTTCGCCCGTTATCCTCGCGGATTTTTTATATGCCTTATTATGCTCCAGGCCCAGGTCCTTCATGGCATAGAGTATCCTTCTATGCACAGGCTTCAGGCCATCCCTTGCGTCAGGCAGGGCCCTTCCTACTATTACGCTCATGGCGTAAGTGATGTAGGAATTCTTCATCTCGTCTTCAATATAAACCGGTATTAGTTTTTCATTCTGTGCGTACATAATATACTCTCGCGTTAATCGCTTAACCTACGCGGAAATTTAGTTGAGTTTCCGCGTATTTCAGCGTAAAGTTCCGCGTGTTTCCGCGATATCTTATATATCTAAGTTCTTAACCTCCCTTGCGTGCTTTTCTATAAACTCTCTCCTGGGCTCGACCTGGTCCCCCATAAGTACGGTAAACATCTCATCTGCCTCGACCGCGTCTTCCAGCGTGACCTTTAAAAGAGTGCGGGTGCCTGGGTTCATTGTTGTATCCCAGAGCTGCTGTGGGTTCATTTCACCAAGGCCTTTATAACGCTGCATGCTCAGGCCTCTTTTAGCCACTTCTCTTACATAATCCAGGCATTCCTTGAGAGTATCCAGCTCCTTAATATCACCCTCTGATGTAATCTTAAAAGGTTTTTTCTTTGCCTCTGATTCTGCCTCAAAGACCTGCTGTATTTCACAACCTGTCTTTTCGATTCTTTCTATGATTTTTTCCAGGTCTCTTGCTTCGTAAAACTCAGCAACATACTCGGTCTTGACATCTGTTGCAGTTGTTTTAGTGTTTTCCTCAAGATCTTTTTCTATCTCTTTTATAGCCTTTGCCAGCTCTGTGTCAGAATATAGGAATTTGGTATTTTGCTCCACTTTAGCCATATAAATAGGTAGTTTTTTGGTCTTTTTATGCCTAAAACTCAGGTATTTTGATATTTTCACTCCACGGCGCTCTATGCCTGTGGCAAGGCGCTCAAATTCAAAAACCAGCTGTAACAGGTCTTTTAATTGTTTATCCTTAAATTCTTTCTTGTCTGCCACCCTGACAAGAGACATATCCTCTGTCCCCAGGTCAAACAGGAAATTGTTCATCTGTTTTTCTGTCTCTATGTATTCCTCTCTTTTGCCCCTCTTGACTTTGTACAATGGCGGCTGGGCAATATACACATGCCCTTTTTCTATAAGCTGCTGCATATGCCTGAAAAATAAGGTCAAAAGGAGTGTCCTAATATGCGACCCATCTGAGTCCGCATCACACATAAGTATTACCTTGTGGTATCTCAGCTTGGTAAGGTCAAATTCCTCTCCTATGCCGCTGCCAAGAGCGCTTATAATGGTGCGGATCTCTTCGTTGCCCAGGGCCTTATCAAGCCTGGCCTTTTCAACGTTCAAGATCTTTCCTTTTATTGGAAGTATTGCCTGAAACCGCCTGTCCCTGCCCTGCCTTGACGAGCCTCCTGCTGAATCCCCTTCGACTATATAGAGCTCGCACAAAGCGGCGTCTCTCTCAGAACAGTCAGCCAGTTTGCCAGGCAAAGACATGGAGTCAAGTGCGCCTTTGCGCCTTGTAAGCTCTCTGGCCTTTCTGGCAGCCTCCCTTGCGCGCGCAGCCAGTATTGATTTTTCAATGGCCTTGTTGGCAATGGACGGGTTTTCCTCAAAATATGCACTGAGGTTTTCGTTTACAATAGAGGCGACTATGCCTTCAACCTCACTATTGCCAAGTTTTGTTTTTGTCTGGCCCTCAAACTGAGGGTTGGGCACTTTTACGCTTATAACTGTTGTAAGGCCCTCGCGTATATCTTCACCTGAGACAGATACATCAGAAGCCTTAAGCATGTTTTTGTTTTTGCAATACTGGTTGACTGTCCTTGTCAGCGCGGATTTAAAACCGCTCAGGTGCGTACCTCCCTCTATCGTGTTTATATTATTTACAAAGCTGAATATGTTCTCAGCATAACCGTCATTATACTGGAGCGCGAGTTCGACTGTTACGCCGTCTTTCTCC
>JAHIYJ010000087.1 GCA_018814825.1 Candidatus Omnitrophota bacterium
CCCGAACCACTCGCCCCAGAGCCAGGATAGAGAGGGGCTCGGGTACGGGGCAGGGAGGTGTAAATTTCCCTGTACCAAGCATAATCCAGCCTGTAAAGGCCCAATATGGGGTTAATCTTACCTATTAAAAGACATTACTAGAGAGATTGCTTCGCTTCGCTCGCAATGACAATGGTGGGCGCTCAAGAAAGAGGAATATGACTGTGAGACATTATCCACACAGTTTTAACATATAGACGTAAGTCATTGAGCCATATATACTTATGGCTATTTTCTCTGTATAGCCAAGTTAACATAAGATACATTATAGGCGGTTTGTCTTCATGCTGAATACGCATGGTTTATAGCATCAATCCTCACAATCTCTCTTCCTTTTGACTAAAACTTACAGGTAGGCTTCCCTGTGGTACATTACTTTGATAATTTAGTTAAACCTCAGTAAGTTTAACCCTGTCTCAGGATTTTCAGATAAGAAATCTCTTGCCGTTTTTAGGGCTATCTTTGCTGCTCTTTGGCGATATCTCCGAGCCTTAGCTCAATTTTCCCCATGTTTTTTGTCAAGATGTTGCAGTTCTGATAAGTCTTTTATGGTTTCCTGTTCTTTATCGGTTACTTTAACATCTCTGACTGCGCTAATCCCACTTGAAAAAACTCTCCCTGTAAGTTAAAGAAGTTCGAGTCCTGGGCGAGCTAGTTATAAACATCGGGTAATCTTCGGAGTTTTTTCTTTTCAGAACGCATCTTCTTGTCCCTGAGCATTTTCTCTTTTGCCCTTTTGGAACGCTTCCGTTTCTGGCGCCTTATTTTCTCTATCCTTTTTTCTTCCGCCGACTTTTTCCCTAAAACAAGCGATTCGATCTTATTGACAATAATCCTTCTGGCCAGGAATCTGTTCAGGGCTTGAGAGCGCTCCTCCTGGCACTTGACCTCGATTCCTGTAGGTTTGTGCTTAAGGTAAACGCATGAGGACGTCTTATTGACCTTTTGTCCGCCTTTTTTGCTTGCGCGTATGAACTTCTCCTTAAAGTCTGATTCCTTCACGCCCAGCGAATCCATTTTTATCCTTAGGAGTTCTTCTTTATCCATTATCTATCTATTTTAAGAATTTAGTAATAAACTGCGCGGAAAACCCGGCGATAGGCGGAAGTATCATTACACTCACCAGTCTTATGAAAGCGAATCTCCAGCCAAGGATACCTATTTCCAGAGGCAGCCTGCTAAATGCCCATAGAGACCAGCCTGTTATATAGGCTACCGTTGTGCCCATGCTCGCCCCGGAATGCAATAACCCGGCAACGATGGGCATGCTCACGTAAGGGCCTCCCGGCGTAAAAGCCCCTGCCACTGTCCCGACCAGGATCCCTCTCATCCCCGACTCATTACCTATCCATTTTACTATAGTATCATGAGGCAATAATACGCGTACCATGCCAGCTATTATAAGCGCTAAAATAAGCAAAGGCATCAGCTGTATGGTCATAGTCATGGCTTCCTTTAAACCATTTATATGTTCCCCTTTATAGTAACCCGTCAAAACTAACACCGCCGCAAGTACGGCCATAATTATAGTAGGTATCAACATTTTAAAATCTCTCCTGAAGGTTCTCATGCCGAATTAAGTATTCTATAGGCTATATCGTTGTCCGAGGTGGAGAACACCATTTTGGCCGCGCATCCACTGGAACAGGTGGTGCAATAAAAATAATCTATGTTTATCCCGTTAGCAGCGAGCAATTCAGATATATTCTTCAATGTTCCAGGCCTATTTTCCAGCTCTATGACGATAACCTCCCTTTCCTCAATATCTTCGTACCCATCATCAACCAGCTTCTCGATGGATTTCTGGTTGTCATCCGTTATAAATACCAACATACCTTCTGTGCCTGCGCGATTCGAATATCCGGCTATTGTCTCCACGTTTATTCCGTGATCCACCAGAAACGACATCATCCTGGCCAGCACCCCGACCTCATTCCTGGCCCCTACGCTGATTTCCCTTGCCCTTACCAGATTTTTAATCACATAGCCCCCCTTTATTATAGCACATATTTTACACTCCTTGAGATTGATAGTCAATGACACATCGACGCTTTGCTTAAAAACACAAAAACCTCCTTTGCGGTTAGACAAAGAAGATTTTATTAAAATCTGGGCAAAAAAAAGACCCGCGAGTAATCCTCGCGGGTCTTAGTTTTTTTGTCAGTTTATGACTTTACCACGTTCTGGGCCTGCTTTCCCTTAGGGCCTTCAGTTATCTCAAACTCAACTGCCTGGCCTTCAGCTAAAGTCTTAAAGCCATCTCCCTGGATCGCGGTGTGATGCACGAATACATCAGCGCCTTCCTCAGGTGTTATAAACCCAAAACCTTTCTGGTCATTGAACCACTTTACTGTTCCTTTTGCCATTATCCACTACCTCCTTTCCTCAAGATTATAGTAAACAATGGCAGAAAAACGAAAAACCGAAAGGCGATTTCTTTATTGCCTTGCGGCTAAAGACATCCTACTCACTTATTTACTACTTATATTTACTGCTTATTTCTTAATTATTATATGACAAACTCTTCTGCTTGTCAAGTAAATTATGCAGCGGCTATTTTCTCGAACTTCCTGATCAAATCCTCTATCCCTGTTATGGCGTATACGCGCGAAATCTCATTTCTCATGGGTTTAGCGCCCTCGAAACCCCTCGTGTACCATATGAAAAACTTTTTGAAATGCGCCACTCCTCTGATGTCCCCGTAAAAGTCACACAATAACCTGAAATGAAGTCTCATGACGCGGATCAGTTCTTTCAGGGAGGGCCTGGGCAAAAACCTGCCTCTCCCCAGGTATTCCTTGATTTCCCTAAAGAGCCACGGGTTACCCAGTGAGCCCCGCGCGACTGTCACAGCGTCGCAGCCTGTTTCATCAAACATTTTTTTCGCCAGTTCGGCACTCAGGATATCCCCGCTTGCCACAAGAGGTATCTCAAGCTTTTTCTTTATCCCG
>JAHIYJ010000088.1 GCA_018814825.1 Candidatus Omnitrophota bacterium
CCTGAGACAGATACATCAGAAGCCTTAAGCATGTTTTTGTTTTTGCAATACTGGTTGACTGTCCTTGTCAGCGCGGATTTAAAACCGCTCAGGTGCGTACCCCCCTCTATCGTGTTTATATTATTTACAAAGCTGAATATGTTCTCAGCATAACTGTCATTATACTGGAGCGCGAGTTCGACTGTTACGCCGTCTTTCTCCCCTGCAAAATAGATGACCTTTTTATGCAAGGGGTTTTTATTTCTATTAAGGTGTTCTACAAAAGATATAATCCCGCCTGAAAACTGGAACTCTGCCTCTTTTTCTCTTGTTTCATCTATCAACTGTATCTTCAGGCCCTTGTTTAAAAACGCAAGCTCCCTAAGCCTATTGGAAAGGGCTTCAAAAGAAAATTCTATGGGGATGTCAAATATCTCTTTATCGGCCTTAAACGTCACGCTGGTCCCTGTTGTTTTTGCCTTGCCCACCACCGTCAGCTTGGAAGCTGTCTTTCCTCTTTCATATTCCTGGTGGTAGACCTTGTCGTCTCGTTTAATCTCGACCTCAAGCCATTCGCTTAGGGCGTTGACCACGCTTACGCCCACGCCATGCAGCCCGCCTGACACTTTATATGACCTGTGGTCAAATTTCCCCCCGGCGTGCAGCGTGGTCAACACGACCTCGACGGCCGGCTTCTTCTGGGTCTTGTGCATATCTACCGGGATGCCGCGGCCATCATCTGTTACGGTAACGCTGTTGTCTGTGTGCACGGTTACCGTTATTTTGCTGCAATAACCCCCCATAGCCTCGTCAACAGAATTGTCCACCACCTCATACACAAGATGATGAAGCCCTCTTGTTGAGATGTCGCCGATATACATGGCAGGCCGCTTTCTTACAGCATCAACACCCTCAAGGACCTGTATCGTCCGAGCGTCATATTTTTCCTGTTTTTCTTGTTTGATCTTTTCTTTTGCCATATATGCCTACCACACCCTCAAACCCGCATCGCAATTTATTTAATTGCGTTGCGGGTTTGAAATCAGGTAATATCCCCCATCCTGAATCTTATGTCTTTTATACCCTCTTCCTTCAGCTCCCACTGCAGGTTTTTAAGCATTTCCCGCTTTTTCAGGCTAAGACTGTAAATCCACGTTGAACTATCCGCTTCTACGGTCAATATCCTTCGCTTTATGCCTATGGGCCTCGAGTGACTGGCCGCCTTGGATCCTGCTACTTTTTGCCAAACCGCAAGGATCTTTTCTTTTTTCCCCGGCCCCCTTTTTTCTAACCTGTTTATTACCTTGTCTATTATGCCTTTTATGTCTTCAGGTCTTTTTGTGTGTTTTCTTCTTGTCATGCAAGCTGCATGGGCAGCACAAGATAAACATACCAGTCGTCTATCCTGATAACGGCCGGCTTGTCGGGCCCTGATATCTCTATTGCGATCTCGTCTTTTGGCACCACCTTTAATACATCGATAAGATAAGACGGATTAAACCCTATCGCGATATCGTGGCCCCCATAAGACGTCTCTAGTTCTTCTTTCGCCTCTCCTATATTAGGGTTTGATTTTGATATCACCAGCCTGTTTTTCAAAACATCTATCTTGATAGACTGGGAATCCTGGGTGGTTAAAAGGGCAGCCCTTTTTATCCCCAACAAAAGGGGCTCTCTCTGCACAACTATCTTTTCTTTCGACTCCTGCGGTATCACCTGCTCGTAATCAGGGAAAGCCCCCTCTATCAGCCTTGATATAATAGTTATGTTCTCGGATTCGAACCTTACCTGGTTTTCGCTGAATGTCAGTTTTATCTGCCCGCCTTCCCCGAGCGCGCGGTTCAGTTCATATATGGTTTTCGAGGGTATTATTATGGCCTTGTCCGGCGTGTCTTTGCCTGTTTCTTTTTTTATAAGGCCGAGTCTTTTCCCGTCAGTGGTCACTATTATCAGGTGTCCGGCTTTAAATAAAAACAAGGCCCCATTCAGGACATACCTTGTTTCGTCGCGTGACATGGCAAAACAAGTCATGCTCAACATTTTTTTTAAGCCTGCCTGATCTATGACCACGTGCGGGTCTTTCCTGAAATCAGGGAGTTTCGGAAAGTCCTCTTTGGGTAAGCCTAGTATTTTAAAGAAACACTTGCCGCATTTAATGGACATGGAGTTGTTTTTCATCGTTGTGATTAAAATATCCTCATCAGGCAGTTCTTTTATGATATCACTGAATCTTTTAGCCGGGACCGTGATAGCCCCAGGTTCTTCTATTTCGGATTTAAATATAGATATAATACCTATATCAAGGTCGGTGCTTGTTAATTTTACCTCATCCAGGTCTGCCTCTATTAGAACATTGGCCAGTATGGGGAGGTTTGTCCTTGAGGAGATTATATTCTGAACATTCTGTATGTTTTTAACAAGCTCGCTTTTTAGTATTTTTAACTTCATCCACAACCCCCGGTCTTTTTATTATTGTTTTAGAGATCTATAAGAACGTAGCCGTTGTCTTAGGCCGTGTTGATAAGTTAGTAACTCTAAAACACAGTTCTTTAATTATAGTTATAAAAGAAAAATAATCCACAAAAATTTTTTTAATTTTCAACATCGCTAACTCTTTATCTCCATCATTAGGCGGTTTATCAAGTTACTAACATTTGGGTGTTTTTTTAAATCGTTGTTAATTTTCTCGTAAGCGTATATTACTGTAGAGTGGTCCCTGCCGCCGAAATGCTCTCCTATATCAGGCAATGTCATGCTGGTTAACTCCCTTGTGATATACATTGCCACCTGGCGCGGGTACGCGACTTGTTTGCTGCGTTTTTTAGCCTTCATTTCCGAGACCTTCAGTCCGAAATAATCAGCTACCTTTTTCTGTATTAGCTCCACAGAAATCTTTCTCCCCTCCTCTAGAAGGACGTCCTGCAGGACGTCCTTCACAAAACCCAGGGAGATAGGTTTATTTTCCAGCGAGGCGTAAGCGATCACTTTGATCAGGGCCCCTTCAAGCTCACGGATATTTGTCTTTATCCTCTCAGCTATAAAATAAAGTATGTCGTCAGGCAGCGTGATGAAATTTCTCTCAGCCTTTTTTTTCAAAATCGCTATGCGCGTTTCAAGATCCGGTAGCTGGACATCAGTCACAAGCCCCCACTCAAACCTTGATACAAGCCTTGCCTCAAGCCCTGGGATGGTCTTTGGGGAACGGTCACTCGAAAGGACAATCTGCTTGTGGGCGTCATACAGGGCGTTGAAGGTGTGGAAGAATTCCTCCTGGGTGGCTTCCTTACCCGCTATAAAATGTATGTCGTCTATCAAAAGGACATCCACCTTTCGGTATTTTTCCCTGAATTTCGCGGTTGTCCTGTTCTGGATCGAGCTTATCAGTTCGTTTGTGAAACTTTCGCTTGAAGTGTAGAAGAGTTTCAGGTCTTTGTTGGTTTCTGATATATAATGGCACGATGCCTGCATCAGGTGCGTCTTGCCAAGCCCCACGCCGCCGTATATGAACAAAGGATTATACGCCTTGGCCGGAGACTCCGCTATGGCGAGCGTGGCCGCGTGCGCAAACCGGTTCGAGGAGCCTACCACAAAGCCCTCAAAGGTGTAGCGCGGGTTGAGATAAAATGCCTTTTTCTGGGCAGGGCTTGAGGCGGCCTGTGTCTTTATGCCGGGTTTTTGCGGAGGCAAGCCTGCCCCCTCTTTGATATCAAACCGCACAGGCAGGACCTTGCCTATGGTTTTCAGTATGGATATATTTAATACGTCCCTGTAGTGGTCGTAGATCCAGTCCTTGAAAAAATTAGACGGGACTTCTATCACCAGGCTTTCTTCCGAAATAGACGCGAGGCGCGTTTGCGCGAACCAGTTTTCGAAAGCCCTCTCCCCTATTTCCTGTTTTGTGTGTTCGAGGATTTTATCCCAGATGTTAGATAAGTCTACCGCCATAGTTTTAACATTATAACAAGCAAGCCTTTCAGTTTCAAGATAAATCTTCGGCGCTATTGTCCCCTTGATTGCATAGGAAATTATATGCCTGTTGAATGCAATCAAGGAAAGGGGACTGGGGGAAGATTTCCCCCAGTCTTCAGAAGGGCAGAAGGGCAGATTTTTCTTGACGACAAAACACATTGTGTTATAATAAATCCCTTACTCTCTAAGGAGGACGCACCGTGAAAAAAGGGATTACCAGGATTACCAATCTGAAACGCAAAAGAAAACACGGCTTCAGGCGCAAGATGCGTACGGCCAAAGGCCGTCTTGTGATAAAACGCAGAAGACACAAAAAGAGAAAACGCCTGACTATTTGATGGATAGCAGGGTCTTACATGACAGAGAGCGCCTTAAAAAAAACAGTGATATCAGCCGCGTATTTGATAAGGGTATCCGCTTAAAAGGCAGGTTGGTTTCTGTATTTATACTGCGGGATGCCAGCTCCCATACCAATAGAGCCGCTTTTATAATCAAAAAAAGCTTATACGACAAAAAGACGGTGCTGAGGAACAGATTCAGGCGCGTCATCAGAGAAGCATACAGGAACTCAAAATTTCTATTGTTTCCGGGCCATGACATTGTAATATTATCCGGCTGCCTGGATAAAAACACAAGCTCCGCAACTGTTGAGAAAGACCTGAGGCATGTATTTAAACAATACATTGAAAAATATCATCAGATTTTATCATAACTATTTGTCGCCATTTATGTTGTGTAAATGTCGATATTATCCTTCCTGTTCAGAATACGCCATAGACGCCATTGAGGACAGAGGCGTTCTTATGGGCCTTATAAAGGCAGGATCGCGTATCCTGAGATGTAATCCATTGTTCCCGGGAGGGTATGACCCGTATAAAAATAAAGAAAGGTAAAGATGGAAAAAAAACTTCTTCTGGCCGTTGTGATTTCAATCGTTGTGATGTTGGTATATCCGCTTTTTCTCGCTAAGATCAGCCCCCCGCCTATGGAAAACAATATTCAGGGAGATGTGTCACAATCTCTTGATAACACAAAGGTTAAAACGCAGGATGTATCGCTTGTGCCCCCTGACTCAAACAGGCAATTGCCGGAAGACGCGGTTGCGATCCCTGTTGCAGCAACAAGATATGAACTTGTTTTTTCTAACATAGGAGGGGGCATACAGAAAGTCAGTATTAAAGACAGTAAACGTTTTGAAAATGACCTGGTAGAAGGCGCGGTGTTTGACGCGGGAATTCTTGCTATTGAGGGCGACGGCCCTCTTAGGGGCTTATCCTCACAACCTTTTATTTTTCAGCGTGATACAAACACGCTTTACGCTGAAAAAGATGGCCTGCGGATAGAGAAGACCGTAAGATTTTTGAAAGATCAATATGGCCTGCGTGCGTCAATAGCTCTTACTAATATTTCCCAGGCGCCGGAACCTGTATCGTTCCAGATAACAACGGCCTCAAATATTTCCAGCAGGGAAATTTACGAGTCACGCTACATAGAGGCCGGGACTTGTCAAAGCGACGATAGAATTCAAAGACTATCAGGCGGTAAGTTAAAGAAAGACAATCTGTTAAGAGAACAGGGCATAAAATGGCTCTATCTAAAAAATAAATATTACTCTATCATATGTGAGCCAGAGTTTAATGCGTCAGGTGTTTTTACCAGGCGTGTCGCGGACCAGGCTATAGTAGGTTTTATAGTTGATGACAAGGATATACGGCCCGGCGAGACCAGGAGATATGAATTTAAGTATTATATAGGCCCTACCGAGATTCACGAGCTCGAAAAAGTTGATAAATCTTTCAGCAGGGTATTGAATTTCGGGATTTTCACAAGCATCGGCATGATACTCCTGAGCGTGCTGAAATTTTTCTACTCTATTTTCCATAATTACGGCGTGGCCATTCTTTTGCTGACCTGCTGTATAAGCATGGTCATGTTCCCGCTTACTTTCAAGAGCATGAAATCCATGAGAAAGCTGCAGGAATTGCAGCCGAAAATCGAGAATATACGCGCCGAACATAAAGATAATCCGCAAAAACTGAATAAGGAGATCATGGAGCTTTACCGACGACATAAAGCCAACCCCATGGGAGGGTGCATGCCGATGTTCCTGCAGATGCCGATATTTATCGCGCTATATCAAACACTCATGAGGTCCGTGGAGCTAAAGGGCGCTGATTTTTTGTGGATAAAGGATCTGTCAATGCCTGATGCGGCATTCCATCTGCCCTTCAGCCTACCGTTCTTGGGCAACGCAATAAATATATTGCCAATTTTGATGATAGGTGCTATGATAATACAACAAAAGATGTCTCAGCTTAAGACTGCCGGCGGCCAGACGGACCAGCAGAAGATGATGAGTTCCATAATGCCTGTTATGTTCGGGTTTATTTTTTATAATCTGCCGTCGGGCCTGGTACTTTACTGGCTGACCAACACTTTACTTACAAGCGCGTTACAGTTTGCGCTTCTCAAAAAGACATGAAGAACAAAAACATAAAACAAAAGACAGATACGATAGAAGTAGAGGCAAAAACAGCTACAGAGGCTATTAAGATAGCGCTTGAAACCCTTGGCCTGAACAGGTCAGACGTTGATGTCAAGGTGTGCAGAGAAGAAAATAAAGGGCTGTTTAGTATGCACGGGTCTAAATTAGCTAAAGTAAAAGTAACAAAGAAGTTACAAAAACAATGATACGGTTATGATACGGTTAATGAGCACATGAGTTATGGAGCACGAAGTGCGACGTAACTCATAAGTGCGAACTAACCCCGCACCTTTTTTATTATTCATCTATCTTGGAGATTTATAAATTCTTAGGATTGTGAATATCTAAAAGGTGCGGGGTAAGAGAAGTCCTCATCCGATGGGCAAAATTATAGCTATATGTAATCAAAAAGGCGGAGTTGGAAAAACAACAACAGCCATTAATCTTGGGTATTATCTCGCTCAGAGCGGCAAAAAAGTATTACTTGTTGATTTCGACCCTCAGGCAAACGCCACAAGTGGATTAGGAGTCGACAAATCAAAGCTGGAAAAAAGTATTTATAACGTACTGGTGAATAACACTGGATTTAAGGAAATACTCCAGGAGATCTATCTCCCGGAATTTCAGCTTATGCCTTCCAGTATAAATCTTACCGGGGCAGAGATAGAACTTATTAGTTTGATGAACAGGGAATACAGGCTCAAAAATGCGCTGAAGGACATTTCTCCGGCATATGATTTTGTGCTTATTGATTCCCCGCCTTCACTAGGGCTTCTGACAATCAATGCTTTGACAGCGGCTAATTCATGTCTCATACCTATCCAATGCGAATATTATGCTCTGGAAGGCCTTAGTCAGCTCTTAAATATAGTAAATTTAGTGAGGGATAATCTAAACCCAGATCTGACAATAGAAGGGATGCTTCTTACAATGGCTGATTACAGGACCAATCTTACTTCAGAGGTCATAAAAGAAGCGCGCAGCTTTTTTAAAGAAAGGGTGTTCAAGACAATAATTCCGAGAAGTATCAGGCTTAGCGAGGCTCCTGGTTTTGGGAAGCCGATTCATTTGTATGATAAAAACTCTACAGGTGCCAGGACATACGCTTTACTTGCCAAAGAGATTCTGGGAGAGCGAATCGAGGAGGGAGAACAAGAATGGAAAAAAGAGTTCTCGGTAGAGGGTTAAGCGCGCTTATACCTGAAAAGATACAGGATACAGCTGATAAGCAACAGGCCGGCGTTATTAATATTCCAATTGACAAGATAAAAGCCAACAAGTTCCAACCAAGAAAAGATTTCGATAAAGACACATTAAAAGACCTGACTTCTTCTATAAAAGAAAAAGGTCTTATACAGCCTGTTTTGGTAAGATATAAGGATAATGAGTATGAACTAATAACTGGGGAGCGTAGGTTCAGGGCTGCTAAAATGCTTAATTTTAAAGAAATCCCAGCAATTGTCAAAAATGTATCAGATCTTGATTCTTTAGAACTTTCAATCATTGAAAACGTACAAAGAGAAGACTTAAATCCTATTGACCAGGCGAAGGCGTATAAACAGCTTATTGAAGAGTTTAACATGACTCAGGAAAATATCGCTGAAGCTATAGGTAAGGATAGGGCAACTATTGCTAATATACTGAGATTACTCAAGCTCTCTGAAAAGATTCAGGAATATGTTTCACGTGGAACAATCTCTATGGGCCATGCTCGGGCTATACTTGGCCTGTCCAGCGACAGAGAGCAATCAAGACTATGCACCAAAGTGATTAAAAACGACCTATCTGTAAGAGATACAGAGAGATATGCTAAAAAAATGCAGTCAGGAACAAAGAAAACAATATCAGACAAAGACCCAAATTTAATAGATGCAGAAGAATTGTTAAAAGAAGCTTTAGGAACAAAAGTCAAGATCATAAAATCTAAAAAAGGCGGAAAGATTGAGATAGAATTCTATTCCGACAATGATCTAGAAAGAGTCATAACTATTTTAAAATCAAGGAGATAGAAACGTATGAATCAGCAGACATTGGTGTTGATAAAACCCGATGGCCTTAAAAAGTCGCTCACGGGGAACATACTGACAAGATTATCGGAAACAAAGCTGGAAATCGTTGCGTGTAAAATAGTTAAAGTCAGTAGAGAGCTCGCTATTGAGCATTATAAACATATGCAGGACAAACCATTTTTTGAAGAGCTTATTAAATATATCCAGGGCGAGATGCATGACAGAAAAAAGGTGATGGCAATGGTATATTGGGGGGTCGATGCGATACAAAAGGTTAGGCAGCTGGCAGGCGCCACTAATCCTGAAGAAGCTGAGTCAACAAGCATAAGAGGCTCTTTTGGCAGGATTACCACAAAAGGCCTGTATGAAAACGCGTTACATGCCTCTACAAATGAGCAGGAAGCCGAGCGTGAGATTAAATTGTGGTTTGATCCGGATGAGATCATAGTAGACCTCTATCCGACAAAGATTCAAGAGGTTAAAGATACGCAAAAGCGGGTCTGGGTGTAAGTCATGATAAAGAGTATGACAGGTTTTGGGAAAGGTGAGGCATTTGACAGGCTGGGCAGGTTTACGGTCGAGATACGGACAGTTAACCATAAATATTTCGATATGTCTTCACGAATCCCGAACAGTCTTAGCCAGCTTGAGGACAAGATTAAAACCTGCGCGCATAAGTATATAAGGAGGGGCAAGGTAAATCTAGCGCTCGCGCATAAAAGAGGCGCCAGAGGGGCAGGGGCCACGAAGATAGACGAAGAGGTGGCGGCCAGGTATCACAGGATGTTGAAGAAATTAAAGACCAGGTTTGGTCTGAAAGACGACATAACCGTTTCTCATATACTGTCTTTCCCTGACGTGATTGTTCAGGAGCAGCAGGAGCACGACGTAAACGCCATGTGGCCGACGCTGGAAAAAGCTGTAAAGGCGGCCGCGCTTGATTGTGACATGATGAGGGAAAAAGAAGGCAAGGCCCTCTATCGTGATCTTTCAAGGCGCGTAGCCAAGGTAACTTCTTCTGTAAACGAGATATCAAAGGTCGTGCCCGGGCTTGTCGCCGACTATAAACGCAAGCTTGATTCACGCATCAGGGACATCCTTAAAGGCAGGCCCTATCCTGTGGACAGGTCGAGGCTTGAGACAGAACTCGCTATGTTCGCTAAACAGAGCGATGTGTCAGAAGAGCTTACGCGGGCAAAAAGCCACCTGGCTGCCTTAAAAGAGACGCTTGTCTCAAACAACGAGGCCGGCAGGCGGCTGGATTTTCTCTTGCAAGAATTACAGAGGGAGATAAACACTCTTGGCGCCAAGGCATCAAGCACAAGGATATCCAGGCTGGTCATCGACATAAAAGGCGAGATAGAAAAGATGCGCGAACAGGCGCAGAATGTGGAATAAGTCGTCGTTCGTGATTCGTCGTTTGTGGTTCGTTACGAATCACGAACAACGAACGACAGGATACTTGTTTTAGTATGAAAAGAAAAGGCATACTCTTCATCATCTCAGCACCCTCAGGTTCGGGCAAGACAACTCTGTGCAATAAGCTGGTTGATTCCCTGAAAGACCTTAACAGGTCTATTTCCATGACCACAAGGCCGCCTCGCTCGGGCGAAAGAGACGGCATAGACTACATTTTTATAGAAAAGGAAGAATTTTTAAAGCGAAAAAAGAAAAACGAATTCCTGGAATGGGCGCGGGTCTTTGACGAATACTACGGCACGCCTAAAAAATACATCACGCACCTTATTTCAAAAGGCCAGGACGTTGTCCTGAGCATAGATGTACAGGGTGCCATGAAGACCAGGAAGCTCAAGACCAGGGCGGTCTATATATTTATCATGCCGCCTTCTATGTCGCAACTTAAAGAGCGGCTTATTTCGCGTTCCACGGATACCAAAAAAGCGATCGCGAAAAGGCTTGGTATCGCGAAAAAAGAATTGTCTTATCTGTCAAAGTATGATTATGTTGTTGTAAACGATGTCCTGGCTTCCGCGCTGGAAAATCTCAGGTCCATTGTCATCGCGGAGAGATGCAGGACAGGGAGGCGTTAAAAGATGTCCTATATGCCACGCGAAAAGGTTTTGAAGAACGGTGATAGTATTTTTAAAATCACGTTGCTTGCCGCTAAAAGAGCGGTAGAGCTTAACGACGGGGCGCAGAAACTTGTAAAGACGGTTTCGACTAAATTTTCAAGCATCGCTTTAGAAGAAATAGCCCAGGGTAAGGTCAAATATAAAATAGTGGAGCAAAAATAATACCAGGTCAAGGGGTTCAGGGTGAAGGGCAGATACGTCTTTCACCCGTTTTGTTATGAAGAAACACGTTGTTATAGGAGTTACGGGCGGAGTGGCATGTTATAAGGCGCTGGACTTGATAAGAGGCCTTCGGAGGATAGGCCTGTCAACAGAGGTCGTGTTGACAAAAGAAGCGGAAGAGTTTATTCGACCTATCCTATTCCAGTCAGTATCAGGTAACAAGGTCGTGCGCGGAGATTTGTTTGAGATTCCCGAGGAATGGGATGTGGCGCATGTGTCTTTGGCTGACAGAGCGGGTCTGGTGCTTATAATGCCCGCGACAGCGAACATCATCGGTAAGATTGCCTCCGGGATATGCGATGACATGCTTACCTGCGCGGTATGCGCCACAAGCGCGCCTGTTTTATTCGTCCCGGCCATGAATAGCGGCATGTATAACAATAAGATCGTGCAGGGTAACATCGCGAAGCTGAAAAAGGCAGGCTATTATTTTACCGGCCCGGTCAAAGGCAGGCTTGCCTGCGGTTCCACGGGCATGGGCCATATACAGGATTTGGAAGTGATCATCAAAGAAGCCAGACGACTTATTAAATAATTAGGGAGAAAGAATGAATCAACAGTTTATTAAAGAAAAGTGCGGAGCCGAGAATTATACAAAGCTTGAGAGGCTCGCTAATGAGAAGCTGATGAATTTTGTGGCCAAATACGCCGAGCTGTTTAAGCCAGCGTCTATATTTGTGCGCACTGACTCTAAAGAAGACGCCGAATATACGTGGCGACGGGCCATCGAGACCGGACAGGAACGACCCCTGGCCACAAAAGGCCATACTATACATTTTGACGGGTACTTTGACCAGGGCAGAGACAAAGACAGTACACGGTACCTTTTGAGACCTGATGAAGTCCTGGGGTCTGACATAATGTCTATTGACAGGGACAAGGGCCTGGCGGAAATACACAAGTTATTCGAGAATGCCATGGAAGGCAAGGAGATGTATGTGTGTTTTTACTGTCTCGGCCCCACTGACTCAGAGTTTTCCATGCCAGCTGTCCAGATAACGGATTCCAGCTATGTGGCGCATTCAGAAGACATACTGTACAGGAGCGGGTATGAGGAGTTCCGCAAACTAAAAGGCCAGGGTAATTTTTTCCGTTTTGTGCATACATCTGGTGAGCTGGACGGTGTCGTGACTAAAAATGTTGACAAGCGTCGGATCTATATAGACCTCCAGGACGAGATAGTATTCAGCGCGAACACGCAATACGCGGGCAATACAATCGGCCTTAAAAAACTGGCCATGCGCCTTGCCATAAAACAGGCATCAGAAGAAGGGTGGCTTACGGAGCACATGTTTATAATGGGCGTTTACGGGCCGCACAAGAAAAGAATTACTTATTTTACAGGGTCTTTCCCATCCGCCTGTGGCAAGACAGCGACCGCTATGCTAGAGGGCGAAAAGATAATAGGTGACGATATAGCGTATTTACGGAACATAAAAGGTAAAATCAGGGCAGTCAATGTGGAAAGGGGCATTTTCGGCATCATACAGGACGTGAGCGAGGAAAGC
Source organism: Candidatus Omnitrophota bacterium (assembly GCA_018814825.1). Lineage (GTDB taxonomy): Bacteria > Omnitrophota > Gorgyraeia > Gorgyraeales > Gorgyraeaceae > JAHIEN01. The sequence goes on from JAHIYJ010000088.1 coordinate 12,266, forward strand.
GACCCAACCATATTTAAGGCCCTTACCACACCCGGAGAGGTTATATTCTCAAATGTATTGGTCGACGAGAATAACAATGCCCGCTGGTTAGGGGACGGGAGGCCTGAACCTAAAAAAGGCGTGAATTTTTCAGGCAAATGGACACCCGGGAAAATAGGTCGTGACGGTAAGCCCGTACCCTGCGCTCATAAAAACGCGCGCTATACGATAAGACTGAAGGATCTGGAAAATTGTGACGACAACCTGGAAAACCCAAAAGGCGTTGAGGTAAGTGGTATTATTTACGGAGGCAGGGATTCAGATACCAGCGTGTCTGTGGCCCAGTCGTTTGACTGGTCCCACGGAATCCTAGCCCAGGCAGCCATGATAGAATCAGAGACGACAGCAGCCACACTTGGCAAGGAAGGCGTACGCGCGTTTAACCTGATGGCGAACCTGGACTTTCTGTCGATACCCATTGGCAGGTATATACAGAATAACCTTGATATAGTGCAAGACATCCCTAACCCCCCGCCAATCTTCCACGTTAATTATTTCCTGCGAGGAAGCGACGGGGAATATCTCAACGACGTAAAAGACAAGCATGTGTGGATAAAATGGATGGAAATGCGCGTGAACGGTGAAGTAGGAGCTTTAAAGACCCCGATAGGGTACATACCGAAATACGAAGATTTAAAATTGCTCTTTAAGGAGGTCCTGGGCAAGGATTACAGTAAAGAGGACTACAGCGAGCAGTTCAAGATACGCGTCGCCGAATGCCTGGCCAAGATCGAGAGGATAAAGCATATATACCATACCAAGGTCTTTGACACCCCGCACATTTTAATGAAGACGCTAGATGATCAAAAAGCAAGGCTTGAGGAATGCAGGACCAGATACGGCGATTATCCCACGCCGGATGTTTTTTGAGAATGGCCCCTTTTAAAATTATAGTTACGGCAGGCCCAACCATAGAGCCCATAGACCCTGTAAGGTTTATCTCGAACAGGTCCACGGGGTACATGGGGTATAAGATAGCAGAGGCCGCTTCCGGAAGGAGACACGCTGTCACGCTGATAAGCGGGCCCACAAGCCTGCGCCCTCCAAGGGTCAAAAAGTTTGTTCCCATTGAAACAACGGAGGACCTGCTGTGTGCCCTAAGGAAAGAGATTAAAAAAGCGGATTGTCTTATAATGTGCGCCGCTGTCGGGGATTTCAGGCCGGATAAAACCGCCAGGCGAAAGATAAAAAGGAACAAAGAGTTTTCACTGAAACTAAAGCCAAACAAAGACGTGCTTAGAGCCCTGGCAGGCTACAGAAAAGGTAAGTTGTTTGTCGGTTTCAGTTTAGAAACAGAAGACCTGATCAAAAATTCCATAAAAAAGCTAAAAAGCAAAGATTTAGATCTTATAGTGGCTAATAACTTGACAAAGAATCATAACCCATTTGATAACAGAAAGTTAGATGTTGTTATAATGGACCGCTCAGGTCAGCGGACGAGATTGAATAATAAATATAAGACCTATATAGCCCATGTTTTGCTTGACAAAATCGAGCAACTATGGTATCAAAAGAGATAACAGAATGGGGTGGATTTATGAGCAAAAAAGGTTTTACGCTTATTGAGTTATTGGTTGTAATCGCCATCATAGGTATCCTCGCCGGCATGCTTTTGCCGGCCATAGGCTCCGCACGTGAACGCGCGAGGCGAACCAGCTGCATGAACAACCTGAAACAGATAGGCATTGCCCTTCATCTATACGCCACGGATAACATGGAAAGGTTCCCCAAAACTCTGCAGGAGCTGGTGGATGGCGACTACATAGACACCTTGGAAGTATTTAAATGCCCGTCAGCCAATAGCCTGATCCCTGATAACGCTGTTGGCGGTGATTACGCTTATAATCCGGGCCTTACCGAATCAGCTGATTCAGATACTCCAATAGCCTGTGACAAGCCGGATAATCATAAGGGCCAGGGCGGCAACATCCTGTACGTGGGCGGGCATATAAGATGGCAGTCCGCGTCCGGAGGAAAATGGACAGCGCCGTTTTAATGGAAACGAGAGGAGCTTTAATTTAAGCGTGTGGTTGCTGAAAGAGCCACGCGCTCTTTTAATTTACAGCAGGTGGGTTAACTTGTGGCGACGTAGCCAAGAGGGAAGGCGGGAGTCTGCAAAACTCTTATTCACCGGTTCGATTCCGGTCGTCGCCTCCAAAATCCTAAAAATTTGACGAACAGGAAAATTTTTGGCGCAGGGAAGAATCTTTAACAATGTCACGCAAAAGAAAAGAATTGAAAATTGGAGGGCCAAATCTTTGGTATTTGGTGGGATTGATAACTAGCGACGGATGTTTGAGTAAAGACGGAAGGCATATAGATATTACTTCCAAAAATTATGAATTTTTGTCTCGTTTAAAAGAAAGACTAAAAATCAAAAATAAGGTTGGTATTAAAAATAGAGACACAAAAAAGGAAGCTTATCATATCCAGATTGCAAATAGAAATTTTTATGATTTTCTTTTATCTATTGGATTAATACCAAATAAATCTTTAACTTTAAAAAATCTTAATATTCCCGAAGCATTCTTTAGAGATTTCTTAAGAGGTTTAATTGATGGAGACGGCTCTATGCGTAGTTGGGTGCACCCTACAAATTTACACGAACAATGGTCGCTAAGAATTTATTCGGGCTCACAACTATTTTTAACGTGGCTTAATTCTAAAATAGAGGAATATATAGGATGTAGAGGCAAGCTTTATGCTGAGTTTAGACCAAAGCGGGATAGTTTTGTGTATACAATGAAATATGGAAAGATGGCTGCTAAGAGAATTTTGCAAAGCTGTTATTATCAAGGTGCGTTTGGGATGAATAAAAAAATAAACTTAGCGCGTAGTTGTTCAAAAGCATTGTCAGGATGGAGTCAAAGTAAAACGTTAGATAGAACACCAGAAAATTTGCCGGGGTGTCGAAATTGGCAAACGATCGGGACTTAAAATCCCGCGTCCTGTAAAGGACTTGAGGGTTCGAGTCCCTCCCCCGGCACCAATTCCGCCGAAGGCGGAATTGATCCTGTAAAGGTCCTTCGGCAGCTAAAATGCTCGTTATGCACTCGCATTTCTTAACGCTGCCTCAGGATCAAATTTGCTTCGCAAATTTGGGCTCATGGCGCAGTTGGATAGCGCGCTTCCTTGACATGGAAGAGGTCAGAGGTTCGAGTCCTCTTGGGCCCACCATGGTTCGACGCGCCCTTGACCCGCCTGTGGCGGATCAAGGGCTTGCTCACCATAGAATACGTTAGGATGTGAAGAAAGATGACCAAATCTCTAGACGCATTACGACATAGCTGTTCACATGTGATGGCAGACGCCGTAAAAAGGCTCTATCCAGAGGTCAAGCTGGGCATAGGTCCTGCCATAGAGAACGGGTTCTATTACGACTTTGATAAGAAAGACGGTTTTACGCCAGAGGATCTCTCGCTGATAGAAAAAGAGATGATCAGGATTATCAGGGAAGACGGAAAATTCGAACGGGAAGAGATTACAAAAAAGGAAGCCCTCAAGCTCTTCGAAAAGGAACTTTACAAGACAGAGCTTATAAACAATCTTGATTCACCCACTGTCTCTATATATAGGCATGGCAAGTTTGTCGATCTCTGCAAAGGGCCTCATCTGGAATCAACCGGGCAGATAAGGGCCTTTAAGTTATTGAGCATAGCGGGCGCCTATTGGCATGGCATAGAGACGAACCCGATGTTGCAGCGCATATATGGCACATGTTTTGAGTCTGATAAAGAACTGAAGGAATACCTTAGAGTGAGGGAAGAGGCGCAGAAACGAGATCACAGGAAACTCGGCAAAGAACTTGATCTATTCAGTATCCATGAAGAAGTCGGACCGGGGCTTGTCTTCTATCATCCAAAAGGCGCGCTTTTGAGAACCTTGATAGAGGACTACGTGAAACAGGAACACTTGAGGCGCGGATACGAGATTGTGATGGGGCCGCACATACTCAAGTCTGACATATGGGTTACCTCAGGGCATTATGAATATTACAAAGAGAATATGTACATATTCAAGGTAGAAGGCGAGGAATACGCCATAAAGCCCATGAATTGCCCCGCCCACATGCTTATATACAAATCAAAGATACGGAGCTACAGGGATCTGCCCATAAGATATTTTGAGCTCGGGAACGTGCACAGGCGCGAGAAGTCGGGCGTCTTACATGGTCTTCTACGAGTGCGGGGGTTTACCCAGGACGACGCCCATATATTTTGCCTGCCCTCGCAGGTCGCTGACGAGATAAAAGGGGTGATAGATTTCGTAATGGATACTATGAAGGTGTTCGGTTTCACTGATTACAAGATAGACCTTTCCACAAGGCCGCCACAGTTTATAGGGTCTGCTGATATGTGGGACAGGGCTACAGGGGCCTTGAAAGAAGCGCTTGATTCAAAAGGCATGACTTACGAAATCAATGAGGGCGAAGGGGCGTTTTATGGGCCGAAGATAGATATCATGGTGAAAGACGCGCTTGACAGGCCCTGGCAGTGCGCTACTATCCAGTGTGATTTTGCCCTGCCTGAGAGATTTAATCTCGCGTATATTTCAGATGACGGGAAGAAAGAAAGGCCTGTTATGCTCCACAGGGTAATCCTTGGGAGCGTGGAGCGTTTTATAGGGATGCTTATAGAGCATTACGTTGGCGCCTTTCCGGTATGGCTAAGCCCTGTGCAGACGGTAGTCATCCCTATCACTGACAGATCCCATGATTATGCCGAAAAGATCCACCTGGATTTACAAAATCAAAACATCCGCTCAACGCTTGACAAAAGGAATGAGAAGTTACAATATAAAATAAGAGAGTTGGAACTGCAGAAGATTCCTTACATGCTTATAGTCGGGGATAAAGAAAAAGAGGCCGGGACAGTCTCGCTCAGGGCCAGGAAAGAAGGCAACCTTGGAGCCCTGAGCCTGGAAGACTTTTTAGCCAGGATAAAAAAGGAGATATCAGTTAAGCAGTAACACAAAACAGGAGGTGATAGTTATTCCACAGGAATTAAGAATCAATCAGAGAATACACATGAAAGAAGTAAGGCTCATAGGTCCCTCAGGCGAGCAAATGGGCATTGTCCCTACGCGTGACGCGTTGCAGAAGGCGCAGGAAATAGGGCTTGACCTGGTGGAAGTGGCTAGCCAGGCGTCCCCGCCGGTTTGCCGCATCATGGATTACAGCAAGTATAAATACGAGCAGGAAAAAAAGGCGAAAGAGGCCAGAAAACACCAGAAGATAATGCACCTGAAAGAGATTAAATTCAAACCCAATATCGAAGAGCATGACTATCAAGTGAAGCTCCATCACCTGAAAAAATTCCTGACAAGAGGAGATAGAACGAAAGTTACTATGATTTTCAGGGGGAGGCAAATGAGCCATATTGACATAGGTAAAAAGGTACTTGACAGGGTGACGGCCGATCTAGCCGAGATGGGTGAGCTTGAGTCTTTTCCTAAAAAGGAAGGCAGGAGCATAACGCTAAACTTTATCCCCAAGTCCCTGTCACAGGTTAAAAAATAAGTGAGGACATCAGTTACGTCAATCAAAGATTGACGTAACTGATAAGTCCGAACTTATCCCGCACCTTTTTAGTAGTCACTTAAGATTGTGAATATATAAAAGGTGCGGGGTTAATTCGCACATTGGTTTATGTCGTCCTCCGGACTCCATAAACCAAGTACTCATTAAAAGGAGACCAAGATGCCAAAACTAAAGACGAACAAAAGCGCTAGCAAAAGACTTAAATTAACAAAGAGCGGCAAGCTTAAAAGATGGAGGCAGGGCAAGAGACATCTTGCGACGTCAAAATCTTCCAACCGCAAGCGCAAATTAAGAAAGGCCGTGCTTGTCGAAGGGAAGCTGCGGAAGATCACAAAGAAGTTATTACCATACGGGTAAATTAGCTCAGAGCGATTTTATTTAGTGGAGAGGAGTCAAAAATGGCACGAGTAAAATATGGACCGGCTTCACGCCGACGCCGGAAAAAAATTTCCAAAATGGCGAAGGGCCAGAGGGCCGGCCGCAGCAAGTGGCACAGGATCACGATGGAGTCTGTCAACAAGGCCCTGGCATACGGCACAAGAGACAGGCGCGCCAAGAAAAGAGATTTTAGGAGACTTTGGACCCTGAGAATTTCCAATGCCTGTAAGGAGCTTGATATGTCTTACAGTAAATTCATGAAGGCGCTGAAAGACGCCAAGATAGGGCTTAACAGAAAGATTCTGGCCGATATAGCGCTTAATGACAGGCAGGCATTTAAGAAACTTGTGGATAGCGTAAAAAAGAAATAGACTATCAGCTTATGCGCAAACTAAGACCGCCTCAGATAGTTATATTCAGTTTTCTTATAACGATTATTTTAGGGGCGACTGTACTGTCTCTGCCTCAGAGTTCAAGCGACGGCGTTTCCATCGGGATTATAGACGCCTTTTTTACTGCCACGAGTGCCACATGTGTCACGGGCCTGATAGTCAAGGATACAGGGAGCGCTTTTTCCAGGTTCGGGCATACGGTCATACTGCTGCTCATACAGATAGGCGGCCTAGGCATAATGACATTTTCCACCTTTTTCGCCATACTCTTTGGCAGGAATCTTACACTCAGGGAGAACGTGGTAGTTAAAGGCGCATTAGACCGTCATAGCGTCGTAGGCTTAAAGGCTTTGATAATTTACATATTAGGGATAACCCTGGGCATAGAAGCCATAGGGGCGGTTTGTCTTTACCCGAAGCTAGGAGACGCGTATTCTTCGATATTTCATTCTATATCAACGTTTTGTAACGCCGGTTTTTCTCTTAACGCCGCTAGTTTCATAAAATACAGAGAGGATGCCTACGTGAATCTTGTCATTGCCTCTCTTATAGTGCTAGGGGGCATCGGATTTATAGTTATCATTGATTTGCCAAAGATATGCAAGTGGTTCTTTAGAAAAATATTTTTGAGAAGCCATGAAGATATCAGACACCTTTTTTCCAGAATAAGCCTGCAGACGAAACTTGCCGTAAGCATAAGCGTCATATTACTGGTGGCGGGCGGCATAGTGTTCTTCCTCATAGAAAATAACAGGCTTTTATATGGTTACGGGCTTAAGGGTAAAATACTGGCGTCTTTCTTCCAGTCCGTGACCGCCAGGACAGCCGGATTTAACACAGTTTCTATACAGAATCTGGCAAGCCCGACACTGTTCTTTCTTATCATCCTGATGGTGATAGGCGCCTCACCCGGCTCCACGGGCGGAGGGATCAAGACCTGCACGCTGGGGGTGATAGTGGCATGGGCCTGGGCAATGATCAGAAACAGGCCGACTATACATATCTTCAAGAGGAATATACCAAGGCCGATTTTCAGAAAGGCTATAATGATCATAGGCCTCGCCGTAGCGTGGATAGTGATTTTTACGATGCTTTTGAGTTTCGTGGAAGACAGGAATGAGGCCATGCCAAATTATTTTTTAAGGATACTTTTTGAGGTAACTTCTGCGTTCGGCACCGTGGGTCTTTCAACAGGCATAACGCCTATATTAAGCGTTTTTGGTAAATTTCTGATCATGCTTACGATGTTCGTCGGCAGGGTCGGGCCCCTGACGCTCGCGCTTGCTCTCGCGGCAAAAGAAGACATCACTTTCTATAAATATCCTGACGAGAAGGTGATGGTGGGGTAGAGATATACACCAAGAGCACAAATTCCGTGTACCGTTAACCGTTTACCGTGTACCGCGCAAACGGTAAACGGTAAACGGTATACGGTAAACGATGTTTGATGTTAAAAAGTGAGGTGTGTAATGCGACAGTTTGCGGTAATAGGGTTGGGCAGGTTTGGGTGGAGCGTGGCCAAGAGCCTGAGCGAAAAAGGCCACCAGGTTCTCGCGATTGACAAAAATGAGGAGCTGGTTCAGGGTGCGTCTGATTTTGTGACGGAGGCAGTACAGGCAGATTCCATGGATGAGAAGGCCCTCAAGGCGGTAGGCATCATGAACGTGGACGTGGCTATCATCGGCATAGGTACAAACCTCGAGGCCTCTGTGCTTACGACTTTGATTTTAAAAGAGATGGGCATACAGCACATTGTAGCCAGGGCGGTGACTGACGAGCACGGTAAGGTACTGGAAAAGGTCGGCGCGACAAAGGTTGTGTTTCTTGAGAGAGATATGGGTGCCAGGGTGGCGAATTCGCTTGTTTCTCCTTCGGTCCTTGAGCATATAGAACTTTCGCCTGATTTCAGCATCATGGAGACAGTGCCTCCTAAGGAGTTTATAGGTAAGTCGATAAGAGACCTGGATGTAAGGGCCAAGCACGGCTTTAATATTATAGGCGTCCGCAGCAAAGAACCAAAGACACAGAGCGGCACGTGCGAGCTAAACGTGGCGCCCAAGGCCGATTATATTATAAAGCAGGGCGATATTTTCGTGATCATAGGCTCTAATGATAATCTGGAGAAATTCAGGAAAACATACCACATAGAGAAGTAAGTGAGGGCATAAGTTACGAAAAATCAAAGATTTTTAGTAACTTATTTGCCCGAACTTATCCCGCACCTTTTTAGTATTAGGTGACTTTAAGGAATATGAGCGATAAGATTATAAATATATAAAAGGTGCGGGGTTAATTCGCGCAGTGACTTATGTTCGCTCACTTCGTTCGCTCCATAAGTTACGCGCTCATTAAAAAGGAGAATTTATGAAGTTGCTGGAGAAATTAAAAAACATAGACAAGGCCGCGGTCAAAGAGATAGTGGAAGCGGTTAGCCTGGAGGCTCTGGAGCAGGCGAAGATCAAGTACCTCGGCCGCAAGGGCATCATGCAGGACGCCATAAAAAACATAAAGAGCGTATCCAAAAAAGATAAGCCGAAAGTCGGCCAGCTTATAAATGAGCTGAAGGATAAATTTACGTCCCTTATCAAGGAGAGGGAGCAGTCTTTTATTGATGGCGAGCGCTCAGCGCTCGAGAACAATGACACGACTCTCCCCGGAGTCAAAAAAGAGGTCGGGCACGGCCACCCTCTGATAAAGACTATAGACGAGATCATAGACATCTTTGCCAGGATGGGGTTTAAATCAGTGGATGCCCCGGAGGCGGAAACAGAGTTTTATAATTTCGAGGCCCTGAATATACCAAAAGACCATCCCTCAAGAGAAACGTTCCATACGTTCTACGTAGAAAACGGCATGTTATTGAGAAGTCAGACGTCGACCGCCCAGATAAGGATAATGGAAAACGAGAAACCGCCTTTACAGATAATCCACGCGGGTAAAGTCTACAGGCCAGACGCGGTTGACGCCAGTCATTCATTCATGTTCTACCAGATAGAAGGTTTTATGGTAGATGAGGGCATAGTCTTTGCTGACTTAAAAGGCGTCCTGGAGAGGTTCGCGAAAGAGTATTTCGGGGATGAAGTAAAAATGCGGTTCAGGCCGCATTATTTCCCGTTTACAGAGCCTTCGGCGGAGGTCGACATCTCATGTTTTATCTGCGGCGCCAAGGGATGCAGGGTGTGTTCGCATAAAGGCTGGCTTGAGGTACTCGGGGCAGGCATGATAAACCCAAAGGTGTTTGACGCCGTAAAGTATGACAGCAGGAAATATACCGGTTTCGCTTTTGGCATGGGTGTAGACAGGATCTGCATGCTTAAGCACGGTATAGATAATATAAGGCTATTTTACGAGAACGACGTGAGGTTTTTAAGACAATTTTGATGAGCTTTCAGCCATCAGCTATCAGCCTTCAGCAGCTGACAGCAAACAAGCATGGAGGGTTTTATGAAAAAAACAGTTAGATTTTTCGTAGTGCTTTTATTTATTGTGTTATGCACCGGTATCTCAGTCATTGCCGAAGAGATAACCCTTACTACGTATTACCCTGCGCCATTCGGCAATTATAACGAACTGCAGGCAGAAAAACTGGCCGTAGGCTCTTCTACCACCATGCCAAGCGTAGACGGGGACTTGGCCGCGCTCAGGATAGCCGTAGGCTCCGGCGCTACTATGCCCACAACAGACGGGGATCTTGTGTCAAACGGCACGATACGGGCGAATACCGGCTTTAATTTTAATGGCACAGACGGGCATACCGGCTCTTACCAGGTCGTTACCGATGTACAGATGGTTGGCCTGGCCGTGCAGAAGAAGACAAGGACTATCACCATACAGGGCGGGATCATAACTGATGTTAGCGGAGAAAGCGCTTGGCAATAAATAAAATTCATATACCGGAAGGAGCGAAATAGTTATGCGAGTCAGTCTGAATTGGTTAAAAGATTTTATGCCCATAAAAGACGGGCCTGAAAAGACGCGGGACGAACTTACGATGACAGGGCTGGAAGTAACAGCTGTGGTGAACATAGAAGGCGACAGCGTAATGGACGTGGAGATAACGCCCAACAGGCCTGATTGCCTTTCTATTCTGGGTGTCGCGAGAGAACTCGCGGCCGCAACCAACCGGCAATTAAAGATACCGCAGGCGATTAAAAAGCATTATATGAAAAAGGGGCCGGCCAGGGGAAGCGCCAGGATAGAGGTGCAGGATAAAAAGGCGTGCCCGAGATATGTAGGGTGTGTTATAAAAAATGTCAAAGTCGGGCCGTCTCCGAAATGGCTGGTCCAGAGACTGAATGCCATGGGCCTGAGGTCCGTGAATAATATCGTTGATATAACAAATTATGTGCTATTTGAGTCAGGCCAGCCCCTACACGCCTTTGACCTTGATAAATTAGAGAATCATAGAATCATAGTCAGAAGAGCCAGGAAGGGCGAAAGCATAGTGACGATTGATGGGATAAAAAGAGAGCTTGACCCGACGATGCTGGTAATTGCCGATAGCGCAAGGCCTGTGGCGATTGCCGGTATAATGGGAGGTAGAGAGACCGAGATATCCAACGAGACTAAAAACGTGCTGCTCGAGAGTGCCTATTTTGACCCTATTGTTATTAGAAAAACCCAGCGCTCTCTTGGCCTTGCCTCAGAGTCCAGTTACAGATTCGAGCGGGGGGTCGATTTTGGCATGGTCCTTGCCGCCAGCGTCAGGGCACAGGAGATGATAAAGGACGAGGCCGGAGGAAAGCTTGCAGGTAAGATAACTGATATCGGCGGAAAGGCGCTAAAAGACAAAGAGGTGGCCCTTTCTATTAATGAGATACCCAGGGTGCTGGGAATAGACATGCCGCCTGCCATGGTCATGGAATTTTTCAGAAGGCTAGACCTTAAGGCAACCATGAAGCCTAAAAACAGGATACAGGTTAAGATCCCCTCTTACAGGCAGGATCTGGAATTTGAGATAGATCTGATAGAAGAGCTTACCAGGCTCTACGGATATGATAAGATTCCATCAAAATGCCCGCGCTTTACAATGCAGAAAAAATTCAAAGAAGAAAAAACAGACCTTGTTGCGCTGGTCAGAGAGATAAAAAAGAGGCTGCTTTCCCTCGGCATGAGCGAGATTGTTACTTATACGCTAACTCCCAGGTCTGCCATAGAGGCGATAGGCAGGCCTTTTGACAACCTGGTAAGGCTCAGGAACCCTCTTAGTTCTAACCAGGAGTTTATGCGGCCAAGCCTTCTCTCGGAGATGATGGAAGTCTTAAGCTGGAACCTTAACAGGCATAATTCATCACTGAAACTTTTTGAGTTAAGTAAAGTTTACTCAATGGCCAAGGATGGACACGGGATTGAGGAGCGGATAAATCTTTCTTTAGGGGTGAGCGGGGCTACGCCTGGAAACTGGAAGGAAAAGCCAAGGGACTTGGATTTCTTTGACCTGAAGGGGATAATAGAGATGCTATTGCAGTTCCTCAATATCAAGGATTTCACGATAGAAAAGATAGGTTCGCCCGTATTTAACGAAACGATGTTAGGCGGTATAAGGATTAAAGGGGACTCGGTCGGCGAATTCGGCGAGGTAAGACAGAGCGTGGCGAAAAAGTTTGACATAAAACAGAAAATATTCCTGGCCGAACTCTCGGTGGAGGGGCTCTTGAAATACGCCAACCTGAACAGGCGTTTCTCGCCTCTTCCAAAATATCCTTCTGTCAAGCGGGACATATCCATGCTTATGGACGACTCAGTGGAGGCCAAAAGCATAGTGGAAGTGATAAAGGAAAACGCAGACGACCTGGTAAGATCGATAGAGGTTTTTGATATATACAAAGGTCAACAGATAGAAAAGGGCAAAAAGAGCCTGGCATACACACTGGAATACCGCTCTGACGAAAGGACGCTGAAAGACGAAGAAGTCAGTCGTGTGCACAAAACAATACAGGATGCCCTTGTGAAAAAGCTCGGCGCGCAGATTAGGTAATTGCTTTACGGGAGTTATTGTGGTATACTAGATTTGTCCCTGCGATGTGCGTGTTGAAGCGGAAGATTTTGGACCAACGCCAAAATAAAGGGAGCCTGATTCAGGCGTGGCTGTAGACCCTGTATTTTTAATTAACAGGGGAACAATAAACGCTTGAGAGGGCACCCACCTGCTTTAAGGGTTCATTAATACATCCTTTCACACGGCATCAGCGGGGATTATTATTTAAACATGTCCGACCTTTTTTTATCCCAGAAAAAAAAATCAGAAAATCAGCCGCTAGCCGTACGCATGCGTCCCAGGAACCTGGGGGAGTTTGTTGGTCAGGACCACATCCTGGGCGAGGGCAAGCTTTTACGCAGGGCCATAGACGCGGACAGGATTACCTCCCTTGTGCTCTATGGGCCGCCCGGCACGGGGAAGACCGCCCTTGCCCATGTCATAGCGAACGTTACGGACTCTTTTTTTCAGGAGATAAACGCGGTCAGCTCCAATGTCCAGGAGCTGAGAGATGCCATAAAGGCGTGCAAAAACAGACAGAGGGCGCAGAATAAAAAGACAATACTTTTTATAGATGAGATACACAGGTTCAACAAGGCGCAGCAGGATGTATTGATGCCTGACGTGGAATCGGGGAACCCTGTCCTGATAGGCGCGACCACGCACAACCCTTTTTTCTCGCTTGTATCAGCGCTTATCTCGCGTTCAATCGTTTTTGAGTTGAAAAAACTTTCCGGGGAAGAGATAATAACTATCTTGCAACGAGCCATAAAGGATAAAGACAGAGGCCTGGGAGAGAAAAAGATCGGGATCACGGAAGAGACTCTGGCCTTTTTGGCTGAGGCCGCGGACGGGGACGCCAGAAAAGCGTTGAGCGCATTGGAAATAGGGGTGCTGACCACAAAACCCGGAAAGGACGGTATTATAGATTTTAATATAAAGGTAGCCGAAGAGTCAATACAAAAGAAGGCCGTTCTCTATGACAGGGATGAAGACGGGCATTACGATACCGTGTCGGCTTTTATCAAAAGCATGCGAGGCTCTGACCCGGACGCGGCTTTATACTGGCTGGCAAAGATGTTGTACGCGGGCGAAGACCCCAGGTTTATCGCGCGCCGCGTTGTCATATGCGCCGCGGAAGACGTTGGCAACGCTGACCCACAGGCCCTGGTTCTGGCAAACGCGGCGTTCCAGGTGTCTGAATTCGTGGGGATGCCGGAAGCCAGGATCCCCCTGGCGCAGGCGGTCTGTTATATCGCGTCCGCGCCTAAAAGTAACGCCGCCTACATGGGGATTGAGAGGGCCATGAAAGATGTCGAGGAATCCAGGACAATGGATGTGCCTCCTCATCTGAAAGACGCCAGTTACCCGGGCGCGAAAAAATTAGGCCATGGAGAGGGGTATAAATATGCCCATCAATATAAGGATCATTATGTAGAGCAGGAATACATACCTGATAAAAAAAGATATTATGAACCAACAGATATCGGGTATGAGAAGAAGATAAAGGAGTATCTGGATAAGCTAAAGAAGAAATAGCTTAACAGGTTATGGATGCTGGTTAGGATGCTAGACGTGGAAGCTGGAAGCTTGTATTTATATCCAGCTTCTAGCCTCCAAGACCAGCTTCCTAACTAGTTTCCACACCTACAAACCAACTTCCACAGCAGTTCAGCGACAAATTAGATATATGAACAATAAGGCAGTAGCGCTATTCTCAGGCGGCCTGGACAGTATGCTCGCAATCAAACTCATGATGGAGCAAGGGGTAGAGGTCTATGCATTGAATTTTCTGACCATATTCTGTACGTGCACCTCAAAGGGCTGCATGCACCAGGCGACAAAGGCGGCGAAAGAACTAGGCGTGCCGTTGAAGGTCATGAACATAACCAGGGAATACATGGAAATAGTCAGAAATCCTAAGTACGACCGCGGCAGGAACATGAACCCATGCATTGACTGCAGGATCTTTACGTTCGTAAAGGCCAGGGAATATATGGAAGAGATAGATGCGTCTTTCGTAGTAACGGGTGAGGTATTAGGCCAGAGGCCCATGTCGCAGAGAAGGCAAGCAATGGAGATAATAGAGAGGGAATCGGGCTTGAGGGGTCTTATCGTGAGGCCCTTGTCCGCAAGCCTCTTTGAACCCACAATGCCTGAAAAACAAGGTATTGTAGACAGAGAAAGACTCCTTGATATCCAGGGCCGCCAGCGTGAGCGCCAGTTTAAGTTAGCGGAGGAACTGGGCATAAATGACTATCCATGCCCGGCGGGAGGATGTCTTTTGACAGATAAGGGTTTTTCCAGCAGGCTCAAAGATTTGTTTAAATATAAACCTGACTACACACTGAGCGACCTGCATCTTTTAAAGATCGGCAGACAGTTCAGGATTTCGGAGAAGACAAAACTTATCGTTGGCAGGAACGAGAAAGAGAATAAAGCGCTTCTGAACTTTGCGGAGCCCGACGATTACATATTTGATGTCGTGGGCATCCCGAGTCCAATAGGCCTGGCAAGAGGGGATCTGGACGAAAAAGAGATCGAATCAATAGCCTCTATCATGACGAGATATTCGGATGCCCTGACAGAAAAGGCAAAGGTATTCTACAAGATATTACCCTCCGAAGAATTAAATATATTGACCGTAGAACCAGCCACAGAAACCACCCTTCAAGCAATTCGCATCTAATCATGTCATATTATCTATCTAAGCGCATAACCAGCCGTGCTTGCCCCGTACCAAAATCGAAGATTTGGTACGGGGCGAGCGTCTTTTCGAAGGCCCTGACAGAGCGAAAAGACCAGCAGTATGTTACCAGACATAGAAAGTAGTACATGTGAGGACTAACTAAAGGGGTTGCTGAAAAAGTCTATTTGTTCTCTATATCTGGTAGCCGCAACCTTTACCCCGTACCAAATCTTTGAAGTTGTAAAATTTGGTACGGGGTTTAGGTTGCGCAGTATCCCGCAGGCTAAAGCCTGCGACTACCACTTTTTC
>JAHIYJ010000089.1 GCA_018814825.1 Candidatus Omnitrophota bacterium
AATTGCGAGGTTAGACTACCCTTCTCCTCTCAGCCAGGAGGACTATATTCTTTAGTTCATCCTCGTTCCTGGCCTCAAACCACTTTTCATCAAAACCAGGCGCCTCAGTGATCTGGGCAATGGCCGCGAGAACCTTGAGGTGCAGATTGCGTTCGTCTGAAGAACCCGCAAGGATAAATATAATATGGGCAAGCTTATCATCCGGGAAAATTATGCCCGAACGCGCCCTGGCCAGGATGATCCTGAAGACATTCTCGCCTTTAACCACTATATGGGGGATGGCCAGGCCTTTTCTTAAGACAGTGCTGGATTCCTCTTCTCTTTCCACGAGCTTCATAAAAATCCCGTCAGCATCCTGGCCTGTTTCAGTTCCCAGGATCCTTGACATATCCTTAAAAAAATCTCTCCATCTCATAGGCTGCTCTATGTCGACTACCTGACTTTCCTGCACCATCTTATGAAACCTATCCTCCGTCATCCTGTCTCTCTGTATTACTATGTCTTTGAGTTCCGTGAGGAGGTTATCCGACGTGAGCTCTTTATCCTTCGCCACCAGCTTCTCCAGAGCGTAAATAAGGGCCGAGTCACGGCTTGACCTCTTCTGTCCATAGAACTTATACCATATAAATCCCAATAACAGGAATAGCATAGTAAGAAGCATTATAAATGCCCCCATCTCTATCAGAAGGAATAGCCCTCCCAATATGCCAATTATTTGAAGATAAGGGTAAAAAGGTGATCTGAATTTAGGCCTGTAACTTAAAATCTTACTCTCCCTGAATAATATAACAGTCAGATTAGCGAACATAAAAAGTAAAAGCAATATGCTCGAAGCCACTTTTACCAGCAGCTCCAGCCTCAAAAACAACAACGCCAGGACCATGAAACTTCCTGTCACAAGGACAGCTATATATGGTATGTTTGACCTAACGCTGAGTTTTTGAAAATATGCCGGTATAAGCTTATCCCTGCTCATGCCAAGCGGATATCTGGAAGCTGTCATGATAGCTGAATTGGCAGTAGATATAAATGCCAGAAACGCGGCAATGCTTATAGCTATCTTAAGCCCATTACTGCCAAAGGCGCCTGCCCCGTCTGAAATAGGTACTAGCGTTGAGCCAAGCCTGTCTGGATCCAGGACTCCTATAGTAACGAAAATCACAAAAGTATAGATGATGGCTGTTACTATTATAGAGAGCACCATTCCTAACGGCAGGGTCCTGCCGGGATCCCGCGTCTCTTCGGCTAACGCGGCTATCTTAGTAAGTCCGCCATAGGATATAAATACAAAACTCGCTGTGGCAAAAACAGGGCTTAGCCCTTTAGAGAAAAACGGCGTAAAATGGACAGGATTAATTGACCTGAAGCCCCATAAAACATAGCTGATTAGTATAGCGAGAAGCCCCACGACAAGCATCACCTGCAGCCTGCCCGCTTCTTTTACGCCCAAGAGATTAAGTACGACAAAAACCAGGCAGCATAATACAGCTATCAAGTTCAGGGGCATGTCCGTTATAAGACTCAGGTAAGTACCCATACCTACAAGGGCAAAGGCTCCTTTTAGGCTAAGGGAAAACCACGAGCTGAAACCAGCCACAGTCCCAAGGAGTGGACCGAACCCGCGCATTATGTAAAAATAATCGCCGCCTGCTTTTGGCATGGCCGTAATCAATTCAGCATTGCTCATCAATGAGGGAATACAAAGGATACCTGCAAGGATATACGAAATGATAACCGCTGGGCCAGCCTTGGCAAACGCCATGCCCGGGAGGATAAAAAGCCCGGAGCTTATCATAGCCCCTGTTGCCACACAAAATATATCCAATAAGTTGAGTTCTTTTTTAAGTGCGCTTTTCATAGAAACCTATATTTACCTCTTTTTTCTTAAAATAATACGCGCTATCTTTTCTTCAATTTTAGGATGAAGAAGCACTATCAATAGCCCACCTATTATATTGCCGATAGTCACTGGTATCAGATTGCTGAACATACTGAAAAAACCTGATATAATCTCGCCTTTCGCCATAAGCGCCGCTGGCAGGAAATACATATTGGCTACAGAATGCTCGTAACCGGAAGCCACAAAGGCCATGATGGGAAAATATATGCCCAGTATCTTGCCTTCAACAGTCCTTGCCGCGATAGACATTATGACAGCCAGGCACACCAGCATATTGCATAGGATCCCGCGGCACAATGCCTCCACAAATGTCAACTGCATCTTTGATTCTGCAATATTCACGGCAACAGCGCCTGTCGGGCTAAGGCTGGCAGCTTCGCCAAGCAATCCTGACTTAAAAACAAGCCATGCTATGATCATGGCGCCCAATAAATTCCCGAGATAGACAACCAACCAGTTGCGCAGGACCTTGGTAAACGAGTATTTCTTATAGATAAGTCCTATGGTCATAAGGATATTGCCGGTAAAAAGTTCGGATCCCAGGATAAGGACAAGCATCAGCCCTACGCTGAAGACGCTCCCTGCCAGGAATCCGGCGAATCCAGCATCGAGCGTCCCGCCGCTTAAAACAGCCGTAGCCACGCTGGCGCCAAAGGCAATATAAATCCCGGCCAGGACTCCGAAGATGAACAACTCAAAGATGGTCTCGCTGGCTTTTTTCTCGCCTATACTGCTTATATCTTTCGATATCTCAAAAGGGGTAAGAAAAAGATTATGCATTTTCCTCCTTCCCGGTTTTTGAAACCAATTCCTTGATTGCCTCCTCGATCCGCGAAAATTCTTTGCGCTCGAGCCATTCCTTTTTAAATATACTTCCGCCAAACGCGACTGCCGAGGCCCCTGATTCGAAAAATGACTTTATATTTTCTGAGGTAACACCGCCGCAGGCGAGGAGCCTTATGTCCCTAAAAGGTCCTTTTATCTCTTTAAAATAACCCGGGCCGAAGAATTTGGCCGGAAATACTTTGACCATTGTTGCGCCTGAGTGCCAGGCATTGTATATCTCCTGAGGCGTCAGGGCCCCGGGAAACACAGGGATGGATTTTTTTACGCAATAATCCACAATATCCGTAATGAGCGTGGGCATGACAATAAAGCTCGCGCCTTTATCGAGCGCAAGCTTCAGAGAATCCATCGTGAGGACAGTACCTGCTCCTATTGTAAGGCGTTTTTTAGATATCTTGGCTGCGCGGGATAGTGTAGTGGCTGAGCCGGGGGTATTTAATGCAAACTCTATTGTTTTGAGCCCGGAGGAGACAATAGTCTCGATAAGGTGATCTATTACTTTAGGATTTACGCCTCTTAGTATTCCCATTATGGGAAGTTTATTAAAACTGGGCAAATCCATATAGATCTTTAATCCAAACCTGTGTTTGTGATGCCCTCGTAGAACTCTCTATAGTCTTCTTTTTTGTTACCTTTACGAAGGGCCATTGCTGCCCGCGGATGTTCGTTCATCATACCGGCTATTGCGTAAGGAATTATATAACCCCATTCTATCTTATCTCTAAGAGGGATAAATTCTTTTGATATAAGGTCCAGTATGGGTCTGATATCGAATTTTGGGTTTTTCAGGAAACCTATCAATAGCTCCAGCGGGCAATTGCCTGCGGCCCGGCCTATGCCATATATGGTCCCGTCCAGATAATTGGCTTCGTGTATAATGGCCTCTATAGTATTACCAAAGGCTAACTGCTGGTTATTGTGACCGTGAAAACCTACCTCTTTTGTTTTCAGGATTTTTTTGCAGAGTTTTATCAGATACTCCACCGGCTCCTGATATAACGCGCCAAAACTATCCACTATGTACACAACATTTACCTTACATTCTTCTTCTATCTGGCTAAGCGCCTCATCCAGCTCAGGGCCCATGTCTTTAGAAATAGCCATGATATTAATGGTAGTTTCGTAGCCTTTGTCTGCAAAGTGATTTGCCATGAATATAGCCTTGTCTATATCCTTGACATACGCCGCGGTCCTTATCATGTCTACGGGGCTTTCCGCCTTGGGCTTTACGTCGTCTAAGTTGACACGGCCTACATCCACCATTACAGAAATCTTGGTTTTGGACTCTATCCCTTCTATAATCTTTTTTATCTCATCGTCGTCGCAAAATTTCCACTGGCCGTATTCTTTTGGGGAAAAAAGCTCCTTGGAATTTTTATAACCGATTTCCATATAATCTACGCCTGATGCCGATATCGCTTTATACACCTCGCGGACAAATCTGTCATCGAAATCATGATTATTTATAAGGCCACCATCGCGTATAGTGCAGTCCAGCACCTTTATCTTTTCCCTATACATCTATCCTCCCTGACGCCTCAGGCCATTTTGCCTATAGCTTCCTGCATAAAAGGCAGTATAACTGTTATCTCTTCTTTGGTCAGTCTTCCAAGCTTCGTGAATCTCAGTTCGCCTTCCATGTTCCTGTTTTCCCTTGTAATCTGCAGTTTTTTCGGGCCCTTATTATAAGAATACACGCTTACTGTTATGCGGCCTAAATCAGTCTCATGCGATTTTGAAAACAAACTTTCATCCAAACTGCTGTCATACGGCATATTACCTCCCTTTTTGTGATTATCGAAGTTAACTATTGGATTTATATTGTACAGCTAAACCCATGGTTATGCAACGGTATTTTCCTTACCCCTTCACGGCAGGTATTTTTTTACGATGTCCAGAAGGGCCTCCGCGTTAAAAGGCTTGGACATATAACCTTTTGCCCCAAGAGTACTGGCCTCAGAAACAGACTCCTTATCGTCTTTTGCCGTAAGCATTACTACCGGGATATCCTTTGTCTCAGGTTTTTCTTTTAACCTGCGCAATGCATCCAGACCGTGCATCTTCGGCATCATGACATCCAATAAGATCAGCTCTGGTTTTTCGCTCTCTGCCTTATCCAGAGCCTCCTGGCCGTTCCTGGCGGATATCACCTCATAACCGTTCGCCGCCAGCCTGACCTGTACGATCTTGGCAAGCTCAGGCTCGTCATCCACTATCAGCACCCTTCTAGACATAATCTACCTCCTAATCTAATACCCTGTTTATACTATATATAATAATACTTATTTTACGTTGAGGCAATGCCTAAATGTAAAATTAAACAGAGTAAATTTATTTGAATTAACACATAAAATAATATAAACTATCTCCGTGAGAAGATTCCGAACTATAACTTTTTATTTACTGGTAAGCGGCGCGTTCATCCTGGCCATATACACTGCATCAGCTTATGAACTGCCCAAGTGGTTTTCTTTCAATAAAAAGAACTCCTTACAGGAATGGCAGGAAAAGATATTCAAAAATAAGGTGATATACACTATCGAAGGCACGGATAAAAACGGCTATCTACAAGCCAGAAGCGACAAATCGTGTTCAGGGCTTGTCTATAAAATACGGTTTAAACCCAAGGAATCCTCTATAATGAGCTGGCAGTGGAAGGTAGAAAAATTCCCCTCAAAGGCCGGCACAGGCAGCGAGATCGGCGGCTGGATAGAAAAGGACGATTACGCGGCAAGGGTATACGTCATCTTCCCGAGCTGGCTCTTCACCAGCACAAGAAGCCTTGAATACGTATGGGCGGAAGATATCGAAGAGGATACAATAATCACCAGCCCTTATTTCGGGAACATAAAACTGATGGTCATAGAATCCGGTAAACAAAATATGGGGCAGTGGGTATACGAAGAGAGAAATATCTATGAGGATTACAAGAAATGCTTTGGCTCTGAACCGCCTATGGCAGGGGCCATAGCCCTCATGACTGACACAGATAATACGCTCTCTACAGCAGAGGCCTCATACAAAGAAATCAGAGTGGGGTATAAAAAATGAATAAAAATAATAAAAGAAAAAGGGCTTTTGCCAATAAGCTTCATAAAGAGATATTCTGGCTCGTATTCATAGCCGCGCTGGTCCCGGCCGCGATAGTAATGGTACTGCTCTATTATTTAATTTTCAACATAACTGCCGAACAGATGGTAATCCCCGAAGCCATCGCGTATAATCTGATACCCGCTGCGAAAAAAGTGATAGTAATACTGCTATTTTCCGCGCCTATATGCACCGCAGCCATACTTTTCTTTGCCTATAAAATCAGTCACCGGATAATAGGACCTTTTGACAGGATAGTAAGGGAGCTCAGGGAATGCACTGAAGGCAAAAAAAAAGATCACATAGTCATCAGAAAAAACGATAAGTTCACGCCCTTGGTGGATAAAATCAATAAATTACTAGACAAGTTATAAGGTCAGGGTCCGGAACCTGCCAGGCGTATAAAATATGCGAAGAGCCTTTTCTGGACATGGTCTTTTGCCTGTCTTTCAGGGTGCCATTGGACGGCTATCGTCCGTGGTGGTCACTATGGACAAGAAATGAATTTCTCTTAAATATTCTATAGCATAGGGAACCTGGTTGGACTCTTACAGTATGCATGGGCCGTCTTCTGGAACAATGATTCCTGGCTTTTTTTATGTTTGAACGGATATCCTGAAACAGTGAGCCGCCATAAATCACATTCAGTAGCTGCATGCCATAGCATATGGCAACAGCATAACGCCTGGCAAACTGCCTCTGCCACGTGGGCGCGTGTTTCCTCTGATATTTTTTAGAGGCTTCTCTTATGACGTCTGCCTGATTGCGGCCTTTTTTCAGATATTTAAATATGTTGATGACCTCTTCGGGTATATCCATCTGATTTAACTCTTCCTCGTATTTCCTGAAGAATAGGTCTATATACTGCGGGACGGTTATCCAGTGATTTGACCACACAAGCCTTGCATTTGTCCCGAATCTTATGGCCTGGTCTCTCGCCTGCGCGTAATCTATACCTTTTTTGGAAAGAGACAGATGCACGTGGCTGCCCGCGAACCTGTCTATCCACCCTCCTACGGGAAAAATAACATACTGGTGCGAGGAATTCCCGTTCTGCCTGAACTTCGCGTATTTCCTCAAGCCTGTCTTAAGGAGGAAAAATGCCTCCCTTATGGTCGTAAAAACCTTGCTGTTATATTCCGTTCCTATGCTCCAGTCACGGGTAAAACGTTCACCTTTTTCCACGATCGAACGCCTGGGGAAATGCAGTTCCCTGCATATCCTGTTTTCGGGCACAAAGATAGAATAACTCTCTAGTTCCACTCCCATGGTTATATAAGTCTTTTTAACGGGTTTAGGCTTCATGGTAATTGCTAATTATACCCCTCAAAATAAAAAACCCCAAGCAAAATCTTACCTGGGGTAAATAAACAGATAGGCCCGGGTTTCCCCGGGCCTATCTGTTTTTCCGAACCTTATACCTTTACTACGTTTACGGCCTGGTCGCCTTTTGGGCCTTTTTCCACTTCAAACTCAACTTCTTGGCCTTCTTCAAGCGTCTTATAACCTTCTCCCTGAATAGCCGTGTGATGCACGAATACATCAGCGCCTGACTCAGTGGCAATGAAACCGTAACCCTTCTGGTTACTGAACCATTTTACTTTACCTTTTGCCATTACTCACTACCCTCCTTTCCTTAGATATCATAGTAAATAATGACAGAAACAAAAAAAACCGCAAGGCGAGTACTTCTTCTACCTTACGGTCAAGCTTTCTACTCTCTTATTTACTACTACTTTCATCCTGAAACCCTAAAATAATATACCCTATGGTTGCTTTTTTGTCAAGAAAAATCTGCTAACTTTACCTTATGACATTGCCATATTGCCTGCCCCGTACCACGTTAGGTACGGGGTAAAGTCAGGGTTTGGTCAGGAAGTTGCGGATAAGGGGGGAATTTTTACAAAAATTTTTTTCTTTTTTGTCGCTTTTTCTTCCCAAAAATAAATCAATATGTTATACTTAGTTTGAATAAAAAAATTTAAATGGCTGTATAATATAAGGAGGTTGTATAATGAA
>JAHIYJ010000090.1 GCA_018814825.1 Candidatus Omnitrophota bacterium
CAGCGTCTTGGCCTGACGGAGAACGTGATATTCGTCAAGCCCCAGCTTAATACCGTAAACATATTATCTGTCATGGATGTATTTATGTTCACTCCCAGGAGAAAAGAGGGCCTTGGCATAGCCCTTCTGGAGGCGTTGGCGTCAGCTAAACCTGTTGTCGCCACCAATGTAGGCGGGATATCGAGCATTGTCAGGGACGGAGTGAATGGTTTTCTAGTCGAACCCTCAAGATACGAACTTCTGGTCGAACCCGTGATAAGACTTCTTAAAGACAGAGAGCTCTATAAGAGAATGTCACACTCCGGCAGGGAGACCGTCATAGAGAGATTTTCTATTAACGGTATGGTAGACAGGGTGCATGCTTTATATAGAGAGGTCATTGAGCGTCGAGGAAAATTACGAAAGGCCATATAATGTCGCGTCTAAAAAAATACAGCTCCATAGCGGTTTTGGCAGTAGTTTTTGTTATTGCCCTTTGTGTGGTCTTATGGGCTCATCAGCAGTACGTGGTGCCGATCATAATGTACCACAAGGTCGATGATACGGCGGATGTCTCAAAATTGAGCGTGTGCCCGAGGAGTTTTGAGAGTCAGATACACTTTCTTAAAGCCCATAATTATAATGCGGTCAAGCTGGAGGACGTGCCGGACCTGATGGAAAAGGGGCCGCTTCCGCGTAAGACAATAGCCATTACATTTGATGACGGTTATGAAAATAATTACACTTGTGCCTATCCTGTGCTCAAGAAATACGGCATCCCGGCCACTATTTTTATAGTGCCCGCGCTTGTCGGCACAGAGGGTTACCTCACATGGGACCAGATAGTGGAAATGTCGGAAAGCGGCGTAATAACCATAGGAAGTCACACCATGACTCACGCGTGGCTTCCGGATCTCCCGGAGCAAAAACTGGATATAGAGGTGTTTGACTCAAAACGGGCTATCGAGGGCCACCTCAGGAAAGAAGTTTCCTCTTTCAGTTATCCGCTCGGAGGGTTTAATAGCCATGTAAGGGACAAGGTTATTAAGGCGGGATACAAAATAGCCGTGGCGACCAACCCCGGCAAGAACTACCCTAACCATGATTTATTCGCCATGAAGAGATTGAGGATATCCAGGACATCCGACAATTTATTCGTTTTCTGGATAGAGATATCAGGGTTTTATACCTGGCTGAAAGAGCACAGGGATGAGGATTAAATAAAGATGGAACGAATACTTGTAGTTAATGTCAATTGGCTTGGCGATACGCTGTTTGTCATGCCTTTTATAAGGGCATTGAGAAAGAGTTGTCCGCGGGCGTATATCAGCGTACTGACCCACCCCAGATGCAGAGAGATACTTAAGGCCAGCCCGCATATTGACGAGATAATAGTATATGACGAGAAAGGACGCAATAGACACCTCTTATCCAAGTTCGCAGTTATATCACAGCTGAAGTCGAAAAAATTCGACACTGCGTTCATATTACGCAAGTCCCTCTCCAGGAGCATGCTTCTGTTCCTGTCCAAGATACCGGAACGCATAGGGTATGACAATAAACGAGCGGGATTTTTGCTCACTAAGAAGATACCTTTACCAAAAGAGGTTTTGCATAAGGCGGAATATTTTTTAGGACTGGCGAGGGCAGTTGGCATAGATCCGCAAAAAGCGGCTTATGAGTTTCGCGTATCAGACGCAGGCAGGGAGAAGGCGGCGGAGATATTAAAAGAGGCGGGTCTTAAAGAGAAAGAAAGTTTTATAGCCATAAACGCCGGCGGAAACTGGGATTTAAAGAGATGGCCTGCCGAGAATTTTGCTGAGTTAGGAGGCAGGATTTACGATAAGCTAAATCTTAAAGTGGTTCTTACCGGAGCCGTAAAGGATATTGAGCTGTGTAAAAAGATATCAGGCCTCATGAGGCGTAAACCAATATTGTTGTGCGGGAAGACAGATCTGAATACTCTAGGCGCGGTGTTTGAAAAGGCTAAGTGGGTTATTTCAAATGACTCAGGCCCTATGCATATAGCGGCTGGTATAGGCGCGTCTCTGGTGGCCTTATTCGGCCCGACTTCCCCGGAGATAACAGGCCCTTATGGTAATGGCGTTTGCGTGGTGTTCCGTAAGGATACCGGGTGCACAATACCCTGTTACAGGCTTTCGTGTAATGATAATAAATGCATGAAGGCAATAACTGTAGAAGAAGTTTTAAGAGCCATATCGTGAAAATCCAAAATGCGAAAAGTCCTATTTATTACGCTTAGTAATATCGGTGACGTGATCTTGACATTGCCTGTCCTGTCTGGGTTAAAGTACAGTTTCCCGACCGCCAGGATAGATGTTGTGGTGGGTCCAAGGCCAAGCGAAATATTCAAAAAAGACCCGAGGGTGGGGACTGTCTATGTATACGATAAACAGGACCCGTTAAAAGAAAGGCTCTATTTTTTAAGAAAGCTGCGGAGTGAAAAATATGACCTGGCGGTTGACATGAAAACCAGCCTTGTTCCGCTTTTAATAGGAGCTAAAAAGAGGTCTTCTCTGGTCGCGAGACGCAGTAATGGCGGGAGACATAAAAGCGCGGTTCATCTGGATAAATTGAGAGAATTAGGCTTAGCTCATAGCCCTGAGCCTAGCATTTACATTGATGATAGTGACAGAGAAAAGATAGAGGCTCTCCTTAAAAAACATGGCATTGGTAAACCTCACCTGATAGCAGGAATAAGCCCCTCCACGCGAGGCACGTTAAAGCAGTGGCATACAGACGGATTCATAGAAGTTATCCGGGGGCTCTTGAAGGATGAGAGGCTCAGGATAATCCTTATAGGTGATGGCAGTCAAGTTGATATTTCCGGGAAGATAATGGATTACATAAAAAGCGGATCAGTGATAGATCTTACTGGAAAGATTGACCTGAATGGGCTGTTTGCCCTGATAGAGCGCATGAGCGTTATGCTTACAGGGGATAGCGCCGCGCTGCATATAGCGTCCGACCTTAGGATAAAGACGGTCGCCTTATTCGGCCCGACTTCTCCGGAAGAATATGGTCCCAGAGGCAAGGATGATATCGTGATCAGGAAAAAACTGAAATGTTCTCCCTGCAAGAAGGCTGCCTGTTCGTTTAACCACGAATGCATGAAAGAGATAAAACCTGCTGAGGTATTAGAAGCATTAAAAAGACTCTTAAATGGATATTGCTAAAGTCAAGAGAATACTGATAGTCAGGACTGACAGGATAGGCGATGTGGTGCTTTCAACGCCCGTGATTACGGCTGTAAGGGCCGCTTTTCCGGAAGCCTATATCGCGGTGATGGTTTCTCCCCAGACCAGGGAGATTGTTTCGGGCAACCCGTATCTTAATGAAGTCATAGCTTATGATAAAATCTCAAAACATAAAGAGTTCTTAAAAACTTTTTTATTCGCAAACTGGCTTAGGGGCAAGAGATTTGATCTGGCTCTTATACTGCATTCCACGATAAGAATCAACATTATTTGCTGCCTCGCGGGTATCCCGAGAAGGATAGGCTATGCCAGGGGCAAGATGGATTTTCTTTTAACCCATAGGCTGGAATATGTGAAACGGTTAGGAGAAAAGCATGAGATAGAATATTCGCTTGATGTATTACGTTCCTTAGGCGTAAAAGCGGAGCCATCGCCTCTTGTAATGCCTCTGAAAGAAAGCGTTGTTAAAGAGGCTGATAGTTTGCTATTCGAATCAGGTTTAAAAAAAGACGAGAGGTTCGTCGTTATCAGTCCCGGTGCCAGCTGTGTTTCCAGGATTTGGCCTTCCGCGAATTTTGCCAGATTGGCCGATATCCTGAAAGAGTGTTTTGGCCTGTCGACAGTTCTTGTTTCAGGTCCTGAGGAGGTAAAGATAGGAGAGAAGGTCAGGGAGTCGATGAGCAGTAAACCTGTTTTTTTATGCGGCAGGACGTCGCTGGGTGTTTTAGCGGCAGTATTGAAGCGTGCGTCATTATTAATCTCTAATGATTCAGGACCTGTCCATATAGCGTGCGTCGTTAAAACACCGGTTATTTCCATATTTTCAAGAAAACAAAAAGGGCTTAGTCCCACGAGGTGGGGGCCCTATGGCGAAAGAAACGCCATTATCCATAAAGACGTTGGATGCGTTAAATGCCTTGCGCATAATTGCAGTAAAGGGTTTTTGTGCCTCTACTCGATAACCGTGGAAGAGGTGCTGGAGAAGGCAAGGGAGTTACTCTAACTTGACAAAACTTACATTGTAAGATTTGTCAAGTTAAGGGGGTATGAAAATGGCAAGGCTTGTAGTTTTGGTTATTTTAGTGTGCTTGATGGTTGGGTGTGGGATAGCTGCTCAATATAGAATAGCGGAGCCTCCTGAGGATGTTTCAATAGAGGCCCCTGCCAAAAAACTGGACATCGGGGAAAAATTCACATACAAGGCGGAATGGCTTGGTATGGATGTGGGCATTGCCACTTTGTCTGTGCAGGGCATTACGGAACGAAACGGCAGAAAAGTCTATCATATACTCGCCACGGCGGAAACAGTGCCTATTATCTCTAAGATCTATAAAGTCGAAGACAGGATTTCCAGTTACCTTGATACGGAGAAGCTTTACCCCGTAAGGTTTGAGAAGCAGCAGAGAGAAGGTGGTTATCGCTCAGATGAATATACTGATTTTGACCAGACTAAAGGAAAGGCTTATTATTTTTCCAGGCGGAACCACACCAAAAAAGAATATGAGATACCGGAAAAAGTCCAGGACCCCTTGAGCTGTATGTATTATTTCAGACTCCAGGACGTGGCCGTGGGAGAGTCTGTATTCGCGAATGTCAACACTGACGAGAAGAATTATCTGCTAGAGGCCAAGATACTCAAAAAAGGCATTGTCAGGATTGAGGGCGTGGGAGAATGGGAGGCTTTTATGGTTGAGCCTCTGCCCTGGTTCCAGGGTAAAGTGACCAGAAAGGCGAAAGTCACTATGTGGCTTTCATCGGATGAGAAGAGGATACCCCTTTTACTGGTGACAAAAGGCATCCCTTTTGTGGGGACGGTTACCATAACCCTCCAGAAAATAGAGTGCCTTGACACTGTGAAAGAATAATGTTAAAATAGTCAGAATATAACGGGAATTATAAATGTCCAAAGATATAAACTTAGATAAACTCAAGACTTATCCAATAGCCAAAAGAAAAAGCGAGGTCTCTTACAAGGATTTTGCGAAACCTCCCTTAAAGAACGCCGCTTTCTCTGATTTTTATGACTCCCTTCCCCGTATACTTTCGGGCACGAGCTTCAGGCAGGTCGTCGATGCCGTAATTTCAGCGCGCAAAAGGAAAAAACCCGTCATAGCCATGATGGGTTCGCACGTGATTAAATGCGGACTGAATCCGGTGATAATAGAACTAATAAACAGGAAAATAATTACCGCTATCGCATTGAACGGTTCTGGCGCTATACATGATTTTGAGATCGCCCTTATCGGCAAGACATCGGAAGACGTGGAAGAGGCCCTCGAAGACGGCAGTTTTGGCATGGCTAAGGAAACAGCCCTGTATCTCAATGGCGCGATGGGAGAGGCAGTGGAAAAGGATATAGGCGCCGGCCTCGCCATAGGTCAGGTTATAGAGGAAGAAAAGCTTTCTTTCAGGAAATTGAGCCTTCTGTATAACTGCGCCAGGCAGGGAATACCTGCCACCGTGCATATAGCCATAGGTACTGATATTATCCATCAGCACCCGAGTTCGGACGGCGCGGCTCTAGGAGAGGCTTCGTTGAGAGATTTTCATAATTTTATAGATGTAGTCGCGGGGCTGGGTGATGGAGGCGTGGTTCTGAACATTGGCTCATCAGTGATTCTGCCGGAGGTTTTCCTGAAGGCCCTTAATGTGGCCAGGAATCTAGGGCATAAAGTCAGGAATTTTACGGCATGCAATTTTGACATGATAAACCATTACAGGCCTTATCAGAATGTGGTTAAGCGTCCGACAAAATCAGGAGGTTCAGGATATACGATTATAGGCCATCACGAGATAATGATTCCGCTTCTGGCGCAGGCCGTTATTGAGAAAATATGAGGAAGAACAGATTAAAAAAGATAATCCCGGCCTTTACCGATAAAAAGGTCCTTATAATAGGCGACCTGATACTGGATGAGTTTTTATGGGGCGATGTCTCAAGGATATCACCGGAGGCGCCGGTGCCTGTCGTGTGGATCCGTTCTGAATCGTTTATGCCGGGCGGCGCGGCGAACGTGGCGAATAACATTCAATCTTTCGGAGGTAAGACATATCTGGCCGGAGTAATCGGAATGGATGAACGGGGCAGGACGCTTAAAGAGCTCCTCAAAAAGAATGGCGTAGATGTGGGAGGTATAGTTGTTGACAGCGAAAGGCCTACCATACTTAAGACAAGGGTCATTGCTCATCACCAGCAGGTTGTGAGGATTGACAAGGAAAAGATGGATAACTTGAGCGCGGATCTTATAAGCCAGATTATAATGTATGTTAAGGCCATAATTATAGATATAGACGCCATTATAATAGAAGACTATGGCAAGGGTGTTATAACGCCCAGGTTATTACGCGAGGTCCTGAGGCTGGCAAAGAAGCATGGCAAAATAGTAATGGTAGACCCAAAAGAAGAGCATTTTAATTATTATAAAGGGGTGACAGGTATAACCCCAAATCATCACGAGGCGTCAAAGGCAACCGGCATAAAGGTAACGGACGATAAGAGCCTCATAAGAATAGGAAAGGAGTTCTTAAAAAAATTAAAATCAGAAAGTGTCCTCGTGACTCTTGGCGAGAACGGAATGCGGCTTTTTGAGAAAGGCGGCAGGATTACACATATACCAACCGTGGCACAGGACGTATTTGACGTATCAGGCGCGGGCGATACTGTCATAAGCACGTTTACGCTGGCGCTCGCGGCAGGGGCATCCATGATAGAGGCTGCCCATATTTCTAATCTCGCGGCGGGTATAGTCGTGGGCAAGGTAGGCATCGCTACGGTAACGCAGGAAGAATTATTAAATAAGATAAAATAAAAAATGAGTGCTTGGTTATCAGCAGCTGATAGCTGATAACTGATAGCTGAAAGCTGATATATGGATGTTATAGGGATAATTCCGGCGAGATACGGCGCGACGCGATTTGAGGGCAAGCTTCTGGCTGACCTGTGCGGTAAGCCTGTTATACAGCACACATGGGAGAATGCCAAGAAGTCCAGATCAATAGAAGACCTTTTAATCGCTACTGACGATAAGCGTATTTACAATACCGCTAAGGGCTTTGGCGCTAAAGCGGTATACACCTCAAAAGCTCACAAAAGCGGTTCAGACAGGCTGACAGAGATCGCCAGCCAGTTTGAGGCCAAAATCATCGTGAATATCCAGGCAGATGAGCCATTGCTGCACCCCTCGATGATCGACAATATAGTAGACCCTCTCCTTAGAGATAAGGATATTCAGATGGCAACTCTCTGTCATAAGATTGAATCAGAGCACGAGCTCTTTGACAGGAATACGGTAAAAGTCGTGCTCGACAGGAAGGGTTTCGCCCTGTATTTTTCCAGAGCGGCCATTCCTTATAAGCCGCGTTCTATCCATAACGGCAACAGGATCTCGAATTGTTATAAACATATCGGACTCTACGCTTATACCAGGGATTTTCTTTTCACGTTCAAGAGCCTGCCTCAGTCAACGCTGGAGAAGATAGAGAAATTAGAGCAGTTAAGAGTGATAGAGAACGGATATAAGATAAAAGTGGTTGAGACAAAATACGATACGGTGGGCATAGATACTCCTGAGGACCTGGCCCGGGCGAGGGAATTGATACAGGGGTCAAAGCAGTTGAGTTTTTTGTAAATAGAAGTTGGTTTATGGGTATGGAAACTGGTTAAGAAATTAGAAGTAGAAGCTGGGTACTGGATATCAGGCTTCCAGTACCCACTTCCAGCTTCCTAGCAAGCCTCCACAACAATAAACCAGCTTCAACAGCCTAAATTTAATATGCCAAAGTATATATTCATAACAGGGGGCGTTGTTTCCAGCCTCGGGAAAGGTATTACCTCAGCCTCTATAGGCAAGCTTCTTGAATCCAAGGGCCTGAAGATAACAATACAGAAATGCGACCCTTACATAAACGTGGATCCCGGGACCATGAATCCATTCCAGCACGGCGAGGTATATGTGACAGACGACGGAGCCGAAACAGACCTGGACCTTGGCCATTACGAGCGTTTTACAAGTGTGCCTCTCGGCAAGGATAACAATATCACTACCGGGAAAATCTATGATTCAGTTATTACAAAGGAACGCAGGGGTGATTATCTCGGAGCGACCATCCAGGTCGTCCCTCATATAACGAACGAGATAATATCTAACATAAAAAAGGTATCGAGCGGCAAGGACGTTGATATTGTCATCTGCGAGATAGGGGGGACAGTAGGTGACATAGAAAGCCTTCCTTTTCTTGAGGCCATCAGGCAGTTCAAGCAGTACGTGGGCAGGGGCAATGCCATAAATATCCACCTGACCCTGGTCCCATATATCAAGGCCGCAGAGGAAGTAAAGACCAAGCCCACGCAGCACAGTGTCGGCAAGATGAGGGAAATAGGTATCCAGCCGGATATATTGATCTGCAGGACCGAGAAACCCATTTCAAAGAAGGTAAAACAGAAAATAGCCCTTTTCTGCAACGTGGATGAAGACGCTGTAATAGATACGCCTGACGTGAAAGATATATATGAGATCCCTTTATTGTTCCAACAACAAGGACTGGGGAAGATTATATTAAGGCTGCTGGAATTGAGATATAGAGAAGGTGACCTGAGCGCGTGGCGCGATAAAGTGGTTAAAAGGGCGCTTCACCCGACAAAAAGGGTCACGATAGCCGTTGTCGGAAAATATATAGAGCTGAATGACGCGTATAAATCTATCTATGAGTCCTTAAAGCACGCAGGCGTGGAAAATGACGCTAAAGTGGACATCAGGAAGATAGATTCGGAGGAGATAGAGGAAAAAAACGTGGATAACTTTCTTAATGACGCGGACGGGATCCTTGTCCCGGGGGGATTCGGCTCACGCGGCATAGAGGGTAAGATCAGGGCAATAAAATTTGCCAGGGAAAATAATATACCCTTTTTTGGCATATGTCTAGGTATGCAGTGCGCTGTCGTAGAGTTTGCCAGAAACGTATGCAAGTTAAAAAAGGCCCATTCAACGGAATTTGACAAATCAACGCCCTTCCCTGTAATAAGCCTGCTCGAGGAACAAAAAAGAGTGAAAGATATGGGGGGCACCATGAGATTAGGCGCCTATCAATGCAGGCTGAAAAAGGCGACGCGCACGTACGAGGCGTATGGTAAAGAGAGGATCTCAGAAAGACACAGGCACAGGTATGAGTTTGACACGCACTATAAAAGGAGCATGGAAAAAGAAGGCCTTGTCATATCAGGGACTTCTCCTGATCTTAGGCTGATGGAGGTAGTCGAGATAAAAAACCATCCATGGTTTGTGGCGTGCCAGTTTCATCCTGAGTTTAAATCAAAACCTGATAACTGCCATCCGCTGTTCAGGGATTTTGTAAAAGCGTCTCTGGCCCACGGGAAAAAAGGCAAGACAAGCAAATGACGAAAGAGATAAAGATAGGGAATATAAAGATAGGCGGCAATAATACCATTACCTTAATCGCCGGGCCATGTGTTATCGAGAGCGAGCGGCACGCCATGCGTCACGCGGAAGCTATCAAAAAGATATGCGGTAAACAAGAGATATCTTTTATATACAAATCCAGCTATGACAAGGCGAACCGCTCAAATGTCAAATCTTACAGGGGGCCTGGCATAGAAAAGGGCCTTAAAATACTGGCGAAGGTAAAGAAAGAAACAGGTGTTCCTGTATTAAGCGATGTACACTGCAGGGCGGAGCTTTCAGAAGCGTCTGGTGTCCTTGATATCATCCAGATACCGGCTTTTTTATGCAGGCAGACGGATTTCATAGTAGAAGCGGCAAAGACAAAAAAGGTCATCAATGTGAAAAAGGGCCAGTTCCTTGCGCCATGGGACATAAAAAACATAGTAGAAAAAATAGAGGTCAGCGGCAATAAAAATATCATCATTACGGAACGCGGCACGATGTTCGGGTACAATAATTTAGTCAGTGATTTCAGGTCCCTGGATATAATGAGAGAGTTTGGCTATCCTGTGGTTTATGACGCGACTCACAGTGTCCAGCTGCCGGGGGGCAGAGGTTCTTCTTCGGGCGGAGATAGGAAGTTTGTGGCGTCTCTTTCCCGCGCGGCAGTAGCTGTCGGGTGCGATGGATTATTTTTGGAAGTACACGAAAACCCAGACAAAGCGCCATGCGATGGCCCGAATATGATTGATTTGAAGACGCTGGAAAAATTATTGAGTGAAGTCAAAGATATAAATCGGGTAATATTTCAAACCCGCATTGCAATTTAATTGCAATGCGGGTTTGAAAATAAGGATGGATATGCTAAAACAACGCGCTAAACAGGTCCTTAAAATCGAGTCAGACTCGATAAAACGGCTAATATCCAGGATAAACAAGGATTTTGAGAAGGCCGTTAACCTGATATTCGCCTCAAAAGGCAGGGTAGTTGTTACCGGCATGGGCA
Organism: Candidatus Omnitrophota bacterium; assembly: GCA_018814825.1. Lineage (GTDB taxonomy): Bacteria > Omnitrophota > Gorgyraeia > Gorgyraeales > Gorgyraeaceae > JAHIEN01. The sequence continues at coordinate 10,602 of JAHIYJ010000090.1, forward strand.
AGGCCGGTATTATCGGGGAAAAGATTTCCGCTACACTTGCATCCACTGGCACGCCGAGCCTGTGGATGCATTCAGCGGAGGCCATACACGGCGACCTGGGCCGGGTAAAAAAAGAAGACCTGATAATAGCCATATCGAATAGCGGTGAAACAGAAGAAACCATAAGGCTTATCCCTCACATAAAGAAAATAGGAGCCAGGCTTATTGCCATAACAGGTAATATGCGCTCCACTCTGGCGAAGAACAGCGACGCTGTTCTGGATGTCTCGATAAAAGAAGAGGCGTGTCCGTTAGGCCTTGCGCCTATGGCAAGCACTACCACTATGCTCGCGATGGGCGACGCTCTTTGCGCGGCATTGATAGACAAGAGAGGTTTTAAAAAAAGTGATTTCGCCTTCCTCCATCCCGGCGGGAGCCTGGGCAAGCAATTGCTTCTTAAGGTGGAGGACATTATGAGAAAAGGCCCTTCAAACCCTATTGTAAAAGAGAATGTGAAAGTGAAAGACGTGCTGTTAAAGATTACGACCGCGAGGGCCGGGAGCGCAACGGTGGTTGACAAAAAAGGCAGGTTGGCAGGTATATTCACGGACGGTGATTTGAGAAGGCATTTAGAGGAGGGGCTTGATCTTTCAAAGAAAAAAGTAAAAGACGTGATGACGAAAAAACCTAAGGCCATGAAAAAAGGAGCGCTTGCCGTTGAGGCGCTGAAGGTTTTGCAGGATTACAGGATTGACGAGATTCCGATAGTGGATGAGAAGGGCAGGGCAATAGGGCTGGTGGATGTGCAGGATCTGCTGAAAGCAGGGCTTATATGATAAAAGAACGCGCTAAAAAAATCAAATTACTGATACTTGATGTAGACGGCGTCCTTACAGAAGGCCATATAATCTACGATAATTTCGGGGATGAGCTTAAATGTTTTAACGTCCAGGACGGGCTGGGCATGTTCCTTCTTAATAAGGCTGGCATAAAGTCCGTGATCATAACTGCTAAAAAAAGCAAGGCCGTAAAGCGCAGGGCCCATGACATGAGGGTCTCTGCGGTATATTCAGCCCACGATAAACTTAAAGTCTACCAGAAGGTTCTTAAGAGATTCAGGGTAAAGAATGAAGAAGTATGTTTTATGGGAGATGAGCTTTTGGACCTGCCATTGATAAAAAGGGCAGGGCTCGCTATAGCGCCGCCGAACGCGGCGGAAGAGGTGAAAAACACAGCCCATTATGTTACCAAAGAACACGGTGGCAGAGGCGCGGTGCGCGAAGTAATAGAAATCATCCTGAAATCCCAGGGCCTTTGGGATAAGGTAATCGCGAGGTATATGGTATGACGCGGTTTTTCAGGTTTGTTATCGTAGGAAGCGCTATTTTTCCAGCGTTATTTTTTTGCCAGTGCGCCTTCGCGTTTGATGACGGCGACTGGCAATACTGGGATACAGAAAGCGCATCCGCAGAGCTCTCTCGTAAATGGAGGTTTGGCATTGAAGAGGAGTTTCGCCGGGGCGATGATATGAAAAATCCCTACTATAACCATACCGATATAGAGGTTGTATATTCTGGGCTGGCAGACTGGTTTGACCTTGGATTGAATTACAGGCATATAAACGAGGAAAGAAGCGGGGGCTGGAAAACAGAATACAGGCCACATCTTAACGGCACTGTCAAATGGAAATGCCGCGGCTTTTCCTTAAGTAACCGCGGAAGGTTAGAATTTAGAGAGAGAGAGGATGCGGATGAGGCCTGGCAGTACAGGAATAAAATATCAGTTAAGCCGCCCATGTCGTTCACGAAACATCAGATCCAACCCTATATCGCGGATGAGACATTTTTTGATTCTGATTCAAAAGAGCTCAATAGGAACAGGTTTTACTCAGGCTTTTCATTTCAAATATTCAAAAATATAAAAGCGGAACCATATTACCTGTGGCAACGCTCCAAATCGTCTTCCTCGGGTAAGTGGTCGGATTATAATATAATAGGGACAAAATGGAAGCTTTTGTTTTGATGAGTCAGGCAGGGATGTGTTGGGGTTGATTGAAAATGACAAAACAACAGAGAATAAATGAATTAGAGCAGGAGCTTTTAAAGGCACATCAGGACATTGAAAAGCTGGTCAGGATTAAATCCGATTTCGTGTCCATAATCTCTCATGAATTACGCACGCCTCTAACGTCTATCAAGGAGAGCGTTTCCCTGGTTTTAGACGGGGTGACAGGCCCTCTAAATGAAAACCAGAGTGAGTTCCTGGCTATCGCCAAAAATAATATAGGCAGGCTCACCAGGCTTATAACAGACATACTTGATTTTTCAAAGCTGGAATCCGACAGGATTAGTATGCGTAAAAGAAAAGTCAATATAAACGAGCTGATAAAAGAAGCCTATTCCATGGCCGGGACTGGCGCCGGTAAGAAGAAGCTGAGTTTTGATCTGGAGCTCTCTGACGCCTTGGAAGACGTATGGCTTGACCCCGAAAGGCTCGGCCAGGCCTTAAATCATCTCATATCTAATGCTATAAAGTTTAACAGAGAAAATGGCAGGATAAAGATCATTAGCTCAATGGAAAATATTGACGGCCGCGGTGCGGTAAAAGTTGTCATAGAAGACACAGGCATAGGCATCATGGAGAACGATATCCCCAATCTTTTTAATCATTTCAGCCCGCTGGACACAAGCATGACGCGAGCCTCGAACGGTGTAGGGCTTGGCCTCGCCATAAGTAAGCAGATAATAGAGCTGCATGGCGGGGATATATGGGTGGAGTCAAAGAAAGACGTGGGGAGCAACTTTATTTTTACCCTGCCTGTATATAAGGAGGGCGAAGAGTTTGAATTTATCCTTGAAGAGTCTATAGAGCGCTCAGAGCAAAATGATATGAATTTAGCCCTTATCCTATTTGGGATTGATTCCCATAAAGATTCCAAAAAAGAGACATTAGACCGGATAGAGAAGATTATAAGCTCAAGCGTTAGAGGCCCTGAGGATAAAACCGTGAGATTTAAAAAAGGGGAGTTTGTGGCTGTTATGGCCGGGACTGACAGGACAGGCGCGATGAAGATAATCAACAGGCTCAGAGGCAAGCTGGAAACGCCTGTATGTTTTGGGCTGGCCATCTATCCTGATGAATCTCTGGATAAAGATAAGCTGGTAAAAAAGGCTGAAAAGGATTTAAAGACAGGTAAACATTTCATATAACGGGGGTGCGGGATGGATAAGAAAAAGATACTGGTGGTAGACGATGACCCTGATTTGCTTAGGATGCTGAAACTCAGGATGGAATCGGAAGGCTATGAGTTTTTGTCAGCTCAGGACGGAGAAGAGATGTTAAAGATAATGAAGGCTAAAAGGCCGGATGCCGTGCTTTTGGATATAATGCTTCCCAAGGTTGACGGGTATACTGCGTTACGCGAGATGAGAAAAGAAGATTCCTTTAAAGATACACCTGTGATAGTTATGACCGCGAAAGAGCAAAAAAAAGTAGGAGATCTGTTTGCGCTCGAAAAAGTAGCATTTTTCGTGGAAAAACCTTTTGATTCAAAAGACTTGTTAGAGAAAATAAAAGAGGTGTTATGATGAACAGAAAAAGGATACTTATAGTGGATGATGAGGATGACCTGAGAAAGATGTTGAGGTTCAGGTTGGAGGCGGCGGGGTATGATATTGATGAAGCCGGCGATGGACAGGAAGGCCTTGATAAGGCGAGGTCTCACTGGCCGGATCTGATTCTGCTGGATCTTATGCTTCCCAAGATCGACGGTTACAAGGTATGCAGGATGCTCAAGTTTGATGAGAAGCATAAGCATAAACCTGTTATCATGTTCACTGCGCGCGCCCAGGAGAAAGACATGGAGCTCGGCAAAGAAATGGGGGCTGACGCGTATATAACCAAACCATTTGAGCCTAAGGTTCTTTTGGATAAGATAAAGGAATTATTAAAATAGCGTATAGCGGGCAGCGTTTAGCGGATAGGAAAAACTAAAACATGGAGGATAATATGCCAGGCCAAAAAAAGATTCTTGTGATTGATGACGAAGAGGACATACTGAAGCTCCTTAAGATAAGGCTGGAGCAGGAAAATTTCAATATCATAACTGCCTCTGACGGTGACGTGGGCGTGAAGGCGGCTGAACAGGAAGTGCCGGATCTGATCATTCTTGATATCATGATGCCTAAGATGGACGGCTATAGCTGTCTTAAGGAGATAAGAGGCCTTCCGAAGACAAAGGATATCCCTGTTCTTATGCTGAGCGGGAAGGAAGAGGAAAAGGTGCGGGATCTATTCGCATTTCAGAAAATAAGCGGTTATATAGAGAAGCCATTTGAGCTGGATAATGTAGTGGCAAAGGTAAAAGAGATACTTAATAGATAAGGAAAAAAAGGCTATTATGTCAGGGAAACAGAAAAAAGCTTTAGGTGAGAGCCTTGTGGAAGAGGGCATAATAACAGCTGAGCAGTTGAAACAGGCTAAGACAGAAGAAAAACGTTCGGGTCTCAGGTTAAGAAAAGCCCTCGTGAAAACAGGGTTGATTACGGAAGAAGACCTTGTAATGTTTCTGAGCGGTAAGCTAGGTATACCACGGATAGAGCTAGGCAGTTATTTGATAGACTCTAAAGTAACGGAATTGGTGTCGGAGGATCTGGCGCGGAAATACGAGCTTATACCGATATTTAAAATAGGCAATCGTCTCACCTGCGCCATGGTCGATCCCTGGAATGTATTTGCCCTGGATGAGATAAGGCTCAAGACAAATTTGATTATAGAGCCTGCGGTGGCGACAGAGGCTGAGATAAAAAAGGCCCTGGATGAACATTATGGCGCGAAGGGGACCATGGAAGACGTGATAAAGTCTATTGATGAGAAAGGCATTGGCGCAAAGGACGGAAAAGAAATAGACCTCAAGGAATTAGAGGGAATCGCTGAAGAGCCAGTAGTCATAAAATTGGTAAATCTGATTATAATGAAGGCTGTCCGCGAAGGCGCCAGCGATATCCATATAGAGCCCGAAGAGGATACGCTAAAGACGAGATTCAGGGTAGATGGCGTGTTACACGAGGTATCTGCCTCGCCTAAACATCTTCAATCAGCAATTATTTCAAGGATTAAGATAATGGCGAATCTGGACATAGCGGAGAGGAGGGCGCCTCAGGACGGCAGGTTCACGCTCAAGATGGAAGGCAGGGAGATCGATATACGGGTTTCCTGTATGCCTACCATATATGGAGAGAATGTCGTATTGCGAATATTGGATGTATCGAGTGCCCTATTGGACTTCAAAGATACGGGTTTTTCAGAAGATATTTTAGAAAAATATCAGAAACTTATTTTTCATCCGCATGGCATGATATTGGTCACTGGACCGACAGGATGCGGGAAAACTACCACGCTTTATGTCTCATTGGACAAAATAAATACAGTTGAGAAGAATATTATAACTATTGAAGATCCCGTTGAGTATAAACTATCTGGTATAAGGCAAATGCAGGTGAATCCCAAGGTAGATCTGACGTTTGCCAATGGTTTGAGGTCGATGTTAAGACAGGATCCTGACGTGATAATGGTAGGCGAGATCAGAGATTTCCAGACAGCAGAGATAGCGATTCACGCTGCCCTGACCGGGCATCTGGTCTTTTCCACGCTCCACACGAATGACGCGGCAGGGGCATTAACGAGGATGATTGATATGGGTGTCGAGCCGTTTCTTGTCTCCTCTTCCCTAATTGCTGTCTTGGCGCAGAGGCTTGTGAGGACTATCTGTAAGGATTGCAAAGAAGAATATACCCCGACAGAGGAAACCATGCGAGACATCGGCCTTCTCGACGAGCGACGAATAAAATTCTATCGCGGCAAAGGCTGTTCCAAATGCATGAATACAGGCTATAAAGGCAGGATCGGGATATTTGAGTTGATGCCAATAGATGAGAATATACGCAAACTGACTATAGCCAGAGCGCCGCATGATGAGGTCAAAAAACAGGCTATAGCCTCAGGCATGATAACGCTGAAACAGGACGGCATTAAAAAGGTAAAAGAAGGTATTACTACTGTTGAAGAGATGCTTCGCGTGATCCAGGAGGAGTAACCTTATCGTTTACCGTGTACCGTTTACCGCACGAGACGGTACACGGTAAACTGTAAGCGAAACACGGAGGTTTTAAGTTGCCTACTTACATTTATAAAGCCAGGGATGCCACAGGTAAGTTAGTGAAAGGCACCATGGACGCGTCCAATAGAGACGAACTTACAGAGAAACTCCAAAGAATGGGGTATATGACTACCTATGCCGCGGAGATCACTCCCGGAGTCAGGGTCGAATCTATATTTGAAAGGATGAGGAGGATAAGCGCCGAGGACATGATAATATTTAATGTCCAGCTCGCCAATATGATAAATTCAGGTATACCTATTCTGGTCTGCCTGGATACGCTGGATAAACAGATTGAAAACAGGACGCTGAGGATCACCGTCGGTAATGTGAAGAGAAATCTTGAGTCAGGCGACAGCTTCTCTCAGGCCCTGGCGAGGCACCCGCGGGTATTCTCCAAGTTATTTATAAATATGGTAAAGACCGGTGAGGCCAGCGGAAAGCTGGATACTGTTTTGACCGGGTTTGCTGAATTTACTGAACGACAGGAAGAGTTAAAGCAGAAGATTAAAGGTGCGCTTTTTTACCCGATCATACTTTTATTCGCCGGTATCGCGGTCACGATTTTCATAGTTACTTTTATTATCCCTCAGTTTGCCGAGATTTTCATGAAGGTAGGCATAAAATTACCCGCGCCTACATTGATCCTTTATAGGATTGGGACGGCCATCAAGAGTTACTGGTATTTAATAGGCCTTTTTTTTGCGGTAACATGCATAGGCGTAAAATATTATATAAGGACAGAAAAAGGTAGATTTAATTTTGATAGACTTAAATTAAAAGCACCTGTGCTTGGCCCATTGTTTCGTAAAGTGGCGATATCGAGATTTGCCAGGACATTGGCGACGCTTGTCTCAAGCGGTGTTTCTATATTGGTATCACTGGATATTACAAAGGAGGTAATTGGGAATGAAGTACTGAGTCGTGTTATTACAAATGTCCGCGCTTCTGTTGAGAAAGGAGAAGGCATTGCCGAGAGCCTGAAGATAAGCGGGGAATTCCCCCAGGATACAGTGCAGATGATCTCGGTAGGAGAGGAGACAGGAAATTTAGAGGGCATGCTGAATAAGATCTCGGATTTTTACAATATGTCTTTAGGATACACCATAAAAAAGTTGACTACTATAATAGAGCCTTTATTTTTGGTCATCATGGGGAGCATGGTGGGTTTTATCATGGCGTCGATGCTTTTACCGATGTTTGACATGATGAAGGTATTGAGACATTGATCTCGTATATCGTATGTAGTATGTCGTATATAGTATATCGTTTTTCATTGAACACTGAATGCAAAAAAAGGGGGTGGTTATGAGAAAAGGTTTTACACTAATTGAGCTATTGATAGTCATTGCGGTGATATCTATCCTGATCGGGATCGCTCTCCCGCGTTTTAAGGGGATGCAGGATGAAGGAAATATTGCCAAAGCAAAGGGAGAATTAAAAACGCTTCAAGTCGCAGTAGAGAGTTATTATATCCATAATAATAATACCTATCCAGCCACAGGTTCTGCAGCGCTTGAGACAGCATTAGCCAGCGCCACCCCTAGCATCATAACTTCTGTGCCTACGGATCCTTTTCGTTCTACCGGGGCGGATTATGTATATGTAAGAGGTGGTACAAACGGCAAATACTATATTATTTATTCTGTGGGGCCGGGCGGCAATGGAAGCGCGTCTATATCGAGCAATGCAGTCAGCGAGACGAATGGCTCGAGCTGCATCTATGTCTCTAATATGGGGGAGGATGTACAGCCATAACTCGTATGTAGTATGTCGTACATAGCATATCGTAATATGGATAAGAAGATCAGAAGTTTTAAGGATTTGAAAATTTGGCGAAAAGGTATAGAGATTGTCAAAGATACTTACGGGCTAACAGAGAGCTTTCCAGATAAAGAATTATATGGTTTAACGTCTCAGATGAGAAAGGCAGCTGTATCTCTGCCGTCAAATATAGCTGAAGGATTTAAAAGGTATCATAATAAAGAATATAAGCAATTTTTACATATAGCCTTAGGATCAGCGGCAGAATTGGAAACACAGTTTATAATAGCACAAGAGCTTGACTATATTAACAAGGAAGAACTCGAAAATATCTCAGAAAAGTTAGATCATCTTTCAAAGATGATAACTGCCTTAATACATAAGTTAAGATAATGACATGCCTACGATATACGATATACGATATACGATATACGAAATGTGGGTTCACTCTACTCGAGATCCTGATTACCATCATCATCCTCACAATAGGCGTGGTTACATTGACCAGCGCTTTTAGTTCAGGGCTCTTCGCCACTACCGATGTTGAGAATGTGGATCTGGCATTAAATATTGCGCAGGCAAAGATGGAGCAGATCAAGAATACAGCCTTTGCCAGTTTAGTTGACAGCGGGCCTACTGCTGATGCGAATTTCTCGAACTTTAACGTAACCGTAGATGTGGCCGAGGGCGATGATCCTATGCAGGTGGATGTTACAGTTAGTTGGAATGTTAAAGGCGGCTCGCCGAGCATTACGTTGACGACGCTGGTCGTTGATTACTGATTATCGTATATAGTATATCGTAAAATGCAAAACCATAATTCAAAACTAGGATTATTAAACCCCCAATTTTTACCCAAAAAGCGATATACGATATACGACATACGACATACGAAACAAGGTTTAACTCTCATTGAGCTAATGATAACAATCGCGATGTTCAGTATTCTGGCAGTAGTTACCGTATATATATTTCGAGCGGTTTTATTAAGCTGGTCAAGTCAGGAGACAAGGGCAGGGATTGATATAGTCCTTGATAGAGGCATAGAAGAGATGGTGCGGGATTTAAGAGAGGCAAAAGAGATTCAATCCACTGGCGGTTATGACGAGATAAGATTTTCACAGGACCAGAGCACTTATTATATCTACTACCTTTATAATGCCAGAGATTCTTATGCTCCTCCGCCAGCCTTTGACCAGACTGTATACGAATTGAGGAAAGCGGTTTTAACAGGAGATATAAACGGAAGTTTTACGTATGGCTCAGGCCAGATTATAATAACCGATGTCCTTCCTCCTGCTGTTTCTGATTTGTCCTTGAGTGGTAATATAGTGGCTATTGACCTGAGTGTTGCCAGGGGCGATGAAGCGATTCGCTCGAGGACCGAAGTGATGCCGAGAAATCTTTGATTCGTATATAGCATATCGTATGTAGTATATTGTAAAATGATAGACAAAAACTTAAAACCAGGATTTTTAAACAAATCTTTTTTACTACCAAACGATATACGATATACGACATACGATATACGAAACATGCGATATGCGAAACGAGGCTCTGTCCTGATCATGACTTTCATAATCATGGCAACTCTTATTTCTATAACTTTAGGCTTTTTATTTATGATGTCTATACAGCTTAAAGGTTCGGGATATGATGTGGCGAGTTCAAAGGCCCTCTGGCTGGCTGAGGCGGGATTGCAGAAGGTTATTTATCAGATCAAAAATAGCTCTAGTTTTAGAGATAATCCGACTACCATAACCGGAAATTTAGAAAATGGGGGTTATTCTGTGAGTGTGAGTAAAAATGGAATCACATACTCGCTTAGCTCAACCGGGACAGAATCTGACATATCGAGAACAGTAGAGTTGGATGCAGTTGTCAGCTCAAATGGAGGTAGTTATCCCGATGGCGCCCCTGAGGCATTTAATTATGCCATGCATTCTTTTGGCAATCACATCAAGTTCAAAGATTCCGAGGGCACTATTAACGGAAATGTGGCCTCGGCCAACAGTGTGCAAAATTCAGGCGATCCAACGATAAACGGCATCGTAACCAGTAATTCCACCGTACCCACGCCTTTTACGGTTAATATGGCTGGTTATCAGTCTATAGCCGATAACGTTGAGAGCAGTAATTATACTTTTACGGAAGGTAATACCTATGGCTCCTCTGGCAGCGAACAAATTTGGTATGTGCAGGGGAATGTTACGATAGAAGAAAATGTTGCTATCTATGGCACAGTTGTTGCTGAGCATAATGTCACTTTGGGCAGTGAAGATATAACAATCGATGCAGCATCTGGTTACCCCGCTCTCATCGCAGGCAATAATATTAGCGGAGATGGATTAGAAAATAGTGCTATAAATGGGTTGATTGCCGCAGAAAACAATATTGATTTTGATAACATCAAAGATGCTACTATCAATGGGGCAATACTCGCCGGCAATAATATAACTATGAGAGATGGCGAAGATTTTACAGTTAATTACGACTCAGATATAACATCCAATCCGCCCCCATATTTTAGCGGCTATGGGGGCACTACTACTGTTACGACACAGGGTTGGAATGAGATTACATGATCGTTTACCGTTACGGTTAACGGTAAACAGCGAGGCGAAGCCGAGCGGGTAAACGGTAAACGCAACAAGGGATACATAAATGAATGTAAGAGGGGTTTTTCAGAAAGATTACATAGTAGGGCTGGACATCGGATCTTCTTCTATAAAATTGGCCAAATTTTTGAAAACTCCGGACGGTTTATGTCTTATAAAGACCGATATAGAAGAGGTTAGCAGCTATGCAGTTGATGAGGCCTTGCGCGGGAAAGAAATACAAAGTCTTCTAAAAAAAATTACCAGAGGGGTAGATGTAAGCAACTCTAAATTTATTGTCACTATCAATTGTCCCAAGACCGCCATAAAAAAAGCGATAGTGCCTTATATGCCAAGGACAGAATTGCGTAATGCCATAAGATTGGCGGTAAAGAATTATTTCCCGTTTCCAATAGACGACTCCTTGGTAGATTTTGAGATATCGGGCGAGGTGATTGAAAAAGGTGTTAAAAAATTTGAGGTCCTGGTCGCGACCTCCCCTAAAAAGACAGTTAACGAATTTTTATCTATATTGAAGGAAGCAGGTGTAAAACCAGTTTCATTCATTGCCGTTCCTTATGCGATGCAAAGATTAGCCCATGCATTTTATCCTGGCGAGGGCCAGACAAGGTGTTTTCTTGATATAGGCAGTTGTCATACAGAATTGGTTATATTAAAAGGAAAGGGCCTGGTTTTTTCCCGTAAGATCCCTGTTGCAGGCAATGATATTACTAAAGAGATGACAGGAGTTTTGGTCTCGGACAAGGGCAGGACAGAGCTTTCATTGGACGAGGCTGAAAAAATAAAGCGGAAAATAGGGCTACCTCCTGAAGGCGAATCAAAGATGATAAATGACAAGATTTCCACGACTCAAATTTTATCTATGATAAGGATGCCTTTGGAGCAATTAGTAAATGAGATAGAAAGATGTTTTGATTATTACAGGGAAGAGGCGGAAGGCGGAAAGATAGATTCGTTTGTTCTATTAGGCGGAGGCTCTTCTCTCAGGAGACTTACGGATTTTCTTTCTAAGGAATTAGGAATAGAAGTAAAGTTGTTAAGCTCCCTCGAGGGTATAAAAATTGAGCCTGGGGCAATAGACGGACGCGCGCCCGAACTACATAGATTAGCCCTGGCTATAGGCGCGGGTTTAGGTGGGGTAAAGGGGCTTAATCTGCTGCCCCTGGAAATTAAAGAAGAGACGAAAAAAACCTTTAAACGAGCGGGCATTCAGGCCGTGGTTACAGGGGTTATTATTACTCTGGCCCTTGTCTATATCGGGATGAGAATACAGGTTACGAGTTTTCAGAAAAGGATCGCGGCCAGCAGGATAGAGATGTTAAGTTTAAAGCCCCAGATGGAACAGGTCAAGGCGCAGAATTTGACAAGCGAGATATTGCGAAATGAGCCATACTGGGAAGACGTGTTTAGGGAGTTGAGTAATATAGTTCCTGACGATAGCTATCTTACACAATTTACCATGAAGGACAAGACCTTTAAGATGCGAGGCGTGGTTATATCCAGTGCGCCTGAAGAGATCTTGTCTGGTTTTATACTTGCGCTTGAAAAGGGTATATTTAAGGACGTGAGGCTTATTAGCACAAAAGAGATCAGAGATACGACCGGCAATGAATTTGAATTAGAATGTCGAATCGATTAAAGGGGCTGGGATGGAACTTACTAAAGATAGAGCTGCGATAATTATAACGGGTGTGATTGCAGTAGTTACCTTGGGGGTATATCTATTTTTGTATAGGCCGGCTATTTCCAAATGCAGTGAGGCTGGTTGCGAGTGCAGGATGATTGAATCAGAAGTTTTAAGGGCCAGAGAGTCAATGTATCTTTTAAAACAGGATGCTGCGAAACGTGTATTCGTGTCAGAAAACAATATATCTGTTGCCATAGATGAGTTGACGAAACAAGGCAGGTCTAAAGGCATTAATTTTACCTCTATTACCCCGGGAAAAATCGAGAATCCTGGAGATGTCGGGTATAAGATCCTTCCTATAGACATGGAGATAGAGTCAACTTATAAGGAATTGGCGGTATTTCTGGGTTTACTGGAAGGGCTGAAGGAGAGCCTTGTTACAGTAAAGGATATTGATATTGCCTCCGAAGAGATAAGAAGCGCAAAACTAAGGGCCAGATTGATACTGAATATGTATCTTTCATACCAATAGCAGTTATACATGTTTCGTGTACCGTTAACCGCTAACCGTTTACCGTAACGGTTCACGATAAACGCTAAACGCTACACGGTAAACGGTAAACGGTAAAGCAATGCAGAATAAGAAAATAATAACGTTGATTATTTTAGGGATCCTAGCTGTCTTTAGCCTGGTTTATGGGATAGTTACTCCTTCAAAGGCAAGGCGCGGGATTTCTCGAGGGCCTATCGAGACTAAAAAGAAAGTGACAATTAGTGCAGGGGCAGAGACAATTTCTGGGGTAGGACGGCCGCAAAGGACCAGTTTCTCCGACTGGGGCAGAGATCCTTTTTCCGCGGTTTCGACGCTATCCCTATCAACAAATATTTCCGATATGAGCCTTACAGGCATACTGTGGGACGACGTGGCGCCTCTCGCCATGATCAATGACAATCTCATAGGAATAGGAGATAAGATCGGTGAGTATACTGTGGCGGAGATTAAAAAAGATCGAGTAATCCTGACTGATGGCACCAATGATTATCAACTCACCCTTCCTTATTAAGATGGAATTGGCGTAGATTTTATTTATCAGATACTAGGTGGTTAAAAACCAGGATTCAAGGATAGGGTTGCTTATCAAGGGAGATATAGAAAGGCTTATGAAAAAGGACACGCCATGAATAACTCTAAGGGCATTAGTTTATTCAGTACTGTTTTGCTGATCGTATTCCTGTTGATTGTGTTTTACCTCATGGGATTCTTTTTAAGTTTCCAGATAGGCAGTTTGGATGGAGTCAGTCTTGCCTTCCTATGTGTGTTCCTTATTTTAACTTCTTTTTCTTTAGGTACGCTTATAATTTCTTTAGACCCGCCGTTTTTTAAAAACAGTCTTTCACGGTATGTATCTTTTGTGGCCCTCTTGTTATCTGTCCTTACGCTCATTACCTCTGCAGGCACAGCTGTATTCAAGGTAATAGTTCTAATAGCCCTTCCCGCACTTTTCTTCCATCTTTTTATTCTAGCAGTTCATGTAGCAAATTTTTTAAGAGAAAGAATAAGTCTGAGGCCTAAGAGGATAGTGGATTTTAGCGAAAAAAGAAGATATATGCGTATCAAAGGTTATGCGACTGCGCAATATCTGTCAAATGGGAAGAATTGGAAGGGGCTGGGTGTCTATGATATCAGTGCCTCAGGCATGAGGTTAATTATGCGGGAGGAGATGAATGTAGGCCAGAATATAGAGTTGAAAATAATCATACCCTATGACACCAGGCCGATCTTTGCTAGAGGCGAGATAATCTGGAAAAGGGAGTTTCTTTTAGAAACAAAGGTATTCCATATCGGAGTAAGATTTATAAAGATTGATTCCTCAGATGTTTTGAGGTTGTCCCTTAAGCAAGTTTATAGCTTATTTCAGGAGCATGTAACCTGATATGAAGATAGCAATAAGTAGAAAGGTCAGTCTCTTGGTATTGTTTTTATATCCATATAGAATTACAGGATTTCAGGGTAGGTATCCTTTCAAACCAGAAGAACTTTTGGCTAAGATAAAGGAAGTTTAAAAAAATGACTGATTCTTCCCCCGATGACCTGAAGAATATAACCCCTGCCGGTTATGAAGATTTGATAAAGGCCTTAAACCTGGCAGTGATTCAGTATACTATGTATCCGCATGAACATATCCTGGCCAAAGGTGCATTAGAGACTGCCTATAACTCCCTAACCGAGGCGTTAAAAGATAAAAAAGATCTTATATTTGGCATCGTGGAGAACAGGTTGTTGGTGGAGGATGCTGTCCTTAATGACGCAGTCTCTTTAATTGCCAGATTTTTCGATAACTTTAAGAAATTAAAAATAGACTCATTGACTTTTTCTGCAGGCATAACAAAACAAGAATTAAGTTCGCTTATCGCTGTCATGGCAATGCGCGAAGATACCATTGAGGCCAGCGGAGGTGCAAAAAAACTCCTGGCTTCCAATGCCACCCCAAATATTAAATTAGAAAATGTGCGGTATGAGAGAGTTGGCGAGGGCGAGACTGTTGTTTCTTTGGAGGACGGGGAAAAGATAGTAAAGGTTAGCGAGGGGGAAAGACTGGTTGTTGAGAAGGCAGATGAGCATAAGGTGCAAAAGCAACCCTTTTATAAAACCATGCTTCGATATTTAAAGGGCGAGATTAAAAATTTGAAATCTGAAGTTGATGAAAAGAAATTATTGGCAGAATTGACAAAGAATCCCAAGCGCACTGTTACCCTGCTTCTTGAGGTAGGCAGGGAGATCAGAAATCTACAATTTGTCGTGGAGAGATTAGGCGATTGGCTTGCAGATTTAGTTCATCGCGAGGGGAGTTCGTTAAAAAAGGATATTTCTCAAGTAATGGCTATTTTTGGGAAAAGACTTCAGGAGGAGCTCTTGAGTTCAGGCAAGACTACAGAATCGCTGAAAACCTCTGAAACCCTGGGCACCATTGTTTCTCAATATGTGGATCGCATTAAGGTAGACATGATCACTTCTAAATTTAAGATGTCAAAAAAGAAATCACCTAAAGAGCTCGAGAGGATTATGGGAAAAGTTGTCCAGTCAAAAGATGAAATGGATAGAATTTTGCCTCAACTTTCCACTCGTCTTCAGGGTTCAGGGGTATTGAGCGATGCAGAATTTAATGATGCCATAAAAAGGGTCAAAGAAACGCCGCTTAAAGAAAAGAAGGTAGAAATATCAGAGGTAGAGCTCAGGCGTTTATACGAACTTGAGAAGATAGCCAGGGGAAAACAGGTACGGCCTGTGCCAGCTAAAAAAGAGACGGCGAAAATGCCACAGGCTGTTTCGGAAGACACTGATCCGGGAAAAGAAAAGACCGGTGAAAAGTCGAATGCCCCCGAAGAAGGAAAACAGGCGATAATTAAATCCGACGAGGTGGTTGTTTCAAGGCAAGAATTAGAGAGGCTTCGTCATGGTTTTCATGGATTTGAGGATGAGATAGCGTCAAGGGTGAAGGCCGCAACTAAACACCTTGCAGAGCGCAATAGAGAGCTTAGCGCTGATTTGGAGAGGCAATACACTCTTTTGCATGAATGTTCTTCAGGGATTATTGTTGTTGACAGGGAAGACAAGGTCATATTAATGAACCGCGCGGCAGAAGAGCTTTTGGGTGTCCCTAAAGAAAAGATGATAGGGCATTATATTTTAGACCAGCTCAGAGAGGAACATCTTTTGGCCTTAACAAGGAGAAAGGAATTTTCATCAGATAAGACTATCAAGCAGGTTGAAGTCTCCGCCGTCAATTCCGGGACAAGAGATACGATTAAGGCATCTACAGCTGTGGTTGAAGATGAAGACGGCAAAACCATTGGCATGCTCTTTGTCCTTACCGATGTTATTAAGCAGAGAGAATTGGAGGAGATAAAGAAGAATTTTTTATCCAGGGTTTCTATTCATTTGCTAGGCCCTGCAACAAGTATTCGCGACAATCTTATTGTCCTGTTGAATCAGACTGCAGGAGATCTTAATGAAGAGCAGAAAAGGCTAGTTTCAATGGGCAGGGATAATGTAGAGCACCTGGCCAGGACTATCGGCGAACTTTTGATTGCTTCAGAGATTCGAAAAAAGGAGCTTAAATTAAACCTGACTAGATTTGACCTTGTTTCCCTTATAGAAACTTCTATAACAGGGTTTCAGAGATTTGCAGTGGAGAAAAAGATATCTATAAAAAAGGAATTGCCTAAAACAACCTTGGAAATTAATGCAGACAGGGAAAAGGTTTTTATGGTATTGGATAGTCTCATTGCCAATGGCCTTAAGGCTGCTTCTAATGGCGGAGAGGTGACCATAGGCACTGGCCCCTATATTGACGAACAACAGATGAAAACAGGCTTTGTGTTGGTTTATGTGGCAGATACAGGCAGTGGTATACCGGCTTCAGAAATCGATGAGATATTCGACGAGTTTTATAATGCCGGGATTAACGATGAGAAATTTAGCGGTTTGGGCCTTGGATTATCCTCCGCCAAAGAAATAATAAATATGCACGGAGGAAAGATTTGGGTAGAAACTAGGCGGGGGAAAGGAAGCAAGTTTAGTTTAATCCTGCCGGTTAAATAGTCAGCACGGTGTTATTGAAGCCATGAAGAAGGCAAAAAAAATTTTCAGAAAGGACAATTTTAAGCTTCGCCTTGCAGTTATATTACCCTTATTGTTTGTCATTTTGATCTCCGGTTATGGGATAGCTGTTTTCTATAATCTGTCGCATTTTTTTAATTCACCAAAGGCGATTTTTAACCCACGCATATACCTCATTATCACTATAATTAGCTCTTTTTGTATCGGGTTAGCCCTGACTTATGCAATACTCATGCCCATAAGGAGGTTAAGGCAGATGCTGAAAGATATAGAAAGGAATAATTTTAGTTTAACTAAGCATCCGAACGTTGAACAGGAGATCGAAGAGGTTTTTCAATCATTTGAGCATTTACACTCATCTCTAGAAATCAGGAGAAGACGAGAAGTGCTTCAAAGGCTTGCCTCGCTTGGCCAGCTTGCCGCAGGGGTCGCTCATGAGATTAGGAACCCCCTTGGCTCTATAAAGGGCCTTATGAATTTAATAGCTGAGAGTTTGCCTGATGGCGATCCGAGAAATGAGTATGCCGAGGTAATATTAAGAGAGGTTGGGCGCATGGAAGGCATTATCAATAGATTCTTAAGCGTATCCCCGTCTAAATACATGGAGATAAATCAAGAAGAGATAAATCTGGATTTAATCTTGGACGAGGCTATATCTTTGGCAAAACTTAGCTGCTCTCAGACTAACGAGATAGAGATTATTAAAGAAGGTAATCTCGATGTAAATATAATAGGTGACAGGGAAAAATTAGGCCAGGCCTTATTTAATGTCATACTAAATGCCCATCAAGCTATGCCTAAAGAAGGCGGAACTCTGAGAGTTTCTATTAAAAGATTAGAAGATAATAGTATACAAGTGAAATTTTCAGATACGGGGATGGGCATTGCCGAAGAAAATATAGAGAGGATATTCGACCCATTCTATACAAGCAAGGAAGAAGGAGTAGGTTTGGGCTTGACAATTACACATCAAATTATAACAGCGCATAAAGGTGATATCAGGGTGGAAAGCATCAAAGGTAAGGGATCAGATTTTATTATTTCCCTGCCGGTTGGAGGTTAAAAATGAGTAAGGACAGGGTTCTAATAGTGGATGATGACAGATCAATGCGTTTCATGCTTTCCGAGGCACTAAAAAAAGATGGCTACGAGATAACGGTTACCCCTGATGCCTTAGAGGCTATTGAAAAAGTCAAAAGCCAAGTTTTTTCTGTAATTATAATGGATATAAAGATGCCAAAGATGAATGGACTGGATGCGCTTCTGAATATCAGCCATATCAGGCCTTTTATATCTTCAATCGTCCTTACTGCTTATGGCTCGGAGCAGGTAAATTTTAAAGGACTCAAAGAATTACCTTTTGCTTATTTTACCAAGCCATTTGATTTAGAGAAACTGCGTTTAACTGTCAGACATGCAGTAGAAAAATATAGGCTGTATGAGGATAAGGCTTGCCAGAATAATCTTGCCTACAAGGATATTATTGGTGAGAGCGCTGCCATGAGAGAGGTGCGGGATTTTATTGTTAAGGTTTCAGAGACGCCGGTTACCGTACTGATTCAAGGAGAGAGCGGCACAGGAAAAGAACTTGTAGCCAGGGCTATACACCTTTGCAGTCCAAGAAGGGATAAACCATTTATACCAATTACCTGTTCAGCTATCCCTGAAACGCTTTTAGAAAGCGAATTATTTGGTTATAAGAAAGGCGCCTTTACTGATGCCAAAGAATCTAAACCGGGCAAATTTGAATTGGCAGATGAAGGGACGGTTTTCCTCGATGAGTTTGCAGATATGAGCCCGGCTTTACAAGCAAAACTCCTGAGGGTTCTTGAGCAGAAAGAGCTCGAGGTATTAGGAGCGGTTAAGCCAGTCAAAGTCGATGTGCGTATAGTTGCCGCTACAAATAAAGATTTGCACACTGAAGTGAGAGAGCAGAGATTCCGAGAGGATCTCTATTATAGAATAAATATTGCGTCTTTGAATTTACCCCCCTTGCGTCAACGAAAAGGGGATATTCCTCTTCTTTTGGAACATCTTATAGGCAAATTTAATAAAAAGTTTAATAGGAATATTGAAAGTGTTTCGGTTGAAACATTGGAGTTTCTGATTAATTACAGTTGGCCGGGCAATGTTCGAGAATTAGAAAATATCTTACAGCGCTCAATGCTTTTAGAGACAGGGTCTATCCTGACGTATGAAGCCTTAACTTCTTCTCTGAAAAATTTAGAAGACATAACACAGAAGACAAGCCAAATGGATTCAACTAGGTTCCTTTCTTTAAAACAGGCCGTGAAGCAGTCTGCCTATAAAATTGAAAAGGAAATGATCCAGAAATGCCTTATAAAGCATAATATGAACCGTAACCTTGTCAGCAGAGAGCTGAAGATAAGTCGAAAGACACTCTATAGTAAGATGAAAGAACACGGACTTTATAGTTAAGCATATGGGTAATAATTTACACATTTTTATAAAGGATTACCCAACTCTTAGTTTTTGTTAATGCCAAAAACTGACATATGGCAGAAATAGTGCTGTATTGCTGTATTAATATAGTTGTATAACTAATTATTATTAAAATAGTTATAGCAAAATATACTTTATTAGTTAAAAAATCTTATAAAAAATGTAATTTTGGCACGATTTTTGCTTATAATTATAGTAAAAAGGAGGTGATATTTATGAACAAGAAAGGTTTTACGTTAATTGAATTGATTATGGTCATCGTTATACTTGGTATCTTGGCAGCTGTAGCTATCCCTAAATTTGTAGGGCTGCAGGATGAAGCCAAGCAGGCAAGCTGCGATGGAAATTTGGCCGCAGTCAGGTCAGCTCTATCTGCTTATTATGCTGTAACAGCAGTTAGGATCGGCACAGCAACATTTCCAAGCGCGCTTACTAACACAACATTTACAGACAACTATTTTACAGAGCAGACATTGCCTGTTTGTCCGTTTGGCTCAACATGGAGCTACAACTCTGCGACCGGCGCAGTAAGCGGTCATGGCCACACATAGTATGAATAGGACTTAACAAGCAGTATGATTTTACGATGGGGGAGAAAGAAAGGGGATAAACAAAGCCTTCGTTCTCCCCCTGTTTTTATGGCCTATGGATAATAAGATAAATATTTTTTCTATCTTCGCAATTATATTATTGGGCGTCATAATCTATTCTAATGCCCTGAAAGGTCCTTTTGTCTATGATGATTTTCACAGCATAACAGATAATCCCTATATAAAACAACCGAGTCTTCTTTCTTCCCTGTTCGATCTCTCTTATGTAACTCATCCATCTCAGGCAAGATCAATATACCGTCCAGTGTTGATGTTTACATTTTTTTTAAACTATGCATTTGGCAGTTTTAACCCCATAGGCTATCATTTAGTAAATATTTTTCTGCATATCATGAATGGATTCCTGGTCTTTTTCCTGATAAAGGAACTTTTAGGGCCGGCGTATATTTTTAGAGAGAGGATTGCCTTATTTTCTGCCCTGATTTTTATCAGTCACCCCGTACAAACTGAAACCGTAAATTATATTATCTGCCGCTCAGAGTTATTGGCCGGATTTTTTCTTCTTTTATCTTTCTCTCTTTATATAAAGGCAGTGCGCTCTACGAAAGAAAGGTATAGTTTTTATAGAGCTTCTCTTATTGCCTTTGGCCTCGGGCTTTTGTCCAAAGAGACGGCTCTTATGCTGCCCCTAATAATCTTTTTCTACGAATGCCTGTTTATTGGTTGGAAAAATTTTAAGGAATTCCTATGGCGGTTAAAAAGATACTATTCTTTTTTTGCTGTTATGGCCGTCATATATATCCTTTTACGGACGTTTCTATTAGGGAATTTTTTGGGGAAGTTGAGCATAAGTTCTCCGGTGAGGCCCCTTTTTATAAATCTCCTGACCCAAGCCAAGGTATGTGTTTTTTATTATCTTCGGCTGCTCTTTTTCCCATTCGGACTTTCTATCGATCACTATGTCCCTGTAGCTAAGCCTATTTTTGAATTCCCTGTTTTAATGTCTATTATTTTAATCATTATTCTTTTAGCCTCTGCTTTTATACTGCGGCGCAAGAATAAAGCTGTATCATTTTTTATTCTTTGGTTTTTCATTAACCTTATCCCAACAGGCATTATTCCTCTGCACATTATTATGAATGAACACAGACTTTACCTTTCTACCGTTAGTTTCGGTTTTCTTGTTTCCTTGGCCTTGATAAGCGCCCCCGTCCTAAAAAAAAACCGCAATTTCTTAGTCAGTTGATTCCCAGTCTATGCGTAATCTTTTTTTCTGTATTAACGCTAAACAGAAACCCCTATTGGCAGGATGGGATTGAGCTCTGGAAGGCATCTGTTAAGGTAACGCCCTATTCTAATCGCAGTCATCATAATCTGGGTATAGAATATCTTAAAAAAGAGAGATATGGCGAGGCAGAAGAAGAATTTAAAGAGGCTATAAGGCTAAAGCCGGATTATTATTATGCCTATGCCTGCCTGGGTTATCTGTATCATAAGAAAGGTGATTACGGGAAGGCGATAGAGTGTTATCGCTATAGCCAGAAACTTCAGCCAAATTTGTTTATTACCTTTTATCTCTCAGGAAATATTTATGACGATGAAGGGAAGATTGATGAGGCTATAATCGAGTATCAGAAAGCCCTTTGGCTTAATCCGGATTTCGGGATGGGGCATTTTCGGCTGGGAGTGCTTCTTGACAAAAAGAGATTTTATTCTGATGCAGAAGCTGAGTATAAAAGGGCGATATACCTTGACCATAAGATCCCTGAGGCACATTATAATTTAGGCATTATTTACGGTAAACAGGGTAATGCCCTTGCAGTTGAGGAATTCAGAAAGGCGATAAAGATAAACCCAGGATACCCTGAGGCACATTATAATTTGGCCATAACTTACGCCGCCCTGATGCCCCCAGATCTTAGACTGGCCCGAGAACATTTCGACAAGGCAAGAGAATTAGGTTATAATGTCGATGAGGGATTGGTGGATACCTTGTTAAATTTTAATGACAAAGATGAAGACAAAAGGCCTTAATGCCGGTTTTCTAATTCTTGCATCTCTTCTTGTATTATTTTCATATCTCTCTATAAAGAGGAATATTATCTGGAGTGACCCGCTCAAGATATGGGAAGAAGCAGTGAGGCTCTCGCCATACTCTAGCATGGCTCATTATAACTTGGGTATAGTTTTAGATAAGGATGGACAGCTGGATCTGGCCATGGAGGAATTTCAGGAGGCAATAAGGCTTAACCCTTCACATGCCCTTGCCCATACCTCCTTAGGGGTTGCCTATAACCAGAAAGGCCTTTTGGATTTAGCAATAGAAGAACATAAAAAAGCCATACTTTTAGATCCGGATCTGTCAGAGGCCTATAATAATTTAGGCCTTGCTTTCTCAGCGAGTTCTCAGTTTAATGAGGCCATTGAAAACTACAAGATAGCATTGGGGTTAAATCCGTGGCTGCTGGAGGCCTATAACAATATAGGCATTGCTTACAGAAAGAACATGATGTTTAAAGAGGCTTTAGAAACCTACGAAAAGGCAATAACGATTGATCCAGGCTTTAGTGCGGCTTATAATGGTATTGGCGTCGTGTATACCAATCTGGGCAATTTTAAAGAGGCAGAATACTGGTTTAGAAAGACGATCGAGATATCGCCTGAAAGCAAGGCTGCTCAGCTCGCAGCTGATAATTTAGCCCGTCTTGATATATTGTTAAAAACCGGATATTGAAAGGAGGTATTGTGGCCAGGATAAGCATTGTCATCCCTGCATATAATGAGGAGGCTTCCATCAAACAGGTGTTGATGGGGCTGAAGAAACTGGATAATGATTATGAGGTTATTGTGGTTGATGATGGCTCAAAAGATAATACTTATTCTCTGGTAAAGGAGTCGGGGGTGAAGGTGATCCGCCATCCTTACAATAAGGGTTATGGAGCAGCAATTAAAACTGGAACGAAAGTGGCTGGTTCTGAGATAGTGTTTTTGATGGATGCCGACACACAGCATAATCCCGCGGACATCCCGCGGCTTTGTGAATACATGGAAGAATTTGACATGGTCGTGGGCCAGAGGAGTAAGGGCTCAAAGGCCCCATTGGCACGCAGGCTTGGTAAGTGGGCCTTAAAAAGGGCCGCTGTTTTTTTGGCAAGGATGGATATCCCTGATTTAAACTCAGGATTCAGGGTAGTTAAAAAAGAGGTTATCCTGAAATTTATGCATATTCTGCCAGATAC
Organism: Candidatus Omnitrophota bacterium; assembly: GCA_018814825.1. GTDB lineage: Bacteria > Omnitrophota > Gorgyraeia > Gorgyraeales > Gorgyraeaceae > JAHIEN01. The sequence continues at coordinate 33,621 of JAHIYJ010000090.1, forward strand.
ATTTTCTCTTTCGACCACTTTAACTTTGGCAGTCATAAAAGGAGGGTATACAATTAAGTATGTCCCGATAACCACAAAAAAGAGGGTTGGTAAGAGTTCACTAAACCTCTTTAGGGATGGCTATAGGACTATACTTTTAATATTATCAACCATTGCCCTTTTTGACCCATTAAGGGTATTTACTCCTTTGGCGATCAGCCTCTTTATTCCCGGATCCATCTACACCGGCTATCAATTGGTCTTTTTCCACAATGTCCCTGATTCAGGGATCTTACTGGTTATCTCCGGCATGTTAATCTTTTTTTTCGGAATATTGGCAGAGCAGATTAGTCAGATGAGACGTCAGATGAGATGAAGGCACTGTTAATTTACCCGCCCAAGCAGCACATGATCAAGACAAACGTCCCTGAATTTGTTGATAAGGAGACAGGTTCATACCCGCCGTTAGGGCTTTTGTACATAGCCGGTTTTATTCAAAGGAACAGCAGTCACGAGGTCGAGGTTTTGGATACACAGGCTGAGGGATTGGATTATGTGCAGATCGAAGAAAAGATAAGAGAAAAAAGACCTGATATTGTGGGAATACAGGTCTTTACCTTTACCCTCATAGATGCTATCCTGACTGCTGAAACAGTCAAGAAGGTGAGCAATAATATCCTGGTATGTTTTGGAGGGCCACATGTGAATATATATCCTGAAGAGACGATAAATATCCCTGAAGCCGACTTTCTTATTATGGGAGAGGGTGAGATCAGGTTTACGAGACTACTGGATGCCTTAGATAAAAGAGAAGGATTGATGGATATAGATGGGATCATTTTTAAGGATAATTCCAGGATTATCAGGACGCCTCTAAGAGGATATATTGAAGATCTGGATTCCATTCCTTTTCCAGCCCGCAGACTCAGCCCGTATAAAAAATATTACTCCTTGCTGGCTAAACAGACGCCTGTTACCACGATGATAACATCCCGAGGCTGTCCATTCAGGTGTCTTTTTTGCGGCCGCCCGCACCTCGGAAAAAAGTTCCGTGCCAGGTCTGCCGCTAATGTGGTGGATGAGATAGAGGATTCTCTAAAGATAGGGATACGGGAATTCTTTTTTTATGACGACACATTTTCAGTAAATAGGGATAGGGCCTACGATATCTGTGACGAGATTTTAAAGAGGGGCCTGGAGGTCAGCTGGGATGTACGCACACGCATTGATACAGTGGACGAGGGGCTGTTGAAGAGATTGAAAAAAGCAGGCTGTGAAAGGATACATTATGGAGTTGAGGCAGGAACAAAGGAGATATTAAATGTTTTATGTAAAGATATCGATCTTAAAAAGGCAAAGGAGATTTTTAAAAAAACAAAGGATTTAGGGATAACTACTCTGGCCTATTTTATGATCGGTTCGCCTACGGAAACAAAAGACCAGATATTAAGGACAATAGATTTTGCAATCGAACTGGATCCTGATTTCGTTCATTTTTCTATTACCACGCCATTCCCTGCAACCGAACTATATCGCCTCGGCCTGGAAAGAGGGGTTTTAAAAAAAGACTACTGGAGAGAATTTGCTTCAGAACCTAAAAAAAATTTTATCCCTGAGATGTGGGAAGAAAACCTCTCACGGGATGAGCTATCCGCATTATTAAAGTTTGCCTATAAGCGATTCTATGCCAGGCCCTGTTATATCATGAAAGAATTGGCCAAGGTCAGAGATGTCAGGGAATTATTGAGAAAGATAAAGGCTGGATTAAATGTAATCAAGAGTTAGAAATGAATATCGTCTTAATCAATGTCCCTTATTTAGAGGTATACGGTAAGTTAAACGTAGGAAAGAATTCAAGCTTTCCTTTGGGTTTGGGCTATATCGCCGCGGTTTTAAGACAGGCAGGGTATAATGTTAATTTGCTTGATCCAGAGCCGCAGGGAATGGACTTAATTAATATAAGGGCATATCTTCTGCAAAAGAGGCCTGATATGGTGGGCCTTTCCTGCGCTACAGCAAACTTTAAGAATGCTTTAGCTATTGGGGCCATTGTCAAAGAAGCAATAGGCGTTACAGTAGTTCTTGGGGGGGTGCATGCCTCGGCATTACCCAGAGAAATTTTAAGTAACTTTTCCCAATTTGATTTTTTAGTAATCGGCGAGGGCGAAGAGACAATAGTCGGGCTTGCTGCTTTTTTGGAGAGCGGCTATGGAAGCCTGGATGATATAAGGGGCATTGCCTATAGAAAAGACAAGATGATTAAACTAACAGCGCCGAGGCCTTTTATGTCCATAGAAAAGTTGGCAGAGCTCCCTTTTCCAGCAAGGGATTTGGTTGATATCAGCCTGTACCGTCCCCAGGCGCATTTGGATCGCGGTAAACCTGCGGCAAGCATGATTACCTCCAGGGGTTGTCCTGCCAGATGCACTTTTTGCGCATCTTACCTGACGACTGGATATGCCTTTCGCTGGCGCAGTCCTGAAAGTGTGGTCAGGGAAATCGAGGATTTGGTTTATAATTATAGGATAGAACACATTATATTTGTAGATGATACATTTACTTTTCTTGAGGATAGGGCAAAAAAGATTTGCCAGCTTATTTTAGAAAAAGGCCTTGAGATTGACTGGTATTGCTTTGCCCGCGCAGACAAGGTTTCAGAGGAACTGCTGTTAGCAATGAAACAGGCAGGCTGCTTCAGTCTTTTATTTGGCGTAGAATCCGGGGATGAAGACATATTGAGGAATATTAAGAAAGGGATAACTCCCCAACAGTCTAAACAGGCATTGGATACGGCAAATAGAATGGGATTTAAGACCTTGGCAGGGTTTATGTTCGGTAATCCTGGCGAGACGCCTGAGACTGCGAAAAAAACACTGGATTTTGCTGTAGAACTTAATCCAACCATCGCTTCTTTTAATATCCTGGTGCCGTATCCAGGGACAGAGGTATTTAAAACGCATTACAGGGAGAGGTTTAAAGATCCTGCAACCTGGGATAGTTTTTTGCCCAGGGCAGTAGAACCAGTTGCTGAAACAGAGGCCCTTACGAATAAAGATTTGACGCGCTGGGCTTCCTGGGCCTTTATAAGATTTTATGCGTTACGTCCTTGGCATGTTCTGGGTATGCTGAGGAAGATAAAGACATGGGGAGAGATCAAGTCTTATCTAAGAGGTGCATGGGGTTTGACGCAGAGGATCTGGGAGTGGAGAAAATGATGACGGTAAAACAATTCCAGACGCACCAGAAACGTTATTGGGAAAGAAATGGCTTGGCAAAGAGAAGGCACCCTGCGCATCCTGTGATAGAAGCATATGTCCTCCCAAAGATTAACATTCTGCGCAGTTACGTTGACCTAAAACCCGAGACTCGACTTTTGGATGTTGGCTGCGGCAATGGCTTTTTTACTTTCTACTTTGACAAGATCTGCAATGCTTATGGCATAGACTATTCTGAGATAATGTTACAGATGAACCCTGTTAAAAAGACCTCCATTATGAATGCCAGTGACTTGAGATTTGAAGACAATTCATTCGACGCAGTCTTCTGCCATGCCTTGTTACACCATGTCGATGATATTGATAGAGTAATACAGGAGATGAGACGTGTTTCCAGAAGATATGTAATAATCCTTGAGCCAAACAGAAATAACCCTTTGATGTTTTTGTTTTCACTGCTAGTCAAGGAAGAAAGGCAGGCTATAAGGTTTTCACTGCCATATCTGATAAGGGCACTCAATAGGAATGCCTTATCTGTCATAGCCTCTTTTTCATACGGCATGATTGCGCCTAATAAAACACCGGCATTTTTTATTCCATTGGCAGGCTTGTTCAATTTCAAGCATCCACTGGGAATCACAAATTTCATAATAGCGGAAAAGTTGCAATAGCTATATGTGCAGAGAAAACACCCGTTCAGTTTGTTGATTTTGGTACGAGATGTGATATAATTTATAAAACATTCGGGTTAAAGATCTGGGGTTTGTTTATGATGCGAAGGGGATTTACTATTATCGAACTTATAATGGTGATGGTGATTATCGCCATTTTGGCAGTAATTGCCATACCTAGGTTTGAGAGTTTTTATGAGATAAAATTAAGAGGCACGGCAAATAGACTGGTTTTAGATATTAGGTATGCCCAAAGGGTGGCGATCTCCGAACATGAAAGCTATGGCTTGGAGTTTGATGCTGCAAACGAGAGATATCGGGTATACCAAGTGTCAACAGATTTGCCAGCCAGAGATCCTTTGACTCGATCGACAGGCACGGCGCAATGGAACGGCGGCCTTGTTTTAGACTATAATTCAGATTCAGAATATGGCGGCATTGACCTGACTTCTGCTAATTTTAATGGAACAGACAGGCTGCGCTTTACTTCCTTAGGTGTCCCTCAAGATGCGAATGGCACTAACCTTAGTTCGATAGGGACAGTATCTATTTCTTATGAGGGATCGAGCGAGACAGTCAATGTCACGCCTAATACAGGAAAAGTGACCCTACAATGAGACAGGAAGCAGGTATTACCTTGATCGAACTGGTCTTAATTATTGTCCTTATCGGATTGGTCGTGCCGCCATTATTAACTGTATTTTCTGATATCACCAGAAGGAGTGCCCAGGCAGAACTCATCTCTACGGCCAATGCTTTAACAAGGAGCTTGCTGGAAGAGATTGTTAGCAAGAAATATGATGAAAAGAATTCTTCTCCATGGAGCAATCCTTTAGGCGCTGATTCCGGGGAGACAAACCGGGATGCTTACGATGATGTCGATGATTTCGATGGATTTTCAGAGCCTTCTGTTCCTGGTTTTCCTGGTTTTTCCAGGAGTGTTACGGTTTATTACGTCAATCCCGACAGTTCTAATTTAGATACCCCTCAACCAGACTCCTGCAACACGTTGGATTATAAACGCGTAGATGTTACAGTCAATCATCAATTAATAGGGGATTTAAAAATGTCTTCTATTGTTTCAAGGAGCCATTTTTGATATGAATAAAGGCTTTACAATTATTGAATTAATCATGGTGATTGTCATAGCAGGCGTATTGACAGCTGGAACAGCGCCGTATATTAATGCAGTGATAGAACGCTGGCAATTTTTGCAGTTTCGCAATGAAGCAGGGACGCAGGCAAGGAATGCGCTTGATTGGATGGTCAGAGAGATAAGAGAGGTAAAGGACAACAATAGTTTTGATATTGCTGATAGCTCTCGGCTTAAATTTACCAATAGCAGTGATATCTCCATTGACTATACTCTATCGGGTAATACGCTTATGCGTAACAGCGATGCATTGGTAAGCGGCGTAAATAGCCTGCAGTTTGAATATAGAAACGTCCAGAATAACATTATGAGTTCTTTGCCTCTTTCCTCAGGACAGAGAAAACAGATATGGCGTATTAGGGTAATCTTGACACTGAGTAGCGGAGGAGAAACCCTGACCCTGGAAACCGATATCTTTCCTCGGAATCTGGGAAGTTGAAAAATGAAGAGACTATTTAAGGATTCAGATGGCGCAGCCTTAGTAATAATTGTGTTTGCAATGCTTGTTTTTGCAATGCTTGGAGCTGTTATTGCTTCGATGCAGTCTAGCTATTATGAAACATCTCGAACACACCTCCGTTCAAACCAGGCTTTTTTTATCTCAGATAGTGGTATGGAGAGAGGAAAGGAATTATTGAATGATAGTTTAGGCTCTTGGCGTCCGCCTGACCCTCCGGGCTACTTAAGGGAATATATGACTGTGGGCGGAACCTTGGGCCACTACGATATCTACGTTGAAAGTGCTGGCGGGGGCAGTGTAAGACTGATAGTAGAAAGCGAAATGAATGCAGAATAGGGCTTGAAATAGTGTTAGAAATCAGGTATAATATATATATATGATGAGTAACTAAATACTGAGAAAAGAGGTTATTTTTATCTAGATATTTTATGTTTTTTAAAATAGCAAATAAAGTCTTGACACACAATAGTAGCTCTGTTACCATAAAAAGAAGACTATGGGAGGCATAAAAGATGAAGCTAAAAATACAATTGATTGTATGCACAATAATTGTTTCGGCATTTATTTTTATAGAGGCACAAGTTCAAGCTCAAGAGGCACGAAAGGTTTCTCTGGCAGGAAGAAAGATTTTAGTAAGCGAGGAATTACTCCCTTACTTGGGAGCCTTGACTTTTATTGTTCCGCAAGAAGCTGAACACCCGCGCCCTAAAGTTCATGGGATGGCCAAGAGCGCTGATCTGTCACGTATCAATGGTTATAATCATTCGCTCGAAGGAGAACCTGTTGGTTCTGGTGCAGCTATAGGCGGCCTACCAGGCATTGCTACCAATGCTAGAGAAAAAGAGCTTTCTGTGCACCGGGTCGTGGTAACAGGTGACCCAGTACCCATAAAAGATGAAATAGACTATATTGATATCCCTGTCCTGGTCGATTACCTTAAAGAACAAGCTGATATTACAATAACGCAGGATACGGTCTATAAAGGAGGCAATATAGGCACCAAAGAGGATCCTAAGATCGTTGTAGTCAATGGTTCGAGGCTTAAGCTCATGCATGACTTCGAAGGTTATGGTATTCTCATACTTACAGGAGAGAGGACAGATAATCCGCGCTGGGATGACGAATCTGAAGAAGACGATATTGATGCCGAAAAAAGCACATTATACCAGGTTATCCGTAAAATAGGCGACGAACTGGATCTTGACTTTCCTCGTGAACAGCGTGTGAAGAGAAGATTAAGGCTGGTTATGGAAGATACATCTTCGTGGTATGGGATGATTATCTCTGATATCGGCTCTGAAACACTCATAGAAACTGATATAGATAGAGAGATCAATGTCCATGAGCGCCGGATAAATGACCTTAAGAAAGGCCGCAGGAATGATTCTGAAGACGAAAGAAAACTGCGTGATAGATGGGAGAGAGAGGAAAGAGAATCTCCTTCCAGGCAAAGGGAATCTTCGAACAGGTCTTTTAGAGAATTGTTCGCGCGGTTATTCGATGTCCAGCTTGCCTATGCTGAAGATAAAGATGACGATAAAGCCAAAGAGGAAAAAGATAAAAAGGAAAAGAAACACTTTATAGTTTACCCTAAAAAAGAGATAAAATACCATAAACCGGTATGGCATCGCCATGGGGCCAAAGGTGTAGTGATGATCTTAGGAAGGCAGCATGGCTATTGGCACCCGCCCTATCCATGGCCTGTTATAGAGGAGGATATGGTTCCTGATTCTCCAAGGTATAAATGGATACATAAGTTAAAATCTTCCTCAATGGATTACTGGAATAAGTGGAGAGATTTTATGTCAAGGCCTGCTTATGCAAAGAACGACAAGGATGAGGACGAGGATAAAGATAAAGATAAAGACAAAGAAAAAGAAGGCAAGAGTGAAAAGAAAGTGCCGCGTAGATCCGAAGCAAAACCTGGAGACGGCGTCAGGGTGTATGGGGCAATGCTTATAGGTGGTGAAAGGCCAATGGTTATCATGAAACTCGCTGATGTTTTTTATTCGAAAGAGGCCATTGATATGGTGGATAAAAAACTTTCGAGTCTGCGCTTTACCTGGAGTGAATATAAAGAAGAAGAATAACTTGTTGGTTGTATGGAATTTTAATCCCCTTATTATTTAGTCACTATTATAATAAGGGGATTTTTTATCAATAAGAATTTACATTGTATCTAACATGGCATAGGTGTATAATTTTTATTAAAAAGGGGGCGATATTATGACTCATAAGATAACTGTAGGTTTACTATCAGCGGCGTTGATTTTTGTCCTAATAGGACTTGTCTATGCCGGCAGAGAGACCGGTTCGGTGCTTTTACCTGAAGAAACATTGCAAAAGATTTTTGAGAAACTAGACAAGATCTCAAGAGAGCAAGATGCCATGAAGAGCAGGATGAATACAAGGCTCGATCAGATTCTTGCTAATCAGGAAGCGGCAAAGGATGAATTGAAGACAATTAGGATAAGGAGTTTCCGATGAAGTGGCCCTATTTAATACTTGTAAAAGTTATAGTATATGATATACTTATTGGAAAGTATTAATAAGTATTAGTTACCTTTACATAATATTAAATAGGGGGTATCCAATATGACAATAGAAAAAAACATATTGACAATTGATGAGGTATCTAAGTTATTCAGCCTTTCTAAAGCAAGCATTAACTATTATATCAATATGGGGCTGATCGATGTATCCATGCGCAGGGGGAATAAGCGTTTTTTTGAATATGATATAATTAAGCATCGCATGAATACGATACAGCAATTGCAAGAAAAAGGTTTCTTACTGCGCCAGATCAAGGAAAAGATAATGCAGGAGAAATACAGGGAAGTCTCGCCGCGATGAAAAAACAAACCTTATTTCAGAGACCTTTATTTCATACACTGTTATTAGATAACCTGAAGACTTGCCTTAAGAGCATAGGTGTGGTAACGGGTTTGGATATAGGGGCTTCTTCCTTGAAGATTGTCGAGCTCAAAAAGACAAGAGAGGGATTTAGCGTAAACAATTTTGTCTTTGACGTTATACCTGCTTCTGTAAGGGCTGATGATAAGGAGCTCGCGCAGTTTATTATCAATAGTATAAGAGAGGCAGTAAGACAGGATAAGCTTATGACTAGGGGGGGGTTTTTAGCCTTGAGCGGCAAAGAGGTAAAGATCTTTTCGCTGACCTTTCCTAAAATAGCCAGACGTGACTTGAAGAATGCCATCCCGCTTGAGATCAAAAAACAGATGGTATTTGACCCTAAAAAGAGCTTTTTTGACTTTCAGGTTTCTTCTGAGTTTTCTGATCGCACTGGGCCAAAATTACAGATCATTGCCGCAGTAGCAGATAGGAATGTCGTGCAAGAAAAAATAGATATTTTGCAGAAGGCTGGTATACGGCCTTTGGGCATAAGTATCATCCCTAATGCGTTGGGCAGTGTGCTGGAGAGGATAAGCGGGATTAATCCTGAAGAGGTAGTTTCTGTATTAGATATGGGCGCCAAGTTTACTGCCTTATGCATATTTAAAGGATCTAAATTGGAATTCAGCAGGGATATTCCGGTCGGAGGAGATCATCTAACCCAGGGATTAGTAAGAAAGATAACCCTGCCAGACAGGGAGATTAATATTACCCTTGAACAGGCAGAGATAATCAAGAAGGAATGCGGCATACCCAGAAAGGAAGAATTGGAGCAAAGCGTAGGCCCCTTGTCAAAATCGCATATACTGGCTATAATGAAACCGACCTTAGAACGCTTGACCAGTGACATCCTGCGTTCAATCAATTATTACCGCCAGTATTTTAAGATACCGAAGATTGATAGGCTATTGCTTAGCGGGGGCGGCTCGAGACTCAAGAACATAGAAGAATTTTTATCAACGAACTTAAAAGATATAAAGGTTGATAGGCTTAATCCGTTAGCGACAGTGGCAGTATGGACAGACAAGGGAGTTTCAAATCAGGAGTTATTAGAGGAATTGGCGCCGCATCTCAGTGTTGGGTTTGGCCTGGCCTTTGGGAAAAAGGGCGCAAAAGTAGACCTTTTGCCTTTTGAGACAAGGCTTCAACAAAAAGTTGAAACAGTAAAATTTATACTTAAAACCACAGTCCCTGTTGTTACTGCAGTTATTTTTCTTTTATATGTTGCCTTTTCTGCCCAATCTTCTCATTATCGCAGGCTTATTACGCAGGCCAAGGCATCCTTAGAATCATTTGAGTCGACAAGACAGTCTATTAATGAATACGATGCGTTAAAAGAGAGAATGGAGCAGAGAAAAAACCTTCTGGAAAAGGCCGTGGGCAGGCAGCCTCTTTGGCGCGGGGTTCTAAAGGAGTTAGGGCGGGTTGGACCCGAAGGCATAACCTTGCATAGATTAGCTGTAGTAAAAGGTCAAAGTCCTATTAAGCTGAGATTAAATGGGGAGATAGTACCTTCTTATACAAGCATAGACCTGGTACTTTCACAGTATCTTATGGCGCTGGATGAATCGCCCTTTTTTGAGAACGTAGAGCTGGTCTCTCAGGTACGGGATGCATATTCATCCACGCCAAAAGCAAGATTTGAGATTATGCTTAAATTGGTGTATTAGAAATGAATAACTTTAAAATTAAAGAGATAATTCTTGCTACAGGGATTTCAATCATTGCCATTTCTATGACATATTACCTACTTTATGTGCCGAAGGCCAGGCAGATAGCAGGGCTTCAAAAGGAAACGAAAAGCTTTCACGAAGACATAGAAGAAATGGAAAAGATGATTTGCCGCGTTCCTAATCCCAAGAAAGAAATAGAAGTCCTGGGAGAGAGGCTGCAAAAACTTAAAGAAAAGGCCACGGATAAAGAGCAGACTCCTCGGATCATACAGCAGTTATTTCAAAAAACAGGGGAATTGAATATAGAGGTTATTTCTATTAACCCGCGCGAAGAAACAGGGGAGAGCTCCATAGATATACCTGAAGGGGTAGGCAAGATCTATGTTGAGATAAAGATACGTTGTTCATATAAAACCTTATTAGCATACATAGAGGCCTTAAATCACCTGCCTCTTTTATTTACGCTTGAGGATTTATCCATTGAAAAAGCTGGTAAAGAGGCATCAGAAAATGTAGAGGTCCTCTTGCTTTTGAGCGCCTATGTCATGGCTTAGGAAGGCAGAAAGATGACGTTAGATAAAAGCAGGAAACAATTAATTATTACAGGGATACTTGTCCTGGCGCTGGTATTCATCAGCATTAATACCTTTTCAAATTCAAAGAAAGGAAAGAGAGAGAAGGCAAAAAAACAAAACGCGAGAGTTTCAATAACCCAGGAGGCCCCAAGTGGAGGGTCAGGGGATATATCTGTTCAGAAAACTGCTATGGAGGGTTTTGCGCCACTGGATCATAGAACAATTCAATTGCAACTTGTCAGAATAGCAGAAGAGGAGCCTATAAAAGATCCATTTTATCCGATGGAGAAAAAAGAAACATTTAAAAGAGGTTCTATAGTCTTAAAGGGGATTTCCTGGAAGGAAAAGGCCCCGTCATTTGCAATTATAAACGAACAAATTATAAAAGTAGGCGATAGCGTAGGAGATAGCAAGGTTATGCGTATCGAGGAAAAGTCAGTTGTGCTAGAAAAAGACAATCGGGAATATATCCTGGTTCTGGAGGAATAAAATGAGAAAATTACCTGTTATATTGTTGTTTTTTTTCCTGATCTTTTACTTTTCTTCAGAAGTTTTTCCCCAGGAGGACAAAGATTTTATATCGGTTGATTTCAGGGATACCGAAATTGGTGATGCCTTGAGACTTTTGTCTAAACAGCACAACTTGAATATCATTATCTCAGAATACGTAAAAGGGCCGATAACTGCGCAGTTTTCCAATGTTACTGTGCAGGAGGCAATAGACGCAATCGTTACTATTAATGGGTATGCTTATACTAAACGCGGTAATGTGATAAAGGTTACTTCTCCAGAGGCAGCTGAGCTTGAACCGGCTGTCACGCGCCTATTTAAGTTAAACAATGCCACGGCATCAGAGCTCAAAGAGTCGTTTGCAAAGGTGTTATCCGAGACAGGTAATATCGAGATAGATGAGCGTTCTAATGCTCTCATAGTCACTGATAACTCTAAGGTTATAGAGAAGATTCAGGAATTGATTGAAGGATTGGATGGAATTACCCCTCAGATAATGATAGAGGCCAAGGTTATAGAGACAATCTTGTCAGATTCTGATAGACTGGGTATCGACTGGACAACGCAGATAACCGCCACGGGCGCTAATCGGCCTACAACATTTCCTTTTGACAGGAAGTCACAAGGCGGCAGGTGGTTTCCGGTAGGCGACGCAACAGCTGATGCAGGTGATAACGCAGGCACATTTCCGCCTGATCCAGCCACAGGCTTTCCCCTGGCATTGCCATCAAATTTTACCTTAGGTTCTCTTGATTTTACCCAGCTTCAGGCAGTGCTCGAGATACTGGAGTCAAGGTCTAACACAACCACCCTTTCTAATCCAAAGATCGTTACTATGAATAACAAAGAGGCGAGTGTATTGGTAGGAACGCGTATGCCGATTCCTATATATGAGCGCAATGAAGCAACAGGGACATTTGAGATCACTGGTTACGATGAAGAGAAAGTAGGTGTATCCCTGAAGGTGGTCCCTCAGGTTAATTCACAGGGTTATATAAAACTTAAATTATCTCCAGAGGTCAGTTCTATTACCAGCTATACAGGCCCCAATAATGAGCGCCCTATTATTTCTACGCGCCAGGCGCAAACCGAAGTCCAGATCAAGGATGGGCACACAGTTGTCATTGGAGGCCTGATCAAAGAAGAAAATATCAAGACAGTAAGAAGGGTGCCTATCTTGGGACACATACCTATCCTTAGCTTACTATTTAAAAAGACAGAAGATACTAAAGGTAAAACTGATTTGCTTATTTTTGTTACAGCCCATATTATTTCTGAAGATAAAGCCAAGAGTTTCACCCAGGAGGCTATTTATAAATCAAAACGGCCGGATCTCTTTCCAGAAGAAAAACAGAAAAAGAATCTTAAGCCGAAAAAAGAAACAACAGAGGCAAAATCGTATAAACCATTGAAATAATATTGGCAGAGCCTTAAAATTAAGGAGATGAGGATGAAAACAAAAAAGGACTGGATAATAATAGGTTTATTTTTAGCTTCTTTATTATTGGGATACAAGAGTTTAAATTTAGCAGGGGTTAATAAACATCTGAAACATAAGTTTAAATCTAACCAAGAGGAGGTTATCCAGGCTAAAAGGCGGATAAGTCAGCTGTCCATGCTTAACACCTCCCTTAATTCAGAGATAGAAAAATTAAACGCTCAGATTGAAGGCTTCCCCTTATCTTTACAGTCCAAGGAAGAAGAGAACAAAAGATTAAAAGAACAGATGGCCACGCTAAATATAGATTTTGATGGGTTGAAAAGGGCCCTTGTGAATTTTGAATCAGAATTCCAAAAAAATCAAGAGCTGAAATTAATAGATTCTCTCAAACAGGAAAACAAGGCCTTTAAAAATGTCAACCAGGAACTGCAGAAGGAGATCAGGTTGTTTCAGGGGCAATTAATAGAAACAGATAAAGAATTCAGCTCTATGCAAAGGGATATGCAAGAATTTGACAGGCGCTTAAAGGATAAGGATGAAGAATTGGCAAAAAAGGAAGAAGAGATAGGCCTGCTTAAGGATGAACTGGCTAAAGTGCGTTCAGAAAAAGATGTAATCAAGGTGGGGACAGAGGCAATAAAAGCAGAGCTCGATACAGCTACCAAGGCTGCTGTGTTTTTAAATAACAAGAGCATGGAGCTTGATAGGTCGTTAAGCGAGAAATCTTCACAGTTGGCTAAGCTGCAGGAAGAGATAGAAGCGCTCAGGTCACAAAGGAATAGTCTTCAGGAAGAACTCTCCTCATCTTTGGCCAGTCAAAAACAAGCCAATGGCCAGCTTATCCAGACTATGCAAACTATTTCTTTATTGCAAGACAGGTTCAAGGGTCTGTCAGAGTTATTGGAAAACAAATCCCCTGAAACAAAATCAGCGGCTGAGGTGAATTTGCCAAAGATAGAGATATTAATACCTAGGACAGATATTGAAGCCAAGGGAAAGACAGAAGGCAGAGCTGGCTCTAGCGGCAGTAAAGAGAAACATAAGACTAGAGAAGAAGCTATCGAATGCTATAATAACGGCCTGAAATACGCAGTAGAAGAGAACTATAAAAAAGCTGAAGAGAGCTTCCTGAAGGCCATTAAGATCAACCCTGAAGATGCTGATAGTTGTTACAACTTGGCAATTATCTATGATGACCACCTGGGTAATAAAAAGAAGGCCGCCTATTATTACAGGAAATACCTGGAATTAAGGCCGGATTCAGAAGATCGGGATATGGTTATGGAATGGCTGAGAAAGACAGACCGTAATATAAAAAAGGGGAGGTAGGCATGAAAGTGACAATGATTCTGTTTGTTTTAGGAGGCTTGAGTTTAGGGTTTAGCCTGCTGTTTTTTTTGGCCCCAAAACAGATAAATTCACGACAGATATTGGATCTGTATATAGGTCCAAAGGCTAAACAGGAAGGATTAGAAGGGCTTATAAACAGGATTATTACTATTGATGATAAGATTACTATGGCAGCCCAAGCTATGGGGGTTTTTCTAGTTTTTTTTACATTGATTTTATTTTGGACTGGCCTGGCGTTGATCCAATAAAAAATATTGCGTATAAGGTTATTAAAGGTTACAACACAAGAGAACAGCTGGCTTAGAAATGACAAAAAAAATTCTAATAGCTGACAGTGATCCTTTATTTCTAGAGACCATAGCGACTCAGATAAAAGATAATAGGGGCTATGAAGTCATTACGGCTTTTGATGGCATGGAGGCATTAAAGAAGGCAAGAAGGGAGAATCCGGATATTATTATACTTGAAGATACCCTTGTATTTATAGACGGATTTAAATTGTGCCGGTTCTTAAAATTTGATAAACAACGCAGGCATATCCCTATAATACTTTTAACACCACATATTAGTGATGCAAATGTGGCCCTGGCGAAAGAGGTAGGCTCAGACGACTATTTGTTGCATTCGGTTAACGATAATCTTTTAGAGAAAATAGATTCTTATCTTTCAAAGACTGATTAATTATGGAAGACACAGAGCTGATACAGGAACTTACTTCACAGGGGCTGCTTACTGCGGAACAGTTACAAAAAGCTGAGGCAGAGGCGACTAAGAGAAGGGTATCTCTTGCGCAGACAATCCTGGATTTGAAACTTGTCAGCAAAGAGGATTTTTATGGCATTATAGCGCAAGAGAAAGAGATTATCTATGTAGATCTTGATACTTACCAGCCTGATGCAAACCTTAAAGAGTCTATTCCCGAAGAACTCTGCAGGGCCCATATTTTCTTCCCGATTTTTAAAATCAAGGAAACCTTAACCATAGCTACTCCAGATCCTCTGAATCTTATGATGTTGGACCAGATAGGTATGAAGATAAGCTTGCAGGTAGAGTGCGTTTATAGCCCGGAACATGAGGTCTTAAGGGCAATAGATAGATATTACGGGAAGAAGGATTCTACCCAGGAATTGATTGAAAAGATGGGTGAGGTCTCTCTATCGCAATCAGGTACAGGCGTTTCTGCTGAAATAACAGCAGAATCGCCGATTGCCAAATTAGTAGATCTTATAATCACTCAGGCAGCCCGCGACCGCGCAAGTGATGTTCATATTGAACCTGAAGTGGATTTCTTGCGTGTCCGTTTCCGTATTGATGGTATACTGCACGAGATCCCTTCTCCGCCGAAACACCTGGAATTAGCTATCATATCTCGGATAAAAGTCTTGTCTGGCATGGATATTGCTGAGAGCCGTGCCCCTCAAGACGGGCATTTTCAGATAGACGTAGACAATCGGGTGATTGATCTGCGTGTCTCAAGTTTTCCTACTGTAAATGGAGAGAATATAGTAATGCGTCTTTTAGACACAGGAGGTGTTCTTGCCGGGCTGGAGAAAATGGGTTTTGGTAAAGAGGCGTTAAGGAAATATGAGGAAGTTATTTTGAGTCCTTACGGGATAATTTTAAGCACCGGACCAACTGGCTCAGGTAAAACAACTACTTTATATTCTGCTTTGATGCGGATCAACTCTGTAGATAGAAAGATTGTCACGATTGAAGATCCTGTAGAGTATCGTATTGGTCTGATTCGTCAGACGCAGGTAAATCCCAGAGCAGGACTTACCTTTGCCAATGGTTTGCGTTCTATCTTAAGGCAGGATCCGGATGTTATAATGGTTGGGGAAATCAGAGATTTGGAAACGGCAGTAATTGCTATACAGGCGGCTCTTACAGGGCATCTTGTTTTCTCTACTCTTCATACGAATGATGCGGCATCCTCCATTACCCGTTTAATCAATATGGGAGTAGAGCCTTTTCTTATCTCTGCTTCCTTGGCAGGTGTAATGGCGCAGCGTCTTATTCGTTTGATTTGTGAAGAATGCAAGGAGGCATACGAACCTTCCAAGTCCTTGGCGCAGAGATTAGGCTTGAGAAACAAAGGAAAGGTGCAATTCTTTAAGGGTAAAGGTTGCGGAAATTGCAAGGGTACAGGGTATAAAGGACGCACCGGCATCTTTGAGCTCATGATCATGGATGATGAATTGAGAGAGATGGTTATTCAGGGTTCATCCGCACTCGCTATTAGAGAGAAGGCCTGCGAAAAAGGGATGAAACTTCTTCGCCAGGATGGTTTAGAAAAGGTGCTGGCAGGTTTAACTACCTGGGAAGAGGTTTCCAGGGTAACGGAAGAGAGATTGGATGTAAAGCCATCCATAGAGATATCGACGACACTAGAAAGAGTGGTGACAGTGCCGAAAGAGGAACCGCCGGTGTTCGAAACGACTAAGGCTGAAGTAAGAATAAAACCTGTAGAGGTCGAAGAATATCAGAAAAAGATCAGTAATTGGTTAGCCAGGAAGAAATGAGGTTCGCTGTATGTATGAAAAATATTGGAAACTAGACGTTAAGCCTTTTAGCAATACCCCTGATCCTAGATTTCTTTACCTATCCAGCCAGCATGAAGATGTCATGATGAAGCTTAGTTATTGTATTGTGGAAAAGATGGGTGCAGGGCTTTTGACTGGCGTATTTGGCTGCGGAAAGACGCTTCTGGGTAAGGCCATTTTAAAAGAGCTGGGGGAGGATAAATATAAGGCCGTCTTTATTAATAATCCTCAGGTGACATACGTGGAACTGTTGCGGGCGATTGTGCGGAATTTGAAATCCAGTGCCTTG
The DNA here is from genome assembly GCA_018814825.1 of Candidatus Omnitrophota bacterium. Classification (GTDB taxonomy): domain Bacteria; phylum Omnitrophota; class Gorgyraeia; order Gorgyraeales; family Gorgyraeaceae; genus JAHIEN01. The sequence continues at coordinate 50,393 of JAHIYJ010000090.1, forward strand.
CCTTCTCGCGCTGATGAGCTGCTGGCCGACCCGCTTTTAGAAACATTGCATAATATCTTATTGGATAACATGCGGGATGGCAAAGAAACCGTGATCATTATTGATGAGGCACATATTATTCAGGATGAAAGAATATTCGAGGAATTAAGGCTGTTGCTTAATTTCCAGCTAGAAGACCGGTTTTTGCTTACCCTTATACTTTCTGGCCAGCCAGAGCTTAAAAATAAGATTGCAGATTTGAGGCAGTTTGAGCAACGGATTGCCATTTGTTGTCACTTGGATGCCTTGAGCGAAAAGGATACTCAGGAATATGTACTTCATCGGATAAAAATTGCTGGCGGGAAAAACAATATTTTTACCCTTGATGCAATAAAATTTATCCATGACCGCAGCGGAGGTATTCCCAGGCGCATAAATCGCATGTGCGATCTGGCGCTTCTGACAGGTTTTGGCAAGAAGTTGACCAAGATCGATAAAGATGTGATAAAACAGGTTGGAGAAGATTTTGGAGTTTAAAGATGCCCACATATAAGTATAAAGCGCAGAACATGGAAGGTAAAATAGTCACAGGATCCATTGTTGCCCCTCGCGAGACAGTAGTAACTGCACGTCTGGATAAACAAGGTTATTTACCTCTCTCTATCACCTTAGAGAAGGAACTCATCATTGACTTTAAAGCTTTCTTTAAGCCGCGAGAAAAGGTAAAGATGCGAGATCTAGTTACCTTTACGCGGCAATTCGCTACTATTGTTAAAGCAGGCGTACCCATACTTACAGGTTTAAAAGCACTTTCCGAGCAGTCAGAGACCCCTGTATTTGCAAAGGTTTTAAAGAATATTGGGCAGGATATTGAAGGAGGCTCAAGCCTGTCTCAGGCAATTGATAAGCACCCTAATATATTTTCAGAGCTTTATGTAAACTCTGTGGTTGCTGGTGAGGCTGGGGGTGTTCTGGACAAGGTGTTATTGCGTTTGGCTGAGATGATGGAGCGTGATATGGAAACCGCTACTGATGTCAAAACTGCTATGCGTTATCCCGTATTGACAGTTTTTGCAATGATTATCGCTTCTTTTGTTTTGGTGATTTTTGTTGTTCCAAATTTCTCATCAATGTATGCGCGTTTCGAAACACAACTCCCGCTTCCCACAAGGATTCTAATTGCCGCTAATTATTTTATCACTCGTCTCTGGTATATAGGCATCCCTTCATTGATAGCTGCCGGGTATGGTTTCTACCGTTTTATCAATACAAAGATCGGAAGATGGCAATTCGATAGCCTCAAGTTAAAGTTGCCGGTCTTTGGCAAGCTTTTTACCAAGGTAGCTATGCTGAGGTTTGCTACTATGCTCAATGTATTGAATGAAAGCGGCCTTCCTATATTAAGGACATTAGAGATAGTCTCTATTACCATTGGCAATGTTGTTATCGGAAAAGAGGTTGAAAACATGCGCCAGAGTGTGGCTGACGGGAGAGGTATCTCTGGCTCTATGATGAAAAGTAAGATATTTCCTCCTCTTATGGGGCACATGGTTGCCATCGGAGAGAAGACAGGGGCGCTTTTAGATATGCTAAATGCCATTTCAGAATACTATGATTTAGAGATCAAATCAACGGTCAAGAATCTTACCACTCTGATTGAGCCGATGATGACCGCCATACTGGGTATGGTTGTCCTGGGCATGGCCCTGGCCATATTTTTACCGCTCTGGAATATGATTAAATTATTCAGAGGGGCGGCTTAATTTAATGAGCCATGTGAAGAAAGATAATGACGATATGCAGAGGATGTAAAAGCGAGATAGATGAAAAAGAATTTTTTTGCAGTCTTTGCAATGAAAGGATTCAAAGAGATTTAGGTGAGGCAAAGGGATATTTAGGGCAGTATGATTTTAAAAAGGCCCTGGATAAATTAGGTCAAGTTTTAGCAGTCGATAAAGAAAATGCTGTTGCCAGGACCCTGAAAGAAGAGATAGAGAGTAAGCTTAAGGCTATACAGGAGAACAAGATTCAAGTAGATAGATGTTTTAAAAAGGGCCTCTATAAGGAGGCCATTTTTTATTTGGAAGAGATCTTAAAGATTATGCCTCTGGATGAAAACCTTAGATTACAAAAACAGATGTCGGAGGTTTTAAGCTTTGCTGAATCGCAGCATTCTATCCACGAACCCAGGCGTAGATCCAGATTGCCGGACTGGGCAAAGGCGAATCATTACATGCACTCCGGATGGTTGTTGCTGGTGATGGCCTTGATTGTAATTTCTATCATGGGGTTTTTTGGTGACCTTGTTTACAGAAACCACGTAAAGAAGACAAATGCTCAGGACCTTTATCAGATCCTGCGCCAGAAGATTGCCAATAGGGAGTATTATGGCAATGGTTTTATGGATGATTACAGCAGGCTGATAAAGGATTATAGCAAGACTAAGTATGCCCGGAAGATAAAGGAGGAATTTTTAGATGCATCGCGTCAGATAATTCAGGGATATATAGACAAAGGAAATGAATATTTTAATCAAGGCAGGTACCGCGAGGCATTAGAGACTTATTCAAAGATCCTGGAAATAGAGCCTTTTTCCAGAGAGGCGTTTTCTTTAATTCAGGAGGCAAAAGAAAAAATTACCCTGAAAAAGTTACCGTCTTTTAGGCCAAAGATAAGATTGGATCAAGCCCGTTCTTCGCGTACTACCGCTGAAGATAAACCAGTGTCTCCTCAAGAAACACCTTTGGCTGAAACAGATGCTGCCAAAAGGCATATACTAAAAGGCCAGATTTATTTTGAAGAGGCGAGATATAATGATGCCATAGATGAATGGAACAAGGCAAAGGACTTAATGCCCCCTGAAGATAATGCAAAAATACAGGCCTTTATTGACAAGGCAGAGGAGTTTTCTTTAAGAAAAGAAGAGAATTATAATGCCCTAATCAAACAGGGGCATAAATTTATGGAGGCAGAAGATTGGGAAGAAGCGCTGCCTGTCTTTAAAACGGCGCTTAAGATTAAGCAGAATGATCCAGATGTCTTGCAGAAAATAAACATAATTAAATCAAGATTAACGCCTGCCAAAACATCCGATGTAATCATAAAGAAGGCGCCTTCTGTGAATGTAGAAGAGAAAAATTTCATTTTTAAAATAATAGAGTCTTTAAAAGAAAAATATCAGCAGAAAAAACAGCATAGGGCCCGTTCCTATTATAATAGGGCATTAGAGGAGGAAAAAAGAGGGAGATTGCTCAAAGCGAATTATTATTATGATAAGTCAAGCCAGTATAAATTTAACCCACTGATTATTAAACAGATAAAGATAAACCGCATGATTGAGGCATTACGAAGACAGGAGGCGCTCTACCCCAAGGACCCTATTGTAAAAATTTCTCTGGGGAACCTTTATTATGCTAAGGGCTGGCTGGATAAAGCAGAGAGTATATGGGACAGTATCCTTTTTGCGCATCCAGATGCATCGTCATTAGACCCGCTGATTCTTGGCCTGAAGGCAAAGATTTATGAAAAGAGAGGCCAGTTTATTGAAGCCAAAAGTAGGTATGAAGAATCTCTGGACAAGGCCGAGATATTCTATATAAGAAATAGTCTGGCAAAGATGCTTTACGAAGAAGGTTTTTATGATGAGGCAATTGGATGTTGGAGGAAAATACTTGAGTCTAATCCATTTCAGCTCGATGTGATAAATTCTTTAGCAGAGGCCTATATTATTTTTGGCAGATTTGAAGAAGCCAGACTCTTGTTAAAACCCATCCCTCAATTAAGCCCTTTTGAATTAAGAAAGAGGCAGATCTATCCACTAGAGGTTGATCCTGAATATTTTGTGGGCATTGTTCAAGAAAAGGATTATTTTTCCCGAAATACGTTTTTACTTAGCCAGTTCTATTCCTCTTTAGGAGATATAGCTGAGGAAATTCATTGGAATATCATTTCCGTGCAGATACAAGGGCAGTAAAGTTTATTTTTCATGTTGGAAGAATTGATGATTTGGAGTATTTTTTAAATGTTATTAAAAATTTTTTAAATTAGTTGAAAATCAAGAATTAGTATGTTAAAATATATAATGTATAATTTAACCCATGTAGGTAGTTAAATAATCAATAATCTGGAGGTAATCATGAACGAGAAAAGAAAATCCGTCCGTTTAAATCTTCCGACAAAAGTAGAGAGCAGATTATTAAAGGAAAACTCGATAACTGCTTCTAGTTGCTTAGGCACGGATATTAGCGCGGGAGGGATGCGCCTACGTGTCAAAAGGAGAATCGAGGCCCTGTCTCCTTTAGGGCTAAGAGTTTATCTACCTGATGAATGGCAGCCTATTTTAGTCGAAGGAGAAATTGCCTGGTTCAGGGCAATAGCCGACAGAGAGGAAGGGGATCTGCAGGGGGATTATGAGGCAGGTGTGAGGTTTTCTGAAATAAGCGGCTTCGATAGATCTCGTATAGTAAGGTTAGTAACTATGGAAATGGAAAGACAAAGGTCTTGTGACACCAGTCCTTTGAGTAGGATTACCAGGGTAGAATTGGAGGATAAAGAAGAGATGCTGTTGCTTGTGAAAAAAGGTATTGGAACCATAGAGCAGGGATTAAGGATAATAGATGAAAAAATAAATCTGAAAGAAGGAGGTATGCTAGATCTATTAGGCCTGGATTCGAGCGGTCAGTTGGTCATTATTAAATTAACGATTGAAGAAAACGAATCTATGCTTATCGAAGCACTGAAACACTATGATTGGATCTTACGTAATGTATCTTTGCTAGGGCGCATTTACCGCGAAGACATTGATTTTAAACAAAATCCAAAGATAATTCTTATCGGGCCGTTATTTTCTGAGTTCTTTAAACGCCAGATTTCATACATTAAGCCGCTAAAGATAGAAGTTTTTGACTATTATTGTCTCAGTATTGACGGGCAAAAGGCCTTATTTTTTGAAAACAAAGAAACTAAAAGAGAAAGCTTTAATAGACAGGAATGGGCAGAGGACTTGTCTTTTACAGATGAACAACGATCTGTTTCGCTGGACTCAGAAGAGATTGCTGGTATAGATGAACAGCACAAAAAGATTGTGCGATGGCTTTGGAAAAGAAGGTGAAGATAAAGGCGTTTCATCTAGCCATAGGCTTTATTTTTATTGGCTTGAGTACTATTTTTTCTTTAAGCGGCATAAGCAGTATGCCCCGACAGTGGGAATCCAAAGCCCTGAGCTTATTGGCCAGCATTAATCCTGGGACAAGATCTCAATCTGATATTGTGACCGTAGAAACAGATAAGTATTTTTTTCAGAAATATAACAATTTCCCTGGTGACAAAAAATTAATTCAACTTATAGACTTACTTTTAAGGCAAGGCGTGTATTCGATTGGAATAACGACTATGCCAAGCAGAGAGAGACCTTTACTATTTCATGGCGGGTTAGAGAACCGTGTCTTTTACTCAATTTTATTTAGAAAAATTGGTATCTTAGAGAAAAAAAAGGGTATATTTTTAGCCAAAGAAGTAAGGAGGCCTTCTCCTGCGCAGAGCTTTAAAATAACAGAAAATATCGGCCATATAAATTATAAAGCCGAAGGTCCTCTTATAAGTTTTCCGCCAATAGTCAGTTATAAAAAGAACGATTATTTTGCATTGCCTGTAGTTTTAGCGGCTGACTATTTACATACCAGACCTTCTAATATTAAAATTCCCGTGGACAGCAAATCTGGCGCAGCATTTGTCAATATCCAGAAAAGGAGATTCGATAATTATTTGTATAAAGAAATAGAACAATCGGACTCGTTAAATCTAAAAGGTAAGATTTGCCTGATCGGTTTATCGGGAGTTGTGCAGGCACAGGCCAATTCTTTAAGTTCTATTCTTGCGGGGGATATTATCCGTTTTTGTCCTGAAGGCGTAGCTGTATCAATAAGCCTGATCTTAGGTTTGACCCTAAATACCCTTTTATTAAGGGTTAGACTTGTAAGATTTATCTTATTCGATCTCGGACTTTTGGTATTTTATATTTTAGTAGTTAGCCTATTGTTTATCTCCATGCATATCTATTTCTATACGCTGGGGCCTGTGATGATTTGCCTTGGCTTTCTGCTGATCTCAGGCATAGATTGTTTGCTTAAGACAAAGAAACTGCATGGGATTTTAAAGCCTAACTGCAAGGTAAAGATAATGTCACAGACTTTGCCACAGATTAAAGGTTTTGGTATTGGGTTTATGTATTGTCTATCCGGAGCTGATGCGCAGAAGGGTTTATGTGAGTTCGCAGTACTGTCGGATAATTGCACGGGCCTATTGATAGGAGACGTCCCTAAAAACGGGAGAGAAGCAGATATGTATAAAAAGAAATTAAGAACCGTTTTTAAGAATCAGGCCTCTCCTGATTTGGAAGCAAATCAAACTTTAGCAATAATAAATGATTTCTTGATTAAAGAGAATAAAAAGTTGTTTGCCAGCGTGGTCTATTTAATTTTAGAATCTGAAACAAAATCAGTTAGATTTTCTAATGCTGGAAGTAACCCCATAATTATATTCCGCTCTAAACATAAGATTTTTGAGATTTTTTCTCAGGATGATATAACACCTTTAGGGGTAGTGAAGGGGGCTATCTTTCCTGAAGGATGTATTCAGCTTGAAGAAGAAGATATAATTCTGTTATGTAATAATGGAGTAATAAAGGCAAGAAATAAACAGGAGAGGCTATTTGGCGTGGAAGGGCTGAAGGAATCTTTTGGAGCAGATGATAAGGCCCTTTCTGCCCAAGAGCTGGCAAGAAAGGTCTTTGAGCAAATATGTAGCTTTAGTAAAGACAAGATTCTGGAAGGTGATTTACTACTTGTAACAATAAAACCATTCAAGTCATGATGCCCCTTTTTATGTCCTCCTATACTGTCTGTAATTAACTTAGTAGCATTATTCGTGCCAAGAACTATTTTAGTTGTAAAAAAGCTTTACAAAAGCCTGTAACATGTTATAATATCTTTACATTAAAATTTATAAAAAACCTTAAAAATTACCTGAAATAATTATTTATCATTCAAAAATTGTTACTTTAAATAGACACTTTTAGGTAAAGTGTCGAGATTTTTGAACACTCATATGGAACAGAGACTGGTTCAAAAGCAGGTGCAGAAACTAATCTTCGGGCAAAAGATGCAGGAGTCCATGCACATCCTGCAGATGCCTTTGATAGAGCTCAAGAATCTCATAGAAAACGAAATGGAGACCAATCCCCTCCTTGAAGAAAGCCAGCTTCCTCCTTCTTCTCCGGATAGACTAAGGCATAAAATAGATAAAAACGATGTCAGGAGAGAGCTGCGGTTGACAAAACCCCTTACCCTGCAGGATCATTTGTTGAGGCAGTTGGGATTACTGGCTGCTACAGAGGAAGAGAGCGATATAGGCGAAGAGATTATAGGCAATATCGATGATGACGGGTATTTAAAGGCCGGGCTTGACGAGATCGCCCAGCCCCTGGGAGTGAACATATTAAAGATAGAGGCCATGGTAGTGGTGATACAGAGTTTTGAACCGGCAGGCGTGTGCGCAAGAGACCTGAAGGAATGTTTATTGATACAGCTAGAGGCCAATGGCAAGGAAGGTTCTATTGCATGGAAGATCGTTGAAGCCCACCTGGATGAGTGCGGTAAAAAACAGTACGCTAAGATAGCAAAGGCATTGGGGGTATCTATGGACAAGGTGCAGGCCGCCGTGGCAGAGATTGCCAGGCTCGAGCCCAAACCAGGAAGAAAATACTCTGATAAGGCTGAAACGCAATATATCGTGCCTGATATATTTGTAAAGAAAGTGGATGACGAATACCAGATATTGAGCAACCAGTTTGATATCCCGAGCGTAAGGGTAAGTTCATTATACAGGGATATATTGAACGATAAGAATTCTGATGAGAAAACGCAGGATTATATAAGGGAAAAATTGACTGCCGCCAATTTTATGATAAAGTGCATCCGCCAGCGCCAGGAAACCATGCGCAAGATCACTGAATTCCTGGTCAAGGAACAGGGCGAATGCCTGGAAAAGGGCCGCTCGTTTATGAAGCCCCTGAACTTCGAAACCATAGCAAAGGCCATTGGCAGGCACCAGTCCACTATCTCAAGGGCCATAGCCAATAAATATATAGATACGCCTTCCGGGATTTATGAATTAAGGGAATTTTTCAACGGCAAGATAGCACATACGAGTTCGGAAGATGACCATTCATCCACCAGCGTAAAGCTGGAGCTCAAGAATATAATAGACAATGAAGACAAGCGAAAGCCCCTGAGCGACCAGAAGCTCCAGAAGATACTGACTGATAAGGAGATAAAAATATCCCGCAGAACCATCGCCAAATACCGCGAAGAGCTAAAGATCCTCCCGTCTTACCTTAGAAAGAACTGATAGGACACCAAGTCACCTCTGTTATATTAGACACACAAGGCGGTCCTTTTCTTTAAAATTATTACACACAGAACATTTCGTAAAGTTATTGACTTATGTGTGATATATATGCTAATATATGGCGGTTATGGCAAGGAAAAAGCCAAGAAGGTACTCTATCTTTCTGCTCTTTAGGGGGCTTAGTTTTATCGTATATATCCTACCCATGCGGTTAGGGATTTTTATAGGTAAGGCACTTGGGGCTCTGGCCTTTTGTATTCTCAAAAAAGAGAGAAACCTGGCTTTCTTGAATCTTGAAAGTGCGTTTGGGAATACCAAGAGCAAAAAGGAGAAAAGGCTTATTGCCAGAAAGGTCTTTGAAAACCTGGGAAAGAATTTTGTCGAGGTCATATCTCTTTCAAAATTCAATAAGGATAATATAGACGCCTATGTTAAGTGCCGGGGCCGGGAAGTGATAGACAGTCTTGTCCGACAGGGCAAGGGTGGCATAGTGCTTACGGCTCATTTCGGCAACTGGGAACTCCTGGCGCATTATTTTGCCATAAAAGGCTACAGGGTAAATGTAATAGCCAGGCATGTCCGCATGGAGTATTTTGAGAAAATCCTGGATGGTATAAGGAAAAAGCACGGCGTTAATGTCCTTTACAGGGACTCTTCCGCCAAGGATGTCATCAGGCTGCTTAAGAATAATGAGTTCGTGGGCATAATACCGGACCAGGACATGGATAGTGTTTCAGGTGTGTTCGTGGATTTTTTCGGCAAACAAACGTATACTCCCAGCGGACCGGCTATTCTGAATCTCTTGACGGGCGTTTCCATTATTCCGTGTTTTATCGTTCGGAATACAACCGGACATGAGATAATAATGGAACGACCTCTTGAGCTAAACTCTACAGGGGATAAAGAGAGAGATATACTGGAAAGTACTCAGCTCTACACAAAGGTCATAGAGAGTTATATAAAAAAATCTCCCGAACAATGGGTATGGTTTCACGAAAGATGGAAAACTTCCCGGGAATCATGATAAAAGTGAAGGTCTTGTTTTTGATATCGGCCGTGATTATATGCCCTGTATGCATGGCGCAGGAGGATAATAAGGCGGCTGATCAGGAGATCAACGGTTTTTCTCTTGTGCAATATAGTGACTCCGGTGACAAGAAGTGGGAACTGAACGGACGATCAGCGGAACTGGAAGAAAATAGCGTAAAGATAGATGATGTCTCCATCTTAGCGTCAGGAGATGAAACGTTTCTTAAATTAAAGGCGAGAGAGGGTAATTTTGACAGGGATGAGAGCCTAGCGCGTCTTAAGAAAGACGTTGTCCTGAAAACAACAGACGGCATTACTATCAAAACAGACGCGCTCAACTGGGATGCTGAGGCAAAGAACGTTTTTACGGAAGAACCTGTAAACATAAAAAGGGCGGATTTCGAGGTCAATGGCAGGGGCGCCACCTGTGATCTGGAGAATAAGACAGCTGAGGTAAAAAAAGACGTGACGGCAAACATTAACGCCGCTATGCCAGCGTATATGGCTGCTGTAAGCGGTGATAGACAGAAAACAGTAATAACCTGTGACGGCCCGCTCGAGATAAATTACAGCAAAAACAAAGCCTCTTTTCTAAATAACGTTAAAGTCGAAGATTCTCAGGGTAATATACTGGCGGACAGGATAGATGTTTATTTCGATGCTGGCTCAAGACGCGTAAAGTGCGTTGTGGCGAGAGGCGGCGTGGAGATTATTAACGGAGGAAATGTTACTTACAGTGAAAAGGCCATATATCTTGTTGATGAGGGCCGGGTGATTTTGCCAAAAAGGCCCAAATTAGTAATCCAAAGCGAACCAAATCTCAAACCCGCATTGCAATAGATTTGCAATGCGGGTTTGATGAGGATAAAGACATGATAGACAATATTCATTTGTTGACTATAGAAAACCTCAGGAAGGCCTATGACGGCAAGACAGTCGTGGATGGCGTAAACATGAAGATCAAGAGAGGAGAGGTCGTGGGGCTGCTCGGGCCTAATGGCGCTGGGAAGACTACCACGTTTTATATGGTGGTAGGTATGCTCAGGCCTGATGACGGAAGGATAATATTTGACGGTAATGATATAACCAAGCTGCCCATGCATATGCGTTCGCGAAACGGAATAGGCTATCTGTCTCAGGAACCTTCCGTATTCAGGAAGCTTACGGTCGAGGAAAATATAATGGCTATACTGGAGACCCTGGATCTACCGCGGTCTGTCAGGAAGAAAAGGCTGGAAGAGTTACTGAACGAATTAGACATAGCCCGACTTGCCGAGAAAAAGGCGTATATGCTTTCAGGAGGTGAGCGAAGGCGCCTGGAAATAACAAGGGCTCTCGTGACGAACCCTTTGTTTATACTGCTTGATGAGCCTTTCAGCGGCATAGACCCTATCGCGGTTTCTGACGCCCAGGAGATAATATCCGACCTGAAAAGAAAAGGCCTTGGCATTCTTCTTACCGACCACAACGTTAGAGAAACACTTGAAATAACGGACTATTCGTATATAATGGCAGAGGGAAGAATACTTATATCAGGCAATGCCGAGGAATTGACAAAAGATCCAAAGGCGCGCGAGATTTATCTGGGCGAGAAGTTTAGGATGTAAGTGAGGCCATAAGTTACGTCAATCTTTGATTGACGTAACTTATTCGGCCGAACTTATCCTTGACATTTTCTGGTGCTTGAAATTGTTTTATATGGTAAGCATACCAGAAGATGTCAAGGATGAACGCAGCGCAAGGCGCTGCAGCTACAACTTCACACTTTTTTGTGTGTCACGGATGTGTGAAGTAATTGCTTTGCTCGCAATGACAGGTGGTGTATAGTGAAATCCAGCATTAAAAAGCTAAAAAATTGCAAAAAGATAGTAGAAGTTAAACTTGCCCCCGATAAAGTTAAAGAGGAATTTGACAGGGTCTACGAGGGCATCAAAAAGGTCGCGAATGTGCCAGGTTTCAGGCCCGGGATGGCCCCGCGGGATCTACTGGAAAAACACTACAATGAGACCGCCAGGGAAGAGGTGATAAAAAAACTAGTGCCGGATACCTATAAGATGATCATCGAAGAACATAAGCTCGACCCCATAGGCTACCCTGAGATAACGGACTTGAAGCTTGATCTGGATGGGGGGTTCTCCTATACCGCCAGTATTGAAACCAGGCCGGAGCTTAGTCTTAAGAATTACAGAGGCATTAAACTAAAAAAGAAAAAAAGAGAGGCGAAGGAAGAGGATGTCCAGAAGAACCTCCAGGCCCTGAGAGAGACATATGCCCAGAAGGCGCCCAAAGAGGGAGGAGAGGAAAAGGAAAAGATATTGCCTAAACTGGATGATGACTTTGCGAAAGACCTGGGACTGGAAAATCTGGAGAAGCTGAAGGAAGCCGTAAAGTTAAATTTACAGCATAGGCTTGAGCAGGAAAGCCGGGCTGACCTGGAGATGCAGGTCATAAGTTACCTTACAGACGGCGTTAATTGCGAGGTACCGAATTCCCTGGTAAATTCAGAAAAAGATAGATTATTAAAGGACGCTAACAGCCGCATCGCGTACATACAGGCTACGCAGAAAAAACAAACTCCTGATAAAAAATTCGAACTCAGCGATAAAGAGAGAAAAGAGCTGGAGGAAAATTCCCGTAAACAGGCGATCCGTCAGGTAAAGACGTTTTTTATACTCGATAAAATAGCCCATGCCGAGAAGATATATATTAAAAGCGAAGAGCTTGACAGGGAGATAGAAAATATGGCGGAAGAGTATCAAAAGCCGAAAAAAGAGATAGAGGATTACCTTGAAAAAAATCACAAGATGGATGAGATAGCGGTTAATATGCGTAACGCGAAGGTCATGGAGTTTTTATTAAAGGAGGCGAAAGTCTCCTAAAGAGGAGGAAACATGTCTATGCTAGTCCCCATAGTCGTTGAGCAGTCAGATCGAGGCGAACGCGCGTATGATATTTACTCAAGATTATTAAAAGACAGGATCATATTCATAGGATCCGCCATAGATGACGTTGTGGCGAATCTTGTCATTGCCCAGATGCTCTTCTTACAGACAGAGGATCCTGATAGGGACATCAATATATATATAAATACCCCGGGAGGCATGGTAACATCCGGGCTTGCCATATATGATACCATGCAGTTCGTTAAGCCGGATATCTGCACTTATTGTATGGGACAGGCCACCAGCATGGGCGCCGTACTCCTGGGCGCGGGCACCAAGGGTAAACGCCTTGCCCTCCCTAACTCCAGGGTAATGATACATCAGCCATGGGGCGGAGTGCAAGGCCAGGCAGCCGACATCAATATACAGGCAAAGGAGATCCTGAAGATGCGAGACAGGATTAATGATATACTCGCGAATCACACTGGACAGAATCTGGATAAGATACAAAAAGACACTGACAGGGATTATTTCATGTCAGCCGAAGAGGCAAAAGAGTATGGGATTATAGACGAGGTAATAGTAAGCACCAAGAAAAACAAAAAATAACCGCTTAACTTGACGAAAGTTACAATGTAACTTTCGTCAAGTTAAGGTTTAAGGAGAGTTATGAAAAACTATTTACTTACACCAGGGCCGACTCCTGTGCCTCCCGAAGCTCTGGAGTCGATGGCAAGGCCGATAATACACCACAGGACGCCGCAGTTTCAGGAGATCTTGAAGGAAGTGGAAGACAACCTGAAATATGTATTCCAGACCACAAACCCGGTTCTTATATTTTCTTCAAGCGGTACAGGCGCAATGGAAGGCGCGGTTACCAGCCTCCTTTCCCCTGGAGATAAGGCCATAGTGGTAAGGGGCGGAAAATTCGGAGAAAGATGGGGGGAGCTTTGCGCGGCTTACGGCATAGAATTTATCCCCGTGGATGTGGAATGGGGCAAATCGGTTAGTCCGCAGGAGATAAAGAAAATTCTTGAAGCTGAAGGCTCAAGGCTGAAGGCTGTATATGTAACGCTATGCGAGACTTCAACAGGCGTTACGACTGATATAGAGGCTCTCGCGAAGATCACAAAAAGTTCCGAGGCTGTCTTGGTGGTTGATGCAATAAGCGCTCTGGGAGCCGTTCCTTTAAAGACTGATGAATGGGGGATTGACGTCGTGGTGTCAGGTTCGCAGAAGGGGCTGATGATCCCACCCGGGCTCGCGTTTGTAAGCCTGAGTGAAAAGGCCTGGAAACTGGCCGAGGAGTCCACATTGCCAAAGTATTATTTCAATTTCAAGGCATATAAAAAATCTATCGAGAAAAACGATACGCCTTACACACCGGCCGTGAATCTTATCATGGCCTTAAGAGAGGTTTTAAAACTGATAAGAAAAGAAGGCATTGATAACCTGATAAACCGCCACAGAAAAAACAGTAAGGCGGTACGGGACGCCGTTAAGGCTCTTGGCCTTGAGCTATTCGCTCCTCAGGCGTATTCAGAGGCGGTTACCGCGGTCATGGTACCAGAAGGTGTTGACGGAGGCAAACTTGTAAAGACCATGCGTGATAAGTACGGTGTGGCGATCGCCGGCGGCCAGTCACAGCTAAAAGGGAAAATATTCAGGATAGCCACCATGGGTTACATAACAGAGGATGATTTGAAAAAGGGTTTTGAGGTCCTGGAGATAGTCCTTGCGGAGCTGGGATATAAATTCGAGAAGAGCGCAGGAGTTAAAGCGCTGGAAAGAGGATTAGCAAGTTAGAATTAGTGAGCTTTCAGCCTTCAGCCATCAGCCTTCAGCAGCTGACAGCTGAAAACTGGAAGCTGATGGCTAACATTAGGAGAAGCATATGTACAAGATACTAATTAGCGATTCACTGGCAGAAGAAGGTATTGAGATACTGAAAAAAGTAAAGGAGTTTCAGGTGGATGTGAAGCTCAAACTTCCGCCCGATGAGCTTAAAAAAGTCATAACGGATTATGACTGCCTTCTGGTTAGGAGCGGGACAAAGGTGACAAAAGAGATTATTGAGGCTGCTGATAAATTAAAGGTTATAGGCCGCGCTGGGGTCGGGCTTGACAATGTCGACCTTGAGACTGCTTCAAAGCGGGGCATTATAGTAATGAATACACCTGGCGGAAATACTATCTCCACCGCGGAGCATACCATGTCCTTGATTCTGGCCCTTTCAAGGAATATACCCGCGGCAGACGCGTCCACAAAAAAAGGCGGATGGGAGAGGAAGAAATTCATGGGAGTGGAGTTATACGGCAAGATACTCGGTATCATAGGCCTTGGCAGGATCGGGAGCGAGGTCGCGAAGCGCGCCGGAGCGTTTGGTATGAAAATAATAGCCTATGACCCGTTTCTCGCGCTCGAGAAGGCAAAAGAATTGGGGATAGAGTCCGTTGAGTTGAATGATATATTCAAGAGGTCGGACTACATAACCACACACACGCCAATGACAGAGGAAACAAGGCATATTATCGACAAAAAGGCGATAAAGGCCATGAAAAAAGGTGTTCGCATAGTAAATTGCGCTAGAGGCGGCATTGTTGACGAAACCGCTCTTATAGAAGGAATAAAAAGCGGCATAGTGGCAGGCGCTGCACTGGATGTTTATGAAAAAGAGCCGCCTAAAGACAGTTCTCTTCTGGAATGTGAAAATATAATACTTACCCCTCATCTGGGCGCGTCAACGGAAGAGGCCCAGGTAAACGTAGCCATTGATATAGCCAATAGCGCCAGAGACGCATTATTAGGCTGTGGCATAAGGAACGCGGTGAATGTCCCGTGTATAGACCTGGAGCTGTACCAGATTCTGCAGCCCTATGTTGCCCTGAGTGAAAAAATGGGCTCAATGGCCGCGCAGATAGCCGGGGGCAGGATCAAGCAGATAGACATAAAATATTCAGGGGAGATAGCTAAATACGTTTCGTCGCCTCTGACAGTCGCGGTTGTGAAAGGCGCCCTGACGCCAGTCCTGCAGGAGACCGTGAACTACGTGAATTCGCTCATAGTGGCGAAAGAGAGAGCTATAAAAGTAGAGGAGTCCAAGTCAACCGAACTCGAGGAATACGCAAACCTTATTACCGTTACGGTAAAGACAGACAAAGGTTCCGTGTCCGTCGAGGGGACTTTATTCACGAAGACTGACGCGAGAATAGTCAAGGTCGGGCATTTTCATGTTGACGCGATACCGTCAGGGTACATGCTCATCGCGCACAATATTGACGTGCCAGGCATCATAGGTAAGATAGGTACCGTGCTCGGGAAGAATAATATCAATATCGCCGCCATGACGTTCGGCCGCGAAAAACCGGGGGGTAAAACACTATCAGTCCTCAATGTGGATAGCGCGGTACC
>JAHIYJ010000091.1 GCA_018814825.1 Candidatus Omnitrophota bacterium
AACAAGGCCGATATTCAACTTTTGGGGGTATGAGGATTTGTAAAGGGGAAGGGGGACATTCTACCCCTTCCCCTTTACTCCAGGTTATGTGTGTACTAACTGGGGATACTATTAAGGAAAGGGGTGACAGTGAGCGAGCATTGAATTATCGTTTGGCGAGCGAACGTCATCAGGGGAAAACAACGTTTTCCCCTATGAAAATTTTGCCGTTGCCCCACTCAACTACATGAGTAGCACAACGGCAAAATTTGGCTCCCCCGCGAGGACTCGAACCTCGGACAACGTGGTTACACTCTGACTCCGATTACTCGGAGAGTCGGACTATACCTTTGCCATGTTCCCTGAGATTGCTTCGCTTGTTTCACTCGCTCGCAATGACAAAAGAATTTAGGCAGCGTGTGTCTAGTCTCTGCACCTTTCCGCCTAGGCGGACTTGGCTCAGGATTGACCCGGCTTCCCAGGCTTTCCCTGAATTTACACGCTTTTTCACTCCAGAGTTTCCTCTAGAGGCTGCTAATATGCTGCGAAGCGTTTTGCACTCGCTTCGCTTGCGCACAGCCACGCGCTCTACCAACTGAGCTACAGGGGAGTGTATTCAGTTTATATTTTACGCTACTTTGCAGCCTGCCTCACAGAAACGTTCAAGGCGGGCCCAGTTTTCGTCTATGTCTTTCTGAATTTCATCCAGGATGTGTTTATTTTCTTCCTTGAAGAGGTGTTTGAAACGGCCCTGGGTCTTCAGAAACTCCACTACCGGCTTTCTTTCTTTCGGTTTATAAGTAAACTTCCAGACTCCGTTTTCAATCTCTATGAGAGGCCAGAAACCTGTTTCCACGGCGAGCTTGTTTACTTTTATGGTATCTTCCTGCGGGAATCTCCAGCCCCTGTGGCACATGGATATTACATTTAAAAATGCAGGGCCTTCTACCTTAAATGCCTTCTCAGCCTTTGTGACGAGGTCGTTCCAATGCGAAGCTGAGGCCTGTGCCGTATACGGTATATTGTGCGCGGCTACTATTGAAGTAAGGTCTTTTCTGAGCTGTGGTTTGCCAAAACTTTGTTTTCCTTCAGGGGCAGTTGTGGTCGACGCGCCTTTTGGTGTAGCGCCAGAGCGCTGCACGCCCGTATTCATATAAGCTTCGTTATTGTAGCATACGTAGACGAAATTATGGCCGCGTTCTAATGCGCCTGAGAGGGACTGTAAGCCTATATCATATGTGCCGCCGTCTCCGCCAAACGCCACAAACTTTATGTCTTTTTTAATCTTTCCCTTTTTCTTCAGGGCACGGTAGGCTGTCTCGACCCCGCTTATAGTAGCCGCTACATTCTCAAAGGCGTTATGTATAAAAGGTATCTTCCACGCCGTGTAGGGATAAATAGTAGTGGCAACCTCAAGACAACCTGTCGCGGAGCCTGCCACCACAGGGTCCTTTGTACCCATTAAAACCTGGCGCACGACTATGGACGCTCCGCAGCCCGCGCAGAGCCTGTGCCCGCCAGATAGACGCTCCTGTTGTTTAGCCAGTTCTTTTATGTCTGCCATCCTAACCTATTCCCAAACCCGCATTGCAATTTAATTGCAATGCGGGTTTGTTTATTCCCTCGAACCTAAATAATTTAGAGGTGTTTTTACCTTGCGTTCTTTTACTATATTCTGTAAATCCTCAAACACCTTATTTATATCCGCCGGGAATATGTCCCTTCCTCCGAGGCCGTATATATAGTTTATCGCCAGGGGCTTTATGTCCGAGTCGTAAAGCGCCGCTTTTATCTCAGTGTAAAGAGGCCCTCCTTCTGCGGAAAAAGATTCGCTCCTATCAAGAACAGCTACAGCTTTTACCTTGCCGAGGGCTTTTATTATATTTTCCCTGGGGAAAGGCCTGAATATCCTGGGTCTTAATAAACCTGCCTTCACGCCTTTTTCCCTAAGTTCATCCACGACTACCTTGGCGGTACCCGCGGTTGAGGACAGGGCCACCAGCGCGATCTCGGCGTCTTCCAGCTTATAACTTTCCACAAAATCAATTTTCCTGCCAAACTGTTTCTCAAATTCCCTGAATACCTCAGGCATGGCCTTTAAGGCGTTTTTCATGGCCCCTGACTGCTGAAGCTTGTGCTCAAAATAATAATCCTGCAGGTCCAGCGGACCGTACGTAACAGGGTTGTCAATATCCAGGAGCGGGTCTTGGGGTTTATATTCGCCTATAAATTCTTTGACTTTCTTGTCGTCGAATAGCTCAATCCCTTCCACAGCATGACTAGTTATAAAACCATCCTGACATGTCATAACAGGCAATAAAATATCTTTATGTTCGGCTATCCTTACGGCCAATATAGTATTTTCATACGCCTCCTGGGCATTCTCCGCGTAAATCTGGAGCCAGCCCGAATCTCTCGCGCCCATAGTATCTGAATGATCGCAATGGATATTAATAGGTCCTGAAAGCGCGCGGTTTACGACAGGCATTACTATGGGGAGTCTGGTTGAGGCGGCAATATAAACAACCTCCCACATCAGGGCAAGACCGTTAGCGGATGTCGCTGTCATGGCCCTCGTGCCAGCCGCGGAGGCGCCTACGCACGCGCTCATGGCGCTATGTTCAGACTCCACAGGTATCATTTCCGTGGAAACCTGGCCGTTAGCGACATAGCTTGAGAAATTTATGACTATTTCTGTTTGCGGGGTAATAGGGTATGCGGCTACCACGTCCGGGTCTATCTGTTTCATGGCGTACGCTACCGCCTGATCGCCTGTAAACGGGACAAGGTTTTTCTTTGTCATTTTACTTCCTTCTCGGTGTCTTATTTAATTTCTTTCTTCATCTCTATGCACTTTACCGGACAGATGGACGCGCATATTCCGCAACCCTTACAGTGCTCATAGTCAAAACCCGTCATCTTACCATCCTCGACTTTTATGGACGAATCAGGGCAGAATATCCAGCACTGCAGGCAGTTTATGCACTTTTTCTTATCCACTTCGGGCTTGAAAGTGCGCCAGGAGCCTGTATCATACTTCGCGGCGTTGCCAGCCTCTATGATTTTACCACCTATCGGTATTTCTCTGGAATTTTTAAGGTTTTCACTCATGATCAGCCTATATTCACTTCTTTGTACGCGCGTTTAATGCCTTCTATGTTGGCGTTTGTCTTTTCCTCGCCTATCTTCTTCGAGAACTTTGCCCTTACCCTTTCGGACAGCTCTTCTATTGACACGAGATTATTCACCTTTAATAAAGCCCCGAGCATCGGCATGTTCGGCATCGGCATGCCCAGGGTCTCAAGTGAAATCTTCGTGGCGTCCACTGTGGCTACCTTACCCTTTGTGAAATTAAGCTCTTTTCTCATCTCCTGGGGGATTTTATCTGTATTGACCAAGATCACGCCTTTGTCGCCAAGACCTTCTGTTACATCTATGCTGCCCACTAGCGTAGGGTCTATTACCACTACAATGTCCGGATTGGTTACAGAGCTATGGACTGTTATAGTCTTATCGCTTATTCGCGTATATGACCTCATAGGCGCGCCCGCCCTTTCAGGCCCATACTCAGGGAATGCCTGGATATATTTACCTGTGTTAAGGGCCGCCTCACCCAAGAACTGAGAAGCTGTCTTGGCTCCCTGGCCGCCTCTACCGTGCCATCTGACTTCTATCATTGCCATGATTAATTCCTTTTATAAGTAAAATGTCTTATTATTTTATAATCACCCGTTATATTTGTCAAGCTAAAGTGAATGCCGGCCCTCAAGAGCCCTTACCAGTGTGGCCTGGTCTATGTACTCAAGGCCCCCGCCTACAGGTATGCCATACGCTATGCGGGTTATTTTAATCTTGAACGGTTTCAGCTCTTTGGAAATGTAAAGTGTTGTTGTCTCGCCTTCGGCGTTTGAGTTTGTGGCTATAATAACCTCTTTTACCTTGTCACTCTTAACCCTGGCTATCAGCTCCTTTAGCCTTATCTCGTCCGGCCCAATACCATCCAGAGGAGATATAGCCCCGAAGAGCACATGATAGGTACCCTTATAGTGACCTGACTTCTCTATGAGAATAAGGTCGTTAGGCTGCTCTACCACGCACACCACGCTTTTATCACGCCGGGAGTCATTACAGATACCGCACAGGTCCGCCTCACTGAGATTGCCGCATTTACTGCAAAACCTTACCTGCTCTTTCACTCTTCTTATGGCTGACGAAAAATTTTCCATGTCTTTCGCAGATGATTTCAGGACATAAAAGGCCATGCGCTCGGCCGTCTTTGAGCCGATACTAGGCATTTTCTTGAAATGCTCTATCAAGTCCTGCATTGATCTCGTATAGGCGGCCATCTTAAGCGTTTCTCGTGGAGCGGAGGATTTTTCCTCCGAATATGTTAAGGGCGGTGTCTATTATAGGTTCTTTTTTCTTAAGTTCTTCTTTGGTAATAATGGACGAGGGACTTTCCGGCTCAGGCTTCTTTATCTCCCTGTCGGTGGCTATAAACCGTAGGCTCACGCGTACATCCAGTATCTGTGATAGGGCCGCTTCTACAGCGTCTTTATTGTGTTTTTCCTCAAGCACCTCCCTGTGAAAATTCAACTCTCTCGGAAAGGCCACCGAGATAATGTGGCCGTTGACTGAATCAGGCTCCCCTTCGGCCAGATAAGTCGAAATCGACATCTTTTTTACGGCCATGGCTTTTACGAGAATCGGCCACGCGTCTTTTGCTCTGGAAATTTCCACGGAGCCAGACGCGCCGGAAGGACTGCTCAGGACTGCCTTTTCTGTATTATTATCCGCTTTCTTAATATCCCTTGAGTATTTTTCCGGGACAACTGTCCTTGGTGCCTGCGGGGCTGGTTCGGGTAAGCCAGAAGAATGCTTTTCCAGTTCAGGCAATTTTGCCAGTATCTCCTCGATCGAGGAGATAGAATCCCTTGACGTTAATTTTATCACGCAGAGCTCCAGGACTATTCTTTCAGGGAGAAGCTGTTTTATCATCTTGAGGCCGTTAGATAACACGCTTATGATATAAAATATATCTCCCTGGGAAAGTCCCTGTGATTGCGTCTTTATTTTTTCTATTGCGTCTTTTGGCAGGTCTATCAGTTCTTCGGAGGATACACCTGACTTTATAATCATTATATTCCTGAAATGCCCTAGGAGCTCCGTGAGAAATTGTCTGGCGTCTTTTCCGGAATTCAGTATGTCTCCCACGAGCAATAAAGCGCCTTTTGTGTCCTTGCCTATTATAAAACCAGCTGCTTTAAAAAGGGTTTCCTGATTGATCATGCCAAGTGATTCCACCGCGTCTTCCAGGCGGATCTTCCCCTTGGAAAAAGAAGAAAGCTGGTCTAATACGCTTTCCGCGTCGCGCATACTGCCCTCGGATGAGCTGGCCGCGTATAAAAAAACATCCTCTTCTATATCGAGCTTTTCCTGCACGGCAAGTTCTTTGAGTTTCGCGATAATATCCTTCACGGGTATGCGCCTGAAATCAAACCTTTGACAGCGTGAAAGTATGGTCGCTGGAAGTTTGTGCGGCTCAGTGGTGGCGAAGATAAATTTTACGTGAGCGGGCGGCTCTTCCAGTGTCTTTAAAAGAGCGTTAAAGGCCTCGGTGGTGAGCATATGGACTTCGTCTATTATATAGATCTTGTAACGGCCGTTTGAGGGGGAGTATTTGACTGTCTCGCGCAGATTCCTGATCTCGTCTATGCCGCGATTTGAGGCGCCGTCTATCTCTATCACATCCATGCTTGAGCCGCCTGTTATCTCCTGGCAAGATACGCATTTATTGCATGGAGTCGGCGTAGGGCCTTTTTCGCAGTTTAAGGCCTTAGACAGTATCCTAGCTGTTGAGGTCTTGCCGATACCCCGGGGCCCGGCAAACAGATAGGCGTGGTGAACCCTGTTTAAAGAAATAGCGTTCTTAAGAGTGGTGGTTATATGCTCCTGGCCTATGACCCCGTCAAAATCCTGCGGCCTGTGTTTTCGAGCAAATGGGATATATGTCATATGATTTCTTTTTGCGTTTTGCCCTTTGACGCGCTCACTTCGTTCGCTTGCTCAGGGTCATGGTTCGATTTAGTAATGATAAAATAGTGAGCAAGGCCCCGAGTTTGTCGAGGGGCCGCGTCCGAACCATGGCGGAGAGGCAGGGATTCGAACCCTGGGTACGGACTTTCATCCGTACAACGGTTTAGCAAACCGCCGCATTAAGCCGGACTATGCAACCTCTCCGATTTTTTCCCGCTTCTCTTTACTTTGAAAAATTCCTTTATTAAAGAACTGGTCTCTTCTTCTAAAACGCCTTTTTTCACCTTTACTCTATGATTTAATTTCCTGTTATTGATTACGTCTTCCACTGAACCGCACGCGCCTGTCTTTGGGTCGCCTGCACCGTATATCAATCTGTCTATCCTGGCAAGCACCATCGCTCCCGCACACATACTGCAGGGTTCAATTGTAGCATACAACGAACACCCTATCAACCTTTCATTTTGAAGGTAATTCGCTGCCTGAGTGATCGCTATCATCTCGGCATGAGCTGTCGGGTCTTTCAGCGTCTCTATCTGGTTATGGGCCTTAGCTATTATCGAGCCCTTATAGACTATCACTGCCCCAACAGGCACTTCATCACTATCAAACGCCTTCTTTGCTTCCTTAAGTGCCTGATTCATGTAAAAACTGTCTTTATTCATAAAACCACCTTTACCATACCACGGACTGAATTTACCATATATATCTCATCCGCACCCCTGACATCGCTTTCGCGCAGTACTTTTTCCTTTAAGGGAATTTTCTTGCTATCCAAAAGATACCCGCGATATACCCCGTTTAAAAGCCCGCATGTGACAGGAGGGGTGTAATAGGATTTGCCTTTTTTTATTATTATATTAGAAATCGCCCCTTCTGTAATCTGATTTTTTTCATTGGTGAATATAACGTCAAAGTAACCTTTATTTCTCCATTTTTTCAATTCTTCATCGTATAGATTTCTCCTGGTCGTCTTGTGATAAAAAAATATCTCTTTGCTTGAAACCTTTTTCCCGGAAAACCTGACTCTGTTTACCTTATCCCCACTGCCTGGAATCCTGAAAAAACAGCTCCTGATTTTTCCGTCCCTATCCAATAAAACCCTGACCCTGTAATGATAATGGCCCTTAAACTTTTTCTCAAGTTTTTCTAATTGCTTCTCAAGGCGTTTCCTTTCATATTTAAAACCAAAGTAATCGGCTGAGGAATAAAGCCTTTTAAGATGACGACTAAGGAGATAATACCCTTTCCCGCGCCGCCAGAGTATGGTCTCAATAAGCCTGAAATCTTCTCTGGCTTGGGTCAAAAAATTTGTCTTTAATTTACACTCCTCAAATTCCTTATCGGGATCTGAGTCATACACAATGCCGCTTCCGACCCCCATCTCGGCCTTTCCTGTCTTATTGTCCACCAGTATGGTTCTTATGGCCACGTTGAAAACAGCCTCGTCGTCAGGCGCTAAAAAACCGATAGCGCCCGTATAAACATCGCGGGGCTCTTTTTCCAGGCCGTTTATGATCTTCATGGTGCTTATCTTTGGCGCGCCTGTCACAGAACCGGACGGGAATATGGCCTTAAATAAATCGTAAAGGCCGACATCTTTCCTGAGCCTGGCGCTGACAATGGATATCATCTGGAGAAGGGTCTCATATTTCTCCACCTGAAAAAGTTTCCGCGTCCTGACAGTACCCGGCTCAGACACCCTGCCAAGGTCACTCCTCAACAGGTCCACTATCATGACATTCTCGCTTCTGTCCTTAAGGCTCTGCCCCAGGATCTCCATATTGCGCCTGTCTTCTTTCAGGTCTATCCCGCGGTCAAGAGTCCCTTTCATGGGCCTGACTTCTATGATATCCCTGTCTTTCCTGAAAAAAAGTTCGGGCGAGAGTGACAGTATTGAAAAGCCCCCGGCATTTATAAACGCGGAGTAAGAAACCCTCTGATTCCCCCTGAGGTCCTTATACAGGCCATACGCAGATCCTCTAAAATCAAATTTATACTTAAACGTGTAATTAACCTGGTAAGTATCTCCACATCTGATAAATCCCTTAATTTTTTTAATATTATCGACGTATTCTTTGCGCGAGGTATTAGAACGCAGATTGGACATTTTATAAGACGCCTTTTTGGAATTTGATAAGCTATTGTCTCTGGCTTTAGAGATTACGGGGCCCTTATAAATCCCAAACCATAGCAGGGGTAAAGCAGATTCTTCCTGCAATCGTTCAAGCGTGTCCTCAAGAGCGAAACCCGCCTCGTAAGAGATATAACCGGCCGCGTAATAGCCTTTTCTTAAAAATCTCTCTATCTCTGAAAACGCGGTGCGGACATCTTCTATTCTGCGGCAGGAGATTATCCTGAAAGGATCGGTGAAAGCCAAAGACCTTTGATTATCCTTGTCAAACCTATTGGTCTCGAGCAAGATGGAGTTGGGTTTAGAAAAATCGCGCATTGATTAGTATGAGTGGCGGAGGAGGAAGGATTCGAACCCTCGAGAGCCTTGCGACTCTAACGGTTTTCGAGACCGCCCCATTCAACCGCTCTGGCACTCCTCCGAGAAATACACTTTTCTTAACACATCAAGAAACATCCTGAGCAAGGCCGTTTTAGCGGCCGCGTCGAAGGATGGCGCGCCCACCCCGGCTCGAACGGGGAACCTACGCCTTCGTAGGGCGGCACTCTATCCAATTGAGCTATGGGCGCGTGTGGTTTTTATTCGTATATATGTTATAACGCGGCAGGAAATATTGCAATGATTTTATGATTTCAGGCGGCGCCAGAAATCATTCCAGGGGAATCTCTTCCCGGGACAGTCAGTATTGGCCCCGGGAACCTGGCCATGGCCCATTATCCTGGAATCAGGGATACGGTAATGTTTCTTTAGTTCTTTCACCAGGCTGACAAGTGCTTCCATCTGCTGAGGCGACACAGTGCCTGAATTAAAGTTTCCGACGAGGCAAATCCCTATGCCTTTATAATTCATGCCGCCTGCCTTGCAGTGCGCGCCGTCTTCCTGATGTACCCAACGGGGAGAGACTTCTATCTGGCCGTCTTTTTTACCGGAGGTACCGTTATCGATTACAAAATGATAGCCAAGCCCCTTCCAGTGCCTCTTATGTGAATGTACATAATCAAACGAAAGCGCCTTGCCCACGTCTGTGGCGCTGTGGTGTATGATTATATATTTCCATTTATTGGAGGGCCATATCGGTATAACAGACCTTAATGGAGCGGCATTTGGTATCAGTAATTTCTGGCCTTTTTCCAATTTTGAGGAATCCGCCAGGCTGTTGGTATTTACTATATCCTGGACCCCCACGTCATACATCCGACTCAAACGCCATACTGTTTCCCCCGGCCCTACCTCATGCATCACGTCGCTCCTGAATATCTCAGGCACGGTCATGACTCCTTCAGGCACTGTGGAATAGGGCCCGAGCGTATGCGGACTCTGTGTCCTTACAGGAGCCCTGGCACAGGAAGTCAACGTAAAAACTAGAACTATACATAACAAAAATCCGGATTTTCGCATACTACCTTACCAGTTCCTTTAACGGCACTATTTCAATGCCCTGCCCCTCCAGTTCGGGTATCAGTTCTTTTATGACCTTTAACGTGGCGGATCTTGTATGCCCTATGCCTATCGCTGTTTTATTGCTCAAGGCAATCTCCGCGAGCTCTCTAATCTGCTTTCTTATATAGGCCTCGAAATGCTTAACGTCTGTCTGGTCTGTAAGGTCAAGAAAGACATCTCGTTCCGCGTATTTTACCCCCAGGCCTTCCGCTATATCGGAACAGACAGAGTCAGGCGCGGTCACGCTGTTTAAGAAAAATAATTTTCTTTTTTTAAGCTCTCCCAATATTAAACTCATCACCCGTTTATCCTGTGTCGCCTTTGATCCCTGGTGGTTGGAAACGCCTATGGCGCAGGGTACGCTCTCCAGACCTTTTTCCAGGAGCGTTATCACCTCATTATCTGACATGCTGGTTCGTATCGTATCGCGCTCGGCAGCCCTGTTGCTCTTTGACTCGAGAGGAAGGTGCAAGATTATGTCATACAGGTCATTTTTCTCTTTTATTTTATCAGCTATCTCCCTGGAATACCGCAAGCTGGGCAGTATAGCCGCCGTAACAGGCCTCTTTATGGCTAAGAGCGAATCTACATTCTTATTGTTATAACCCCAGTCGTCTATTATAAAAGCGAGCCTGCCTTTTGGCTCCTTCTTTCTATTAAGTATAATAACGCATGTTGATATTACAAGCGCGGCTATCAGGGCCGGCAGTATATATTTTCTCATTATACCTTACATTCATCCCTGCGGGAATGAACCCTCCTCATACATAAACCATGAATTGCCCTTATTATAAACTTTCCCAGCGCAATTTGGAAGGAATTTTTTTACGGCTGAAGACTGTAAGAACCATCTGAAAAGGTAGAAAAGATTAAGTGATTTATTTTAAAGATATATTTTGGTTTAAAAAATTATTTATACGTGTTAAAATAACCTTGAAAATATGCCAGAGACTTGGAAGAGGATTAAAAAATCATGCTTTTAGGCTATATCGATCCTGGGACAGGGTTTACCATTTCTAGCTTAGGATCTTGGTTAGTGGTTTTATTAAGTTCTCTGGGTATATTTTCCCTGCTCTCTAAAAAAATATTTAGATCTCTCAAGAAGCAGAAAAGGATAATTATAATCCTTCTCTTAACTATAATGTTTTTAGGGTTAATTACGATAGGAGTAACTATGACTAAAAAAGGATCTAAATTTGATAAGAAGATCGTAATCTTAGGATTCGATGGCCTTAGCCCTGAAATTATTGAACCAATGATGGAAGAAGGCAGGCTCCCTAACTTTTCTCTATTAAAAGAGCGGGGATCTTACAGGAATCTCGCGACAACCAATCCACCTCAGTCTCCTGTGGCCTGGGCAGGATTCGCCACAGGTCAAAATCCTGGGAAAAATGGCATCTTTGATTTTATAATAAGGGACCCAAAAACATACGGTCTCAGGTTATCTCTTTCTACTATCGAAAAAGGCAAATTCAGGCGGGCCATAAAAAGTAAGTGTTTTTGGCAATACACATCTGAAGAAAAAATCCCTACAGTCATAATTTCTTGTCCGGCTACCTTTCCTCCTGATAAACTGCACGGGCGAATGCTTTCCGGAATGGGAGTGCCTGATATCCTTGGAACACAAGGTACATTTACCTTTTATACCACAGAACCTCTAGATAAAGATAAGGATACAGGAGGCATGGTATTCTGGGTCAAGAAATCTCCGGTCATGATTATGAATCTCATTGGGCCGAGCTTGGCTGCCCCAAGCGGTAAAGCTGATAACGTAAAGGTCCCTCTCAAGGTCTCGCTTCAAAAAAACCAGAATAGCATTCTGGTGGAATATCAAGGCAATAAATTTGAACTTGCAAAGGACCAGTGGAGCGAATGGAAAGAAGTAACTTTTAAATTAGGTTTGTTAAAAAAAGTTAAAGGGGTGTTTAAGTTTTATCTTGTAGAAACCCAGCCTGAGTTTAAACTTTATGTCAGTCCGATTAATTTTGATCCCAGAAATCCCTTCTTTCAAATCTCCTACCCTAAAAGATACAGCAAAGAACTGGCGAATAGCATTGGGCTCTATTATACTCAAGGCATGCCAATGCATACATGGGCAGTTAATGAAAAAAGGCTCTCGGAAAAACCTTTTTTAGATGAGGCCAATGAAATTTTAAGAGAAAAGAAAGCAATGCTTGATTTTGAACTTGAACGCTTTAAAAAGGGTGTCCTTTTCTGTTATTTTGAATCCCCGGATATCATCCAGCATATGTTCTGGCGCTATATTGACCCTCAACATCCTTTATATGAGAAAGATGCCCGGGAAGAATACAAAGAGATCATAAAAGCCTGGTATAAAAAAATGGATGCTATACTGGGCAATGTCATGAAAAGGATAGATAAAGAAGACACGATTATTGTTTTATCAGATCATGGTTTTGGCACATTTAGAAGGACTGCCCATATTAACAGCTGGCTTAGAGACAATGGCTATTTAGAACTAAAAAATCCACATGCTGACTCAGGCGCTGAATTGTTAGCGGATATTGATTGGTCAAAAACCAAGGCCTACTCAATAAGCTTCGGCGCTATTTATATCAATCAAGAAGACCGAGAGCGAAACGGCATAGTTAAGCCCGGCAGAGAAACAGAGCTCTTAAAAGAAGACATATCTAAAAAATTAAAAGAGTGGCGTGATGAAAAGCATGATAAAATCGTGGTTAATAATGTTTACTTGGGAGAAGAAATTTTTTATGGGGACTACGCAAACAATGCCCCAGATCTTTATGCAGGGTTTAGCATAGGGTATCGCGCGTCCTGGCAGACTGCTTTGGGCGCTGTCCCCAAGGAATCAATCGAGGATAACCTAAAAAAATGGTCAGGAGATCATCTTTTTGATCCAAATCTAGTCCCAGGAATCCTTTTTTTAAACAAA
>JAHIYJ010000092.1 GCA_018814825.1 Candidatus Omnitrophota bacterium
CTGAAACCAAAACCTGATTTTCCGGAAGAATATTGCGATTACATAGGAGCGGTCAAATATAAAGAGAGGCTATTTGACGCCGCTTATAGACATTTTAGAAAAGGTGTGGAGTTGAACTATTCTTATAAGAGTTTTTGTTATGGTAATTCCAGCTGGCTGGAACCTTATGCGCTTTTTTTCGTTTTAAAAAGGCATAGCGGAGGAAAACCCTGGAATGAATGGGAGAAAAAGTTCAGGGATAAATCACCAGACGCCATTAGATCTGCCAGGGATAGATTCCGGGATGAGATGGAGAAAGAAAAATTTCTGCAGTACATTTTCTTCAGGCAGTGGCTGTCGCTCAAAAAGTACTGCTCTAAGCACAACATAAAAGTGATAGGCGATATGCCCATATATGTAATGTTTGACAGTTCTGATGTCTGGAACAACGCCTCTCTTTTTAAGCTGGATAGAAAAAAGAAGCCTTCTTATGTCTCAGGCGTGCCCCCCGATTGCTTCAGTAAGAGCGGACAATTATGGGGCAACCCCGTCTACAGATGGGGGATGCTCAGGAAGACCGGGTATAAGTGGTGGATCAGGCGATTCAGGCACGCTTTAAGGCTTTTTGACATAGTAAGGGTCGATCATTTCAGGGGCTTTGTGGCTTTCTGGCAGGTTCCGGCTCATGAGAAAACAGCCATTAGGGGCAGATGGGTTAAGGCCCCTGCTAATAATTTTTTCAAGACTCTCTTAAAGACTTTTCCAAGGCTCCCAATCATCGCCGAAGATCTGGGCATTATTACGCCTGATGTAAAAAAAGTCATGTGTAAATTCAGATTTCCTGGCATGAGGGTCTTATTATTCGCGTTCGGGGAAGATAATCCTCGTCATCCGTACCTGCCGTGTAACTTTATCCATGATTGCGTGGCCTATACCGGAACGCATGATAATAATACCGTAAAAGGCTGGTTCGTAAACGAGGCGTCCGGGGAGGAAAAAAAGAGGCTCTCCGGGTATCTTGGCCATGAAGTGGGGGTGGATAATGTCAACATTGAATTCATAAAGATGTGTGAGTCATCCATATCCAATACAGTCATTATACCGATGCAGGATATCCTTGGATTGGGTCAGGAGGCCAGGATGAATACTCCTTCTAAGTCAGAAGGGAACTGGCGCTGGAGGCTTTCCGCGGGACAACTGAAAAAGGGCCTTTCAAAAGAAATCTTAGATTTAGTAAAAACATATGGAAGGGATTAATTACGCTGCTTAAACCATTATGATTCTTGCAGGAGAAAAACCATTGAAGTTGGGGACAGCGCTGGCGCAGGAATACGCGCCTATGTTTTTTACATATACCACGTCGCCTACGTAAAGCTCGGGTATTTCCTCATTCATGGAGAGCGTATCAAAAGAGTCGCATGTAGGCCCTGCCAGGGCGCTCAGGAACCTGGGCCCGCGCCTGAACGTCTTAAACTCATATTTACAGTGGTCAAATACCATGCCTGAGAAGTCAGCGTATATGCCGTCGTTAAGGTAGTAATAATTTTTATTATTGCGGAACGTCCTCCCTATGACCTGGGTCACGAGGATTCCGGCCGGTCCAGCCAGGAACCTGCCAGGCTCAGCGATAAATTTCACGGACCTGTCAAACATCGTCTTCATCTGTTTTCGTATCTGATGTGTCATCCTCTCAAAATTTATCCCTATCTCGTTATCAAAGTGTTGTATCGGGAAACCGCCCCCTAAATCCACTATCTTCAATGGCAGGTCGTTTGCCTTTGATTCCTTGAGTATATTTGACGTGATTTCCAGGGCCTGCAGGTAATTTTCCACATTGGTCGATTGGCTCCCCACGTGAAAACTGACCCCGACAGGCACCAGACCCAGGGCCTTGGCCTTACGGAGCATAAAATACGCCTGGTCCGCGTCAGCCCCGAATTTAAGGGAGAGCTCCACTACGCTTCCCTGGTTCGCTACCTTGATGCGCACCAGGACGTGTGCCTTTGGATAAGACTTAGCTATTTTGTAAAGCTCAGGTTCATTGTCAAAGGTCATCAGCCTTACCCTGCGCCGGCGGGCGAACTCGATATCTTCGCTGGATTTGATTGTATTGGCAAATATTATCTTTGATGATGTAGCCCCGAGCCTCAGGACCTGTTTCATCTCGTTGGCGCTGGCCACGTCAAAGCTCGCGCCGAGTTTCACGAAGGTCTTGATTATACCGGGATACGGATTCGCCTTTATTGCGTAATAAGGTGTTACCTCAGGCAGGTATTTTCTGAAACGGTAGTACTGTTTTTCCAGGACAGAGCGTCTTATAAGCATGAAGGGTGTGCGGTGTTTTTTCAGCATCGCCCTTATAAGCGCCTCAATCCCGCTTGGGTCAGGCTTGGACTTTAGAGGTTTCAGGTTGTTTTGCTGCGTTTGATTCATATAGGTACTGCCTATCCCTTGGGTTAGCAAGAAAAGTGACGAATTGCCAGACATCTTCTTCTTTGGGTTTTGTGATATCGAATTTGGTGAATTTGGTGTTTATGTTCTTAAGAGGAGTCCAGTCAACAACTTCCGATATAAATGGCTTTATATACGGGAGAGATATCTTAAGTATCTCTTCGTGTTCCACGTCATCCGGCAGCAGGAAGCCTTTTTTAGGGTTTTTGGTCATCCATATCGCGGCCGAGACCACTGAGATAGCCACCTGCATGGTTGTGGCATTCTGGTGAGGGACCAGTTTGCGCGCTTCATGTATGTCTAAGAGGCTGCCGCACCACCATGACTTGAAATCATGTCCCATGAGAAGGACGCCTAGCTCATCCCTGCCGTCTATTATCTCGTCGCTCATGATCCGCTGTTTTCCCTGAATGTTAA
Organism: Candidatus Omnitrophota bacterium; assembly: GCA_018814825.1. Lineage (GTDB taxonomy): Bacteria > Omnitrophota > Gorgyraeia > Gorgyraeales > Gorgyraeaceae > JAHIEN01. Next base: position 2,848 of record JAHIYJ010000092.1, read on the forward strand.
ACTGTCTCATCTCGAGTTCATGCAGGGAGTTTATGGCGGCGTCGCACGGGCAGTACGCGTAGTGGACAGTCGGCCTGTAAACGGCTTTACCGTTTTCCCATACTGTAAGCCTGTCAGAGATGCTGAAAGCCTCTCCGTGGCGTATTACCATCCCCGTAATCTCTCCGCACGGGACCCATGAACGCACCCAGGTTTTCATACCTATGGTGCTTAGGCAGATTTGATTGCCCGGGCCTGTCTTGTGGAAATATGCATTTTTAGGTATATAGCGTTCGTGTGTGCCCCAACCGAGTTCGGCAGGCGCGACACCTTCTTCAAAAAAACCTTCAATACTCCATGTATTTACGAATTCATTTACTTCTTTAGGTTTATTAGTGATCTGCATGTCGCGTTCGCTTATGTGTATTACCTTGACCCCTTCAAGCTGGGCAAGCCTCGGGAAGTTTGTATTCCGGAGGGCCTCTTCAAGCTGTTTTTTTCTCGGGTCCTTTGGTTTTTCTTTCAGGATTTTTTCCGCGATGCCTATGAGAGAGTGTTTGGTGAAATGTGAAACCAGGCCCGGGTTCGCGCCGTGGTCAACAATGGCGGTGGAAGCCTTGTCGTTGTTTCCCCATTCGGCGAGTTTCCTGCGGATTTCCATATGCCTCGTGTAAAGGGTGTATTTTGCCGGGTCATTACGCTCGTCGTCTTTATAAGGGTTCCATTCCTCGATGGATGTATTGCAGTATAAAACTTGATTATCCCTGCACCACTTGACTATAGAGATGCAATCGATATTCCACGCGAGGTCAATGATCATGTCACTCGGTCCCGCGTGTTTAGCGAGTAACTCTTCATAGTTATCAGCGGTGACTCTTTCCATGGTATAATTTACGCCTTTATCAAGGGAGTCCTTGATCCTGTGGCGGTTATCGACGAAATCCATTACAGTGACCTTCTTGGCAGGCATATCTATGAGCTTGAGTACGAGGGGTATGGCGCATTGCGACACGGAACCGCACCCGATTATCAGCAGTTTTCCGTCGAACTTCATTATACAACCTCCTTATATTATACAGCCATTTAA